>NZ_CP072308.1:2052500-2425000 GCF_017726655.1 Agrobacterium tumefaciens
CATTATCCTCGATGAAACGCCCCTGCCCCGCCCCGATGGTGAAAGGGCAGCGAGGGCGCTTGCCAATGGCGTTAGAGAATTCGGCATCGGCATTCTCCCGTTCTCCAAGGAGACACTGCAGCTTCGTGACAGGATCGGCTTCCTGCATGCGAGCATCGGCGAACCGTGGCCCGATGTCAGTGATGAGGCGTTGCTCTCGAGACTGGATGATTGGCTCGTTCCGTTCCAGAACGGTGCACGCAGTTTACAGGACATCCGACCCGGTAGCCTCTCCGAGGGTATCCTCTCCCTTGTGCCGCACGAGATTGCCCGGGACCTCAGCCGGCTAGCGCCCACGCATTTCGAGGCGCCGACGGGTCAGCGGCACCCCATTCGTTACGATGGCAGCGAGCCGACGCTTTCCATTCGCGTGCAGGAGCTTTTCGGGCTGAAGGATCACCCGGCAATCGCGCAGGGTCGCCTGCCGCTCCTCCTGGAATTGACCTCGCCCGCGCATAGGCCGATACAGACGACACGCGATCTTCCCGGTTTCTGGGCGGGATCCTGGAAGGATGTGCGGGCGGACATGCGCGGGCGATATCCACGCCATCCGTGGCCGGAGGATCCTGCCGCCGCCCTGCCGACCAGCCGCGCGAAGCCGCGTGGGACATGAGCACGATGAAACGGGCAAAGGAGAAGACGGTGGCCAGCCAACCGATCGAAACCACCAGACTTGGCCGCGCCAGTCGCCGGATAAGGTTGCAAACCATTGTCTGGCTGCGCTGGCTGGCGGTTGCCGGCCAGACGGCAACAATCTTGTTCGTCGCCTTTGGGCTGAATTTTCCCCTGCCGCTTCTGGCGTGCGGCCTTCTGATCGCGGCACTGGCGCTTGCCAACCTGTTTCTAACGGCCCGCTTTCCCTCGACATACCGTCTGGAGCCCTGGGAAGCGACATTGCTTCTGGCATTCGACCTGCTGCAACTGACGGCGCTCATCTATATCACGGGTGGACTTTCCAATCCCTTCGCGCCGCTGATCTGCGTGCAGGTCATTATTGCATTTGCCTCGCAGCCGCTGCGGCACTCGCTCATTCTCCTCCTCTTCGCCGTGATCTGCTCGACGGCTATTGCCTTCTCGCCATTTCCGGTTCCGTGGTATCCCGGCGAAGTTCTGCCGATCCAACTGCTGCTGCATGTGGGCACCTGGGTCGCCATTATTGCCACGACCTCGTTTGCGGCTTTTTATGCGTATCGCGTTTCTCACGAGGCAAACCAGCTGGCCGATGCCTTGGCCGCAACCGAACTGGTACTGGAGAGAGAAAAGCACCTCTCCCAGCTCGACGGGCTGGCAGCCGCCGCGGCGCATGAGCTTGGCACACCTCTTGCGACCATCAGCGTTGTCGCCAAGGAGATGGAGCGGGAACTTGGGCACGACGAAAAATTCGGCGAAGACATCGGACTGCTGCGCAGCCAGAGCGAAAGATGCCGCGATATCCTGCGCCGGCTGACGTCACTTTCCGCTGATAACGAGGAGCACATGCGCCGCCTGCCGCTCTCTTCCCTGATCGAGGAGGTGATGGCCCCGCACCGGGAGTTCGGCATTCGGCTTGAACTGGTGGAAAAGAACGGCCGCGCAGAGGAGCCGGTTGGCATTCGAAACGCCGGCATCATTTACGGCCTTGGCAACCTCATTGAAAATGCAGTCGACTATGCGCGGCAGAAGGTAACCGTGACCGTCGCACACGATTCGCAGACGGTTACCGTCGTTATCGAGGATGACGGGCCCGGTTATGCTCATGATTTGCTTGCCCGCATCGGTGAGCCCTATGTGACCGAACGTCACAACGATACGCGGGCGGGCGGGCTGGGGCTTGGCCTATTCATCGCGAAAACGCTGTTGGAGAGGTCAGGGGCAGCCGTCACCTTCGGTAACCGCACCGCTGGCGAAAGCGGGGCACGCGTCACAATCGTCTGGCCTCGGGCGCTGATGGACGATAAAAGGAGCCGTTGACTTTACCATTCACGCTGAAGCGGCGATAAAAAGAAGAAAACCAAGCCGATAAAGTTGCCGGAAGGCCGGAAACATGAACACAGAAAACCAGAACCCCTCAGCCACCACCGCATCAGAGGACGTCGATCCGATCGGACCTGACCGCTCCCTGCTGATCGTCGATGATGACGGCCCATTTCTGCGCCGGCTTGCAAGGGCTATGGAAACGCGCGGCTTTGTCGTCGAGACCGCCGAGACGGTCAGCGAAGGTATCACCCGCTCCAAGGCCGCACCGCCCAAATATGCGGTCGTCGATCTGCGCCTGACCGATGGTAACGGTCTGGAGGTCATTGAGGCCATCAGGCAGAGCCGCGACGATACACAGATCGTTGTTCTGACCGGCTACGGCAACATTGCGACCGCCGTAACCGCCGTGAAGCTCGGGGCACTGGATTATCTGGCCAAACCCGCCGACGCGGACGATGTTTTCAACGCGCTCACACAGCGAAAGGGCGAAAAGACCGAAGTGCCCGAAAACCCAATGTCGGCCGACCGGGTGCGGTGGGAGCATATTCAGCGTGTCTATGAGATGTGCGAGCGCAACGTTTCGGAAACGGCGCGACGGCTGAACATGCATCGAAGGACCCTGCAGCGCATTCTTGCCAAACGCGCGCCAAAATAAGCATTTTCAGTTAAATTGGGAAACGGTTTCCGTCCGGACGATGCGCCGAAGCCAGCCGCTATTCCCCGAAACTGCGCCCCGTCGTCCATTCAGCCAGCATCAGCCGGGTCGCAGCGGTTCTCGAAAAATCCAGCATGACCGATTTGCGGGTTGCCGGCGGCAGTTTGTGCTCCGGCGCATCGCGCAGCATATGCGCCCCGTAGCCGTCCGACAGGAAGAGCCCGCATTCTTCCGGGAAGATATCCGTTGGCACCTCTGGATGGGTGGCGAAAAACAGGCGGTCGCAATGCAACCGATAATCGGGCCACTTGCGATCGACACGGAAGTCCTCGATCGAGGATTTGATTTCGATGATCCAGATTTCGCCCTTGGAAGACAGGCTGATGAGATCGGCCCGCCGTCCGCTTGCCAGCGGCAGTTCCGGCAAGACCGAGTGGCGCATCTCGTGCAACAGCACCTGTACGCCACGACGCACCAGCATCGCCTTGTCCGACTGGCGGCCGTCGATTAACGGATTATTGTTGGTAACGGAAAGAATAGTCATGGATAATGGCTGCTGAAGCGTTTGGCCTATTGTTGCAAAAAAGGCAATCAACCGGCAATTTTAAATGCGGTGCCGTTTCGCGGCTGCACAACGGCTTGCCAAGTGCGGCTGAATGGAAAATAACCGATTTATCCTATTAAGCCTACTCCTTCGCACAATTTGGCGAATTTTCCGCGAGAACGACATGCGCATCCGTACCCCATTGACCATACTCGGTCTGACGGCAGCACTGGCACTGGCCGGCTGCGCCGAAACGACTTCCCAATCCGCAACTCCGACATCAGGCAAGATCGCAGCCTCCGTACCGGTTGCCGATCCCGTTCCGGCGAAGGTCGAAACGGTGCAGATCTTCAATGATGTTTACGGTCCGGTGACCGATGCGGGTTATGCGCTCCCAGCCATCCCGATCAACCGCGTGAACGAAAAATACCGCCGCCAGATCGTCGAGTTCCAGACGAACGAGCGTCCCGGCACGATTATCGTCAATACGCGCGATCGTTTCCTTTATTATATCCTTTCCGGCAACCGCGCGGTGCGTTACGGCATCGGCGTCGGCAAGGCTGGTTTCGCCTGGGCTGGTGAAGCCTATGTGGCGTGGAAGCAGGAATGGCCAATGTGGCATCCGCCGAAAGAAATGGCGGATCGCAAGCCGGAAGTGGCGAAATATGTCGAAGCTGGTATGGGCCCCGGCCTTTCCAACCCGCTGGGCGCACGCGCCATGTATCTCTTCAACGACAAGGGCCAGGATACGCTGTTCCGCATTCATGGTTCGCCCGAATGGGCCTCGATCGGCACCGCTGCCTCTTCCGGCTGCATTCGCATGATCAACCAGGATGTGATCGACCTTTACAGCCGCGTCCGCCCCGGCCGCAGCACCAAGGTCGTCGTGATCCAGTAAGGGTCACACCAGCAGATCAAGAAAAAGCCGCCGAGGATCTCCCGGCGGCTTTTTTGTACCGTGCGTGAGGAGGCTGATCAGGCCGCCTGCTTTGCCTTCAGCTCCAGACGGCGGCGGTGCAGGACCGGCTCGGTATAGCCGTTCGGCTGTTCGCGGCCCTTCAGCACCAGCTCGACAGCAGCCTGGAAAGCCACCGAGCCGTCGAAATCCGATGCCATCGGGTGATAAGCGGCATCGCCGGCATTCTGAGCATCAACAACTGCGGCCATGCGCTTCATGGTCTCGATGATCTGGGCCTCTGTCACCACGCCGTGGCGCAGCCAGTTCGCCATGTGCTGGGCGGAGATGCGAAGCGTCGCGCGATCCTCCATCAGGCCGACATTGTTGATGTCAGGAACCTTGGAGCAGCCGACGCCCTGATCGACCCAGCGAACGACATAGCCGAGAATACCCTGCGCATTGTTATCAAGTTCACGCTGGATTTCTTCCGGCGTCCAGTTGGGACGCGGCGCGACCGGCACTGAAAGAATGTCGGAAACCTTGGCGCGACCGCGACTTTTCAGGCCTTCCTGAACCGCGGCAACATCGACCTTGTGATAATGCGTCGCATGCAGCGTCGCCGCCGTTGGCGACGGTACCCAGGCAGTGTTTGCGCCCGCCCTCGGATGAGCAATCTTCTGCTCCAGCATCGCCGCCATCAGGTCAGGCATCGCCCACATGCCTTTGCCGATCTGCGCATGGCCGGAAAGACCGCATTCGAGGCCGATATCGACGTTCCAGTTTTCATAAGCAGCGATCCAGGCCGCCTGCTTCATGTCGCCCTTGCGGATCATCGGGCCTGCTTCCATCGAGGTGTGAATTTCGTCACCGGTACGGTCGAGGAAACCCGTATTGATGAAGACCACACGATCCTTCGCAGCTCGAATGCTCTCCTTGAGGTTAACAGTGGTGCGGCGCTCCTCATCCATGATGCCCATTTTCATGGTATTGGGCTGCATGCCGACGAGCTTTTCGACGCGGGTGAAAATCTCGTTGGCGAAGGCCACTTCTTCCGGCCCATGCATCTTCGGCTTTACCACATACATGGAGCCGGCCCGGGAGTTCTGGCGTCGCCCGGAAGGGCCGACGTCGTAGAGTGCAATGAGCGCTGTGACGACAGCATCCATGATACCCTCAGGAACCTCGCGGCCATCCCGATCAAGGATTGCCGGATTGGTCATGAGGTGACCGACATTGCGGACCAGCATCAGCGACCGGCCCGGCAGCGTGAGCGCGGAGCCATCGGGTGCTGTATAATAGCGATCCGGGTTGAGGCGGCGTGTGAAGGTGCTGCCGCCCTTGGAGACCTCCTCCGTCAGGTCGCCGCGCATCAGGCCAAGCCAGTTGCCGTAAACCAGCACCTTGTCCTCGGCATCGACGGCGGCAACCGAATCCTCGCAATCCATGATGGTGGTCAAAGCGGATTCAAGGATGACATCAGATATGCCTGCCCGATCGCCCTTACCGATTTCGGTTGTTGGATCGATGACGATCTCGGTGTGCAGGCCATTTTTGCCGAGCAGGATCGTTGCGGGCTTCGCCGCGTCGCCTGTGAAACCCTTGAACTGCGTTTCGTCCTCGAGGCCGGTCGTGGCATCGCCAACGACAAGCCGCAGCAGGCCGTCAACGATTTCGAAGCTGGTGACGCCAGACCAGCTGCCGCTTGCGAGCGGCGCGGATTCATCGAGGAAGTTGCGCGCCCACTCGATAACCTTCTCGCCGCGCTTCGGGTTATAGCCCCTGCCCTTTTCCGCACCCTCGGCTTCGGAAATGGCATCGGTGCCATAGAGCGCGTCATAGAGCGACCCCCAACGGGCGTTCGCGGCGTTCAGCGCGTAGCGTGCATTCATGACGGGAACAACAAGCTGCGGCCCGGCAACAACGGCTATTTCCGGATCGACATTTGTTGTTTCGACCTGGAAAGCCGGTCCCTCCGGCAGAAGATAACCGATTTCCTTCAGGAATGCCTCGTAGCCCTCGAAATCCGATGGTGCTCCGTTCTCTCGGTACCAGCCGTCAATTTTTTCCTGCAGCGCGTCGCGCTTGGCAAGCAGCTCGCGGTTCTTCGGAGAGAGCTCATGAACGATGGCCGAAAAGCCTTCAAAAAAAGCCTCGCTGCTGAGACCCGTGCCGGGAAGCACATCGTCCGTCAAAAAGGCATACAGCCTGTCGTCAATGGAAAGACCGAATTTATCCGTGCGGCTCACATGCGCCTCCTCTATTCTGAAGACACAGATTGGACGCTGAGACGGCTGCTCGTCAATTGCGGCTGATCGCCAAATATTATTTCCATTATGGAAACAATCTAGCGGATATAAGTCTTTTCCTACAAGAGACCCTGGAGATCCTTGATACGGTCATTCACCAGCCAGCCGTAGTAATTCTCTTCCGGCAACGATGGCTGTTCTCCGCTTGCGGCACGCTGGCGGTTCTTCTGCGCCAGGACCGCCGCGCGCTGCTGCGATCCCCCGACATTATAGAGTGTCGAGGTCAGGCCGGGATTTTTCGAGATATCCATGTCGGCGATCGACCTGTAGTCATCGATCGATTTGCGAATGGCGGCTGCCATGAAGGCAAGGGAGTGGTCCGGGTCCATGATTGACGTATAGACCGCTGCGGCATCGTTCTCGTCCAGCTTCTCATAACCCGAGGTTCTCGCCACCATGTCGGATAGCATCAGCGCCGTCAGCGGATTGATCTGGCCAAGGCCGAAGGTCTGGCCCGCGTAAAATGGCTGGAAGAAAACCGCGCTGAACCGATTGTTAGGATAGGCAACGCCATCGACGGTCTTGCCGCGGAAGCTATCTTCCCAAACATCTTCGCGACAGTTCCAGAGGCTGTAGGAATCCTTCTTCGACTGGCATTTGGAAAACTGCGAATGCGTCAGAAACTGCGCGATCGTCTCGTCCTTGTATCCGAAACGGAAGCTGCCGCCGGCATAAGAGGCCGCCTTGACGTAATAGGACTGCAGCCTGTCATAGGCATCGACATTATAGGTGTGCTCGCCAACGATCGCGCCAATCATGTGGATCGGATCAATACCGTAAAGCGCCGCTGTCGACTTGATCTTGGCAATCAGCGCCTTGTCGGAAGACAAGAGATCAAGGACCTTCTTATATTTCCGCTCATAAGACGTGTTGGACGCCTTGGTTCTCTTTGCGGAAGCACCGGGGACGCCCGGCTGCTCGGCATTGCGGTTGCCGGGCGGTACGACCGTTGCGGCCTCAACATAGGAGGATGCGGTGACGGTGAACGTCAAAGCAGCGGCAAATGCCAAAAGAGTTTTGCGCACGAGCGAATGCCTTTTTTCAAGCCTGCGGCTAAGCCAGCACAGCTGCTGACAAACCTGATCATTCCACGAAAGCGGTTCCAAAGGGAATGCAGCCCTTCCCATAAACAAAATGCGGGCTGAATGCGAGATGAGGCGGATAAAATAAAAGAGTGCGGCAAATAAGGCCGCACTCCTTTTTCTTCGATCCCTGAAGTCTTCAGAGAATATAGCGCGAGAGGTCCGTATCGGCGGCGAGATCGCCGACATGTTTACGGACATAGTCCTGGTCGATCTTGACGGCGGAACCGCCACGATCCGGCGCGTTGAAGGAAATCTCGTCCAGAACACGCTCCATTACCGTCTGCAGGCGGCGGGCACCGATATTCTCGACCGACGAATTAAGATGAACTGCTACGTCAGCCAGGGCATCGATTGCGTCGTCGGTGAAGTCGAGATCCAGTTCTTCCGTTGCCATCAGCGCCTTGTACTGGCGGATAAGGCTTGCCTCCGTCTCCGTCAGGATACGGCGGAAATCCTCCCGGGTGAGCGGCTTCAGCTCAACGCGGATCGGCAGGCGGCCCTGAAGCTCCGGCAGCAGATCCGACGGCTTGGCCACATGAAAGGCGCCCGATGCGATGAAGAGGATATGGTCGGTTTTGACAGGCCCATATTTCGTTGACACCGTCGTGCCTTCGACCAGCGGCAGCAGGTCGCGCTGCACGCCTTCGCGCGAAACACCGGCGCCCATCCCGCCATCGCGGGCGGCGATCTTGTCGATCTCATCGAGGAAGACGATGCCGTCATTTTCAACCGACTTCACCGCCTCACGCTGGATCATTTCATTGTCCAGCAGCTTGTCGGATTCGTCGCGGATGAGATCGGCATAGGATTTCGATACCGTGGTGCGCACCTTCTTGGTGCGTCCGCCCATGGCCTTGCCGAACATTTCCGACAGGTTGAGCACGCCGATATTGGCGCCCGGCATGCCGGGAATTTCAAAACCGGGCATACCCGATCCGCTATCGGCAACTTCGATATCGATTTCCTTGTCGTCCAACTCGCCGTCGCGCAGCTTCTTGCGGAAGCTTTCGCGCGTGCCCGGCGATGCGGTGGAGCCAACAAGCGCATCAAGCACCCGCTCTTCGGCGCTCTGATGCGCCTTGGCCTGCACTTCGGCGCGCTTCTTTTCGCGCACGAGGCCGATACCAATCTCGACCAGGTCGCGAATTATCTGCTCGACATCGCGTCCGACATAACCGACTTCGGTGAACTTGGTGGCTTCGACCTTGATGAATGGTGCGCCGGCCAGCTTGGCAAGGCGGCGCGAGATTTCCGTCTTGCCGACACCGGTCGGACCGATCATGAGAATGTTTTTCGGCATGACTTCGTCGCGCAGGCTCTCATCGAGCTGCTGGCGGCGCCAGCGATTGCGCAATGCGATCGCGACGGCACGTTTTGCATCGTGCTGACCGATGATGTGACGGTCCAGTTCCGAGACGATTTCTCGGGGAGAAAAAGTGGTCATTCTGTCCTCTCGGCTTTCCTGTTCCGGCCGGCCATTCGGCCCGGCCCACAGGACCCATTGGTGAGAAATTGGCTTACTCGGCGTCGAGCGTTTCCACGACGAGATTGTGATTGGTGTAAACGCAGATATCGGCGGCGATATCGAGCGCCTGACGCGCCACGTCTTCGGCCGACTTGTCGGTATCCATCATCGCGCGGGCGGCGGCGAATGCATAATTGCCGCCGGAGCCGATGGCGATTGCGCCATGTTCAGGCTCCAGCACATCACCGTTGCCGGTAATGGCAAGTGTGGTCGATTTATCGGCCACCAGCATCATGGCTTCAAGATTGCGCAGATATTTGTCGGTCCGCCAGTCCTTCGCGAGCTCCACGGCTGCGCGCATCAACTGGCCGGGATATTGCTCGAGCTTCTTTTCGAGACGGTCAAGCAATGTAAAGGCATCCGCCGTTGCGCCGGCGAAACCAGCGATCACTTCGCCCTTGCCGATGCGACGAACCTTGCGGGCGTTACCCTTCATGACGGTCTGGCCGAGGCTTACCTGCCCGTCGCCAGCCATGACGACTTTGCCGCCCTTTCTGACTGTAATGATTGTTGTCATCAAACACCTGTCTGCCCTGCCGGGCCTGGAGTTAACGGACCGGGTTGCGGCCCTTTTCGGGTTCTATGTAAGTCGGGTTTTTCCGATTGCAATCATCGGGATCGCACCGTGTTCCCCGCAGGTCAGCCAAGACGATGGAACAACTGGATATTTGTGTCCCGTGCTGATAAGGAACGGCAACATTTCCACGGAGCGGCCAAAATGGCAGAACGTAAAGGTGAGATTATCCGCAAGACCAACGAAACCTCGGTTTCGGTCCGCGTGGATATCGACGGCACCGGCAAATCAAAAATTTCCACCGGCGTGGGATTTTTCGACCATATGCTGGACCAGCTCAGCCGCCATTCGCTCATAGACATGGAGATAGAGGTTCAGGGCGACCTGCATATCGATGACCACCACACCGTGGAAGATACCGGCATCGCCATCGGTCAGGCGATTGCGAAAGCGTTGGGTGATCGGCGTGGCATCACCCGCTACGCCTCGCTCGACCTAGCCATGGACGAGACGATGACCAAGGCCGCCGTCGATATTTCCGGCCGGCCGTTTCTCGTGTGGAACGTCAATTTCTCCGCACCAAAGATCGGCACTTTCGACACCGAACTGGTACGTGAATTCTTTCAGGCCCTCGCCCAGAACGCCGGCATCACGCTGCATATCCTGAACCATTACGGCGCTAACAACCATCATATCGCTGAAACATGTTTCAAGGCCGTTGCCCGCGTTCTTCGCGCGGCAACCGAGATCGACCCCCGGCAGGCAGGCCGCGTTCCCTCCACGAAGGGCATGCTGGCCTGACGCCCAAGCTGTCAGGAAGCCCATGACAAGCTATCTCGTTCTGGAAGCCCCCAACGGGCCGGACAGGGACCACAAGACGACCCGCTTCATCGCAGATCGTTTCGTGTGGCTGGCTTTCTTTGCGCCATGGTTATGGCTTGCGATCAACCGGCTGTGGCTGGCGACGGCCATCGTTGTCATCGCCCTTTTTGCCGCCGGGCAGATCTCGACGTTCGCCGGGTTCGAACCTGCCGGGATTCTTTTTGGTCTCGCGACTGGGCTCATCACGGCGCTGGAGGGACGCGATTTTCTCGTCCGGCACCTGATCCGCAAAGGCTGGACGCTGACGTCAGTTGTTTCAGCGCCTGATCTTTCGAGCGCCGAAGACATCTATTTCTCCGGTCTCTCGGAAAATGCCGACGCAGTGGAACAGCTGTCACAGCCGGTCTGGACCCCTTCGCCGCAAAAGAGCGGCGACACAAACTTCGTCAACGATCCCGCCGGATCGTTTCTTTTCGACTTGAATGGAAGGCGCTGACATGCGTGTCGCGATCATCGACTACGGCTCGGGCAATCTGCGCTCGGCCACCAAAGCTTTCGAGCGCGCCGCGCGTGAAGCCGGTATCAACGCAACCATCGATTTGACCGACAAGCCCGATCACGTCGCCTCGGCGGACCGCATCGTGCTGCCCGGTGTCGGCGCCTATGCCGATTGCCGGGCGGGTCTGGATGCCGTTCCCGGCATGCATGAGGCACTCGTCGAAGCCGTCGAAAAAAAGGCCCACCCCTTTCTCGGCATATGCGTCGGCATGCAGCTCATGTCCTCCCGGGGGCTGGAAAAGACCGTGAGCAACGGACTTGGATGGATCGAGGGTGATGTTGTCGAAATGACGCCGTCTGATCCTGGGCTCAAGATTCCCCAAATCGGCTGGAATACGCTGGAAATCCGCCACGCACATCCGCTGTTCGAGGGTATCAAGACTGGCGCGGATGGGTTGCACGCCTATTTCGTGCATTCCTATCATCTGGCGGCCAAGCATGCGACTGACGTCATCGCTACGACCAATTACGGGGGCGCGATGACGGCTTTCGTCGGCCGCGACAATATGGCGGGCGCGCAGTTCCACCCGGAAAAAAGCCAGACGCTCGGCCTCGCCCTGATTTCCAATTTCCTGCGCTGGAAGCCCTGACATGATCCTTTTTCCCGCAATCGATCTCAAAAACGGTGAGTGCGTTCGCCTGAAACTCGGCGATATGGACCAGGCCACCGTCTATAATACCGACCCCGGAGCACAGGCGAAGGCTTTCGAGGATCAAGGCTTTGAATGGCTGCATGTCGTTGATCTCAACGGTGCGTTCGCCGGCCAGACGGTCAACGGCGCGGCAGTTGATGCCATTTTGAAAGCGACGACAAACCCGGTGCAGCTGGGCGGCGGCATCCGCACACTCGATCATATCGAGGCTTGGCTGAGCCGCGGCCTTGCGCGCGTCATTCTCGGCACCGTGGCGGTGCGCGATCCGGTTCTGGTCATTGAAGCCTGCAAGCGTTTTCCCGGCCAGGTCGCCGTCGGCATCGATGCCAAGGGCGGCAAGGTTGCCGTTGAAGGCTGGGCGGAAGCCTCCGAACTCGGCGTCATCGAGCTTGCCAAACGTTTCGAAGGTGCCGGCGTCGCGGCCATCATCTACACCGATATCGATCGTGACGGCATCCTGGCCGGCATCAATTGGGCCTCAACGCTGGAACTGGCCGACGCGGTCTCCATCCCAGTCATCGCGTCCGGCGGACTTGCCTCCATCGATGACATCAAGCGCATGTTGCAGCCGGATGCGGTAAAGCTTGAGGGCGCTATTTCCGGCCGTGCGCTTTATGACGGTCGCATTGATCCCGCCGAGGCACTTGCCCTTATCAAGGCTGCGAAGGAGACACGTGCATGACCCTCAAAGCCCGCATCATTCCCTGCCTCGATGTCAAAGACGGTCGTGTCGTCAAGGGCGTGAACTTCGTTGATCTGATCGATGCAGGTGATCCGGTCGAGGCGGCGAAAGCCTATGACGCCGCGGGGGCGGATGAACTCTGCTTCCTCGACATCACCGCGTCTTCGGACAACCGCGATACGATCTTCGATGTGGTGTCGCGCACGGCCGATCATTGCTTCATGCCGGTAACCGTTGGCGGCGGCGTTCGCAGCGTTGCCGATATTCGCAAGCTTCTTCTTTGCGGTGCCGACAAGGTCTCGATCAATTCTGCCGCCGTCAAGGATCCCGATTTCGTCGCGCAGGCGGCCGATAAGTTCGGCAACCAGTGCATCGTCGTTTCCATCGACGCCAAGCGCGTTTCGAAAGATGGCGAGGCTGACCGCTGGGAAATCTTCACCCACGGCGGCCGCCAGCCGACCGGTATCGACGCCGTCGAATTCGCCATCAGGATGGTCGAGCGTGGGGCTGGCGAGTTGCTCGTCACCTCGATGGACCGCGACGGAACGAAGAGCGGCTACGATATCGGCCTGACGCGCAGCATTGCCGATCAGGTCCGCGTGCCTGTCATCGCCTCGGGCGGCGTCGGCACGCTGGATGATCTGGTGGCGGGTGTTCGCGATGGCCACGCAACGGCAGTGCTTGCCGCTTCCATCTTCCACTTCGGCACCTATTCGATCGGTGAAGCCAAGAACTACATGGCCGAGCATGGCATCGCCATGCGTCTCGACTGATTGCAGGATTTCCCCATGAGCGCATTTACCCTTTCCGATCTGGAGCGCATCGTCGCAATCCGCGCCGCTGCCTCTCCTGACGAATCCTGGACGGCCAAGCTGGTTGCGGCCGGTCAGGAGCGCGCCGCGAAAAAACTCGGCGAAGAGGCGGTGGAGAGCGTTATTGCCGCCATCGCCAAAGATCGCGATGGGCTGAAAAACGAGGCCGCCGATCTACTTTACCATCTGCTTGTCGTGCTGAAGATTGCCGATATTCCACTTGCGGACGTTTTTGCCGAGCTTGAGCGGCGCACAGGCCAGACCGGCCTTGCGGAAAAGGCGGCGAGGCCGACGTCATGAATGTCACGGCAGGCAGCGGGGAGAGAGGCATGCCAGGGACACTCGATCATTTTCGTGCGGACGAATATTCGCCCTATCACTTCTTCAGTTCCGAAGAATGGGCTAAATTCCGCGCCGATACGCCATTGACCCTTTCCGCGGACGAGGTCAAGCGGCTACGTTCGCTGGATGATCCGATCGATCTGGACGAAGTGCGGCGCATCTATCTCTCGCTGTCGCGCCTGCTGTCATCACATGTGGAAGCGTCGCAACTGCTGTTCGAGCAGCGCAACCGCTTCCTCAACATGGCTGACGTCAACAAGACGCCTTTCGTCATCGGCATTGCCGGTTCCGTCGCTGTTGGAAAATCCACGACGGCACGTATTTTGAAAGAGCTCCTTGCGCGCTGGCCTTCCAGCCCGAAGGTCGATCTGATCACCACGGACGGCTTTCTTTATCCGAACGAGGTTCTGCGGCGGGAGAACCTGATGGAACGCAAGGGTTTTCCAGAGAGCTATGACATTGGCGCGCTGCTGCGGTTCCTCTCGGCAATCAAGGCCGGTCAGCCGAATGTGAAGGCGCCGCGCTATTCGCACCTGACGTATGATGTGCTGCCCAATGAATACACGGTTGTCGACCAACCCGACATCCTCATTTTCGAAGGCATCAACGTGCTGCAATCGCGTGATCTGCCGGCAGGCGGGCGCATCGTGCCGATCGTTTCCGATTTCTTCGATTTCTCGATCTATATCGATGCCGACGAGGATTTCATTCACAACTGGTATGTGAACCGCTTCATGAACCTGCGGCAGACCGCCTTCCGCGACCCCAATTCCTTCTTCAACCGTTATGCATCGATCAGTGAGGAGGCAGCGCTCAGCATCGCCGAGGGGCTCTGGCAGAACATTAACCTGAAGAACCTGCGCCAGAACATTGTCCCCACGCGCCCGCGGGCGGATCTCATTCTGCGCAAAGGCAAGAACCACCTGATCGACACGGTTGCGCTTCGTAAGCTCTGAAAATCAAACACCCTCGGATTAGTCGCCGGAGGGCTTGCCTCGCATTTTCTTGATATCCGAACGGCCGGACTTTGCCTTCAAACGGCGCTCCACCGAGCCTTTAGTCGGCTTCGTGGCCTTGCGAACAGGCGGCGGCGGGGCCGCGGCTTCCAGGATCAAATCCTTTAGCCGCTCCCGCGCGTCTTCACGATTGCGCTCCTGACTGCGAAAGCGGCTGGCCTCGATCATCAGCACGCCCTCTTTCGACACGCGCCTGCCACCGAGACGCAGCGCATTGGCCTTCACCCGGTCCGAAAGGGATGGCGAATTGGCGATGTCGAAAAACAGCTGAACCGCGGTCGAAACCTTGTTGACGTTCTGGCCGCCCGGCCCGCCGGCCAGAACGAATTGCTCCGTCAGCTCCCAGCCGGCGATGGTGATACGGTTGCTGATGTAAAGCGGGTCGCTGGCCATGATCTTTCTCCGCGCCCGTGATGCCACAGAACGCAAAAAATGAAAACAGCGGGAAACCAAGAGCACCCTGGCAAAAAGAAACCCGGCGCTCAGGCCGGGTTCCCCTCCTCCTCATATATGAGGCTTAACTCATTCAGCTGCGAGCAAAAGGCCCGGTGCTGCGTCGCGAACCCTGCTGTCGACATGGTCTTCGAACTTGGTGAAGTTCGTGACGAACATCGAGACCAGCTTCTTCGCCTGGGCGTCGTAGGCGGCACCATCAGCCCAGGTGGAACGCGGATCGAGGATCGCGCTGTCGACACCGTCAAGCGACTGAGGAACGGCGAAGCCAAAATTCGCATCGGTGCGGAACTGGGCATTCTTCAGGTCGCCGGAAAGAGCAGCCGTCAGAAGCGCGCGCGTCGCCTTGATGGGCATACGCTTGCCGACGCCATAAGCGCCGCCGGTCCAGCCGGTGTTGACGAGCCAGCAATCCACGCCGTGCTTGCCGATCAACTCACGCAGCAGGTTGCCGTATTCCGCCGGGTGGCGCGGCATGAAGGGTGCGCCAAAGCATGTGGAGAAGGTGGCTTCCGGCTCGGTCACGCCCTTTTCCGTGCCGGCGACCTTTGCGGTGTAACCGGAGAGGAAGTGGTACATGGCCTGCTCCGGCGTCAGCCGGGCGATCGGCGGCAGCACGCCGAAGGCGTCGGCCGTCAGCATGATGATCGTCCTTGGATGGCCGGCAATGCCGGTCTCCGACGCATTCGGGATGAAGTGCAGCGGATAAGCGCTGCGGGTGTTTTCCGTCAGCGAGTTATCGTTGAAGTCAGGAACGCGGTTTTCGTCCAGCACGACGTTTTCCAAAACCGTGCCGAAACGGTTGGTCGCAGCGTAGATTTCTGGCTCGGCTTCAGCCGAAAGTTTGATCGCCTTGGCGTAGCAACCGCCCTCGAAATTGAAGATGCCATGTTCGCCCCAGCCGTGCTCGTCATCGCCGATCAGCGTGCGTGCCGGATCGGCAGACAGCGTTGTCTTGCCGGTGCCGGAGAGGCCGAAGAAGACGGCGGAATCGCCCTCCGGACCGACATTCGCCGAGCAATGCATCGGCATGACGCCCTTGGCGGGCAACAGGTAGTTCAGAACCGTGAAGACCGACTTCTTATTTTCGCCGGCATAGCTCGTACCACCGATCAAAACGAGACCCTTGGTCAGGTCGCAGGCGATAACCGTTTCCGTGCGGCAACCGTGGCGCACCGGATCAGCCTTGAAGCTCGGCAGATTGATGATGGTAAGCTTCTGGCTGAAGCCATCAAGCGTCTCGCGCTTCGGCCGGATCAGCAGATTACGGATGAAAAGCGAATGCCAGGCAAGCTCGGTGACGACGCGGGTCGGCAGTGCGTTCTCCTCATCGGCGCCGCCGATCAGGTCCTGCACATAGAGAGTCTTGCCGGCGGCATGCGACAGCATATCCTTATGCAGCAGGTCGAAGTGCGCCGGAGACAGCGGCTTGTTGTTATCCCACCAGATCGTGTCTTCGGTGGAGGCATCGCGAACGACGAATTTGTCCTTTGGCGAGCGGCCGGTGTGCTGGCCAGTGACGGCACGCAACGCTCCATCCACGGTCAGTTCGGCTTCGCCATTACGGATCGCGTGCTCGTATAGCTCGCCTTCATTGAGGTTATAAAAGACGCGGGAGGCCTCGCCCAGTCCGAGTTCTGCGACTCCATTGGCAGGATTATGAACCCCAATCTCGTTCATGACGCGTTCCTTGTTGATGACGTAAGGCCGTTGAAATTTTCACGGAAAATACGTGGCGCCTTTCGGAAAGGCAAGGGGCTGACATTAAAAAACTTAGTGATTTCAATATATTAATCGATTTAAAAGATTTTATTTCTTTTTAAATCGGTTGAAGTCGCATTAAAATCCGGCTGCGGACCTTTTGTGAAAATCAGAAGCTGCGCCCCCTCGATTTCATGGCCATTTTTCCTTTGCCACAATTTGTTCCACCTTTATACTCAAGAGAGTGGCTCGCGGCGCGCAACCTTGGCTGGGTGGATGTCGGGAGTTACGAGAAAATGACGATGGAGACCAACTACATGCAGACGATCGCGCTAGTCGACGACGACCGGAATATTCTGACTTCGGTATCGATCGCGCTTGAAGCCGAGGGCTACCGGGTCGAAACGTATACGGATGGGGCTTCCGCGCTCGACGGGTTGATTGCCCGTCCGCCGCAGCTCGCCATTTTTGACATCAAGATGCCACGCATGGACGGCATGGAGCTTCTGCGGCGCCTTCGCCAGAAATCGGATCTGCCGGTTATCTTCCTCACCTCCAAGGATGAAGAGATCGACGAATTGTTCGGCCTGAAGATGGGCGCGGACGATTTCATCACCAAGCCCTTCTCGCAGCGCCTTCTGGTGGAGCGCGTCAAGGCGATCCTTCGCCGCGCCAGCAGCCGCGAAGCATCCGCTGCAACCGGCAGCGTGCTGAAACCGACTGCAGACCAGCAGGCGCGCACGCTGGAACGCGGGCAACTCGCCATGGACCAGGAGCGTCACACCTGCACCTGGAAGGGTGAGCCGGTGACGCTCACGGTGACCGAATTCCTCATCCTGCATTCGCTGGCGCAGCGGCCAGGCGTTGTCAAAAGCCGCGACGCGCTGATGGATGCCGCTTATGACGAACAGGTCTATGTCGACGACCGTACCATCGACAGCCACATCAAGCGCCTTCGCAAGAAGTTCAAACTGGTCGATGGCGACTTCGATATGATTGAAACGCTTTATGGCGTAGGATATCGCTTCCGCGAAGCGGCTTGAACGAGCCGACTCACGCTGAGGGGACCGCTCGATCCGGGGCGGTAAGGACTTGAATACGTGTTGAAGAAAACGCCGGAAAACGTCTCGGACAGTGACGATGCCGAAGATCGCGGCAGCGAACGCCGCCATCGTATCCATCCGCTGACGATCGTCCGGCGTATTTTCGGCAATGCGGTGTTTTCGAGCCTTACACGCCGTATCCTGTTTTTCAATGTGGCGGCGACGGTGGTTCTGGTCGGCGGCATTCTCTACCTCAACCAGTTCCGCGAAGGACTGATCGACGCGCGTGTGGAAAGTCTTCTGACACAGGGTGAAATCATCGCTGGCGCGGTCTCCGCTTCCGCCTCGGTCGATACCAACTCGATTACCATCAATCCGGAAAAGCTGCTCGAGTTGCAGGCAGGTCAGAGCATTACCCCTGCCCCCAATGACGAGGATTTGAGCTTCCCGATCAATCCCGAGCGTGTGGCGCCGGTCCTGCGGCGGCTGATTTCGCCGACGCGGACCCGCGCGCGGCTATTCGATGCCGACGCCAATCTGCTGCTCGACTCGCGCCATCTTTATTCGCGCGGCCAGGTCCTGCGCTTCGATCTGCCACCGGTCACGCCGGAGACGCAGACATGGGGCGAATGGTTTACCAGCATGTTCAACCGCATGCTGCAGCCGAGCAGCCTGCCGCAATATAAGGAAGCGCCCGGCGGCGATGGCTCGATCTACCCCGAAGTCATGAACGCGCTGACCGGCGTCCGCGGCGCGGTCGTGCGCGTCACCGAAAAAGGCGAGCTTATCGTGTCGGTCGCCGTGCCGGTGCAGCGTTTCCGCGCGGTGCTCGGCGTTTTGCTGCTCTCGACGCAGGCGGGTGATATCGACAAGATCGTGCATGCCGAGCGCCTTGCCATCATGCGCGTCTTCGGCATTGCAACGCTCGTCAACATCGTGCTGTCGCTGCTCCTGTCATCCACCATCGCCACACCGCTCAGGCGTCTTTCTGCGGCGGCCATCCGCGTGCGGCGCGGCGCGAGAACACGTGAAGAAATCCCCGATTTCTCTGCCCGCCAGGATGAGATAGGCAATCTTTCGATCGCGCTGCGCGAAATGACGACGGCGCTCTACGACCGGATCGACGCCATCGAGAGTTTCGCCGCCGATGTTAGCCATGAACTCAAGAATCCGCTGACGTCGCTGCGCAGCGCCGTTGAGACCCTGCCGCGAGCGAAGACAGAAGAGTCGAAACAGCGCCTGACCGAGATCATTTTCCATGATGTGCGCCGCCTCGACCGCCTGATCAGCGATATCTCAGACGCGTCGCGGCTCGATGCGGAACTGGCGCGCGCCGATGCCTCGCCGGTTGATCTCGACGTGCTGATGAAGGGTCTGGTGGATATATCCCGCCAGATCAGCACCAAAAAGAAAACGGTGAAGATCGACTACGTTGTCGACCGGAAGGCCGGTGCGAAAACCTCCTTCGTGGTGAATGGTCATGATCTGCGCATCGGACAGATCGTGACAAACCTCATCGAGAATGCGCGCTCCTTCGTTGCCGAAGACAGCGGTCATATTAACGTACGCCTTTCCCGCCATCGGGACCGCTGCATCGTTCAGGTGGAAGACAACGGACCCGGCATCCAGGCGGAAGATATCGACCGGATTTTTGAGCGCTTCTACACCGACCGACCGGCAAGCGAAGGTTTCGGCCAAAATTCCGGTCTCGGCCTGTCCATCAGCCGCCAGATTGCGGAAGCCCATGGCGGTAGCCTGCGGGCCGAAAACGTCGTCGACAAATACGGCGTGATCTCGGGTGCTCGCTTCACCCTGTCGCTGCCGGCGGCCGAAACTCATGAACGTTGAACGCTTCAACCTGCACGCCACTGCCATCGCTATCCAGAATACCGGAATCCTATTCACGGGCCCCTCCGGCAGCGGCAAAAGCGAGCTGGCCTTCAGTTTTCTGACCGAGGCGGAACGGTGCGGTTTGCCCGCCGCGCTGATCGCAGACGATCAGATTTTCGTGTATCGCGATGGCGAAACAATCATGGCCGAGCGGTCGGAAACGATCGCTGGCCTGCTGGAATTGCGCGGCAGTGGCATTGTGTCGCTAAAAAGCATCGCGTGTGCGCCACTGCATTTTGCCGTGACATCGGTTCTTTCGCCCACAAATCCAAGACTTCCTGACGATGACGAGGTTCTGCCCCTGCCCTGTGGCGGGCATCTTCCGCTTCTGCGTATTCCGCTTTCCAGCCTGACGCCCTATGGAAAATTTGCTGCACTTGCTCAGAATCTTTTCAAGACGAATGTGAAGTGACTGCAATTCAGGCGATTTTAGGCTTGCGATTCGTATTTTCCTCATCAAGATGAAATCCCACCAATGGACAGGATTGCCGCGTTGCGATAGTCGGCAATGAGAGTGCGTGTGCAAGGGAGCATTTCATGATCGGACTAGTGCTTGTCACCCATGGCAAGCTGGCTGAGGAGTTTCGTCATGCGTTGGAGCATGTCGTCGGTCCCCAGAAATTGATCGAGACGGTTTGTATCGGTCCCGAAGATGACATGGATCAACGCCGGCAGGATATCATCGATGCCGTAGCGCGCGCCAATGATGGCAATGGCGTCATCATCCTGACCGACATGTTCGGCGGCACGCCGTCCAACCTCGCGATTTCAGTGATGAATAACGGCAATGTCGAAGTTATTGCCGGCGTCAATCTTCCGATGCTGATCAAGCTTGCAGGCGTTCGCAGCGAAGATAATATGGACAAGGCCCTTCAGGACGCTTCCGAGGCTGGCCGCAAATACATCAACGTCGCCAGCCGTGTCTTGAGCGGTAAGTAAGAAGTCAGCCCATGTCGCCACTCTCCCGGGAACTACCGATCATCAATAAACGTGGCCTGCACGCTCGTGCGTCCGCAAAATTCGTGCAGATGGTCGAGGGTTTCGACGCGACAATCACCGTATCCAAGGACGGTATGACGGTTGGCGGCACCTCCATCATGGGCCTGATGATGCTGGCGGCAAGCCCCGGCTGCAGCGTCTATGTCGAGGCAAGCGGCAATCAGGCGGAAGAGGCGCTGGCGGCGCTTGAGGCGCTTGTCGCCGACCGCTTCGGCGAAGAAGCCTGAACCGAAACCATATAAAGACATAAAGACTTCTTTATATCATCATTGCCAGATCGTTCGTGGCCTGCTAAACCGCTGCTACGTTAAAAAGCCGTGCGGCAACGCGTGGCGCTTCTGATCTGGAGAACTTCATGAGCCTTGAGAAGGACTACATCGTCGCCGATATCAACCTTGCCGCATTTGGCCGCAAGGAGCTGGACATTGCCGAAACCGAGATGCCGGGCCTGATGTCCTGCCGCAAGGAATTTGGCGAAAGCAAGCCGCTGAAGGGTGCCCGCATCTCCGGTTCGCTTCACATGACGATCCAGACAGGCGTTCTCATCGAGACACTGAAGGAACTCGGCGCCGATATCCGTTGGGCTTCCTGCAATATTTTCTCGACTCAGGACCACGCGGCGGCAGCCATCGCGGCGGCTGGCATTCCCGTGTTTGCCGTGAAGGGCGAGAGCCTGACGGAATATTGGGAGTACACCGACAAGATCTTCCAGTGGACCGATGGCGGTCTCTCCAACATGATCCTTGATGATGGCGGCGACGCCACCATGTACATCCTGCTCGGCGCACGCGCTGAAGCCGGTGAGGACGTTCTGTCCAATCCCGGTTCGGAAGAAGAGGAAATTCTCTTCGCGCAGATCAACAAGCGTCTGAAGGCTTCGCCGGGTTGGTTTACCAAGCAGCGCGACGCCCTGAAGGGTGTGACCGAAGAAACGACGACCGGCGTTCACCGCCTCTATGATCTCAGCAAGAAGGGCCTGCTGCCCTTCCCGGCGATCAACGTCAACGACAGCGTCACCAAGTCGAAGTTCGACAACAAATACGGCTGCAAAGAGTCGCTGGTTGACGGTATTCGCCGCGCAACCGACGTGATGATGGCCGGCAAGGTTGCCGTCGTCTGCGGTTACGGCGATGTTGGCAAGGGTTCGGCCGCTTCGTTGCAGGGCGCTGGCGCCCGTGTGAAGGTGACCGAAATCGACCCGATCTGCGCACTTCAGGCCGCCATGGACGGTTTTGAGGTCGTTCGCCTGGAAGACGTCGTCTCTTCCGCTGATATCTTTATCACCACGACCGGCAACAAGGACGTCATCCGCATCGAGCATATGCGCGAGATGAAGGATATGGCGATCGTCGGCAATATCGGCCATTTCGACAATGAAATTCAGGTCGCTTCGCTGCGTAACCTGAAGTGGACGAACATCAAGCCGCAGGTCGACATGATCGAGTTCCCAAAGGGCAACCGCATCATCCTGCTGTCGGAAGGCCGCCTGCTGAACCTCGGTAACGCGACCGGCCACCCGTCTTTCGTCATGTCGGCTTCCTTCACCAACCAGGTTCTGGGCCAGATCGAGCTCTTTACCAAGCAGGGTGAGTACAAGAACGACGTTTACGTGCTGCCCAAGCACCTCGACGAGAAGGTTGCGCGCCTTCATCTTGAAAAGCTTGGCGTGCGTCTAACCGAACTTTCGGATGTGCAGGCAGATTATATCGGCGTCTCGAAGCAGGGCCCGTTCAAGGCTGAACACTACAGATATTAATTTCATAGTTAATATCCACCGATATTACACAATATCTAGATGCCGTGCGCTTGACAAAGCGCGCGGCATCTTTTTTGCGCGCTCCCTTCCCGCAGATTTATGAAGGCGGTATTGTCATCAGACTTGATTCGGACACGCCAAAGGGCGGCGGGGACGAAATGGGATGTCTTGTCGAAGATGCGGCACATAGGACGGAGACAGACCGGGGATGACGGTTCACAATTCGGATCTGCGCAAGCAGGTAGTTCAACGCGTTGAAAACACGCATGCGGGCGTGACACTGGGCGCGCAGGCGTTAGCGCGTTTTCGCGCCTTTCCGGACCGCACACCGGCCACGACCAATCCTGCGAATGTCTTCGCGCGATGCCGGCTGGCAATCCACGTCATCCGTTCTGGATTCTCACGCATGCACCTCCTGCTGTCGGGAACCGTTCTCACCGGCTCGGCGACCGCTGCAATGGCCCAGGATGGGCTGGTGGCAAAGACGGGAGCGCGGCTATTCTCGTCCGGAGAAACAATCACCTATTCGCTTTTTGTCGGCATGATCTCCGCGACGCTGTTTTCCGTCGTCTGGCTCGTGCGCCAGCGCGGCAATATCGAGGCGGAAAGTAGCGAGTACCGTCAGGCACTGGCACAATCCCACCATAAGATCGCAAAATACGAAGCGCTGATCTCCGACAAGAGCCGCCGCATCGTTATCTGGGATGGCGCAGACAGCCGCCCGGAATTTCTCGGCCAGTTGCCGGCTGAGACAGGGGTGCCGCAGGCGGATCATGATTTCCTCGCCTTTGGCCGCTGGCTGAAACCGGCATCCGCAAGCCAGCTTGAAAAATCAATCGAGAAGCTCCGCAGCCACGCCCAGAGTTTCGACCTCACCATCGAAACGCAGCGCGGCGAAGTGGTCGAAGTGCAAGGCCGGGTCTCAGGCGGCAACGCCTTTGCACGCTTCATCGCGCTCAACAATCTGCGCGCGGAACTTGCCGAATTGCAGGTGGAGCGCGAGCGCCTTATCGCTTCGGTCTCCACCTTTCAGGAGCTTCTCGATTCCATCGAACAGCCCGTGTGGCGGCGAAATGGGGACGGTGAACTTATCTGGGTGAACCACGCCTATGCCCAGGCGGTGGATGCGCGCAACGCGGCCCAGGCCGTTCAGGAAAAGCGCGAATTGCTGAGCACCGTGACGCGCCAGAAGATTCGCGCCACGGCGACGCCTGAATCTCCCTATCACGACCGGATTTCAACGGTGGTGTCCGGTAACCGCAGCTTCTTCGACGTCGTCGATATCAAGACAGCCGGTGGCTCGGCTGGCATCGCGATTGATGCGACGGAAGCCGAGACCATCAGCGAGGAACTGAAGCGTGTCCTGAAAAGCCACGCGGAGACGCTCGATCATCTGGCAACGCCAGTCGCCATTTTCGACGGACGGCAGCGGCTGCAGTTCTACAATCAGGCATTCGCCACTCTCTGGGGCTTCGATCTCGTGTTCCTGGAGTCCGGCCCCGATAATTCCGAGCTTCTCGACAGGCTGCGCACCGCCGGCAAGTTGCCGGAGCAGTTGAACTGGAAGAACTGGAAGGAAACGGCGCTCTCCGTTTATCGGTCGCTCGATACCAAGACTGACCTCTGGCATCTGCCGAACGGACAGACGCTGCGCGTCATCGCCACAGCCCATCCGCAGGGCGGCGCGACATGGGTCTTCGAAAATCTGACCGAACAGGTCGATCTACAGATGCGCTACAACACCTTGGTCAAGGTGCAGGGCGAAACCATCGATCATCTTGCCGAAGGTGTCGCCGTGTTCGGTGCGGATGGACGCATCCGGCTGTCAAACCCGGCATTCCGGGCGCTCTGGGGCGTGACGGCGGAACAGGCGGAAACCGGCACCCATATCCGCGCCATAGAGACCGCCTGTGCGCCATCTTACGACGGGCCGGACGGCTGGCGCTCCTTCAGCCAATTCATCACCAGCTTCGACGATGCGCGGCCTTCCCGACAGGGAACGCTGGAACTGCTTTCCGGGCTCGTGCTTGATTATGCCATCATCCCGCTTCCCGATGCGCAGACCATGCTGACCTTCGTCAACATGACCGACAGCGTGCGCGCCGAGCGCGCGCTCAAGGAAAAGAACGACGCGCTGCTGAAGGCCGACGAACTGAAGAACGATTTCGTCCAACATGTTTCCTATGAGCTTCGCTCGCCGTTGACCAACATCATCGGCTTCACCGATCTTCTGAAGACGCCCGGGATTGGCGAATTGACGGAGCGGCAGGCGGAATATCTCGATCATATTTCCACCTCATCCTCGGTCCTCCTGACCATCGTCAACGACATCCTCGATCTGGCGACCGTCGATGCCGGCATCATGCAGCTCAATTATTCGGATAATGACCTGAACGAGCTGCTAGACGATGTGTCGGTGCAAATCGCCGACCGCCTGCAGGAAAGCGGCATTTCGCTCGAAATCGTTGCACCCGCCCATCTCGGCAGTCTGGTAGCCGATCACCAGCGGCTGAAGCAAATCCTCATCAAGCTGCTGACCAATGCGATCAATTTCGCGCCGGAGGGCTCTTCGGTCCAGCTCTCCTGCCAGCGCAGCGAAGGCGACTTCGTCTTCTCCGTGGCCGACAAGGGTCCGGGTATCCCCGAGGACATGTTGAAAACGGTCTTTGACCGCTTCTCGACACGCGGCAACGGCGGGCGGCGCACGGGGGCGGGCCTTGGCCTCTCCATTGTCGAAAGCTTTGTCAGCCTGCACCACGGCACAGTCAGCATCGACAGCCGCCCCGGCAACGGCACCATCGTGACCTGCCGTATCCCTTCCGCCACCCGGCCGCATTCCATCGCCGCAGAATGAGTGAAGACACCTCGCCGATCACCATCTCCCTTGAGGGAGAAAAGGACACCATCAGGCTGGGTGAAGACTTGGCGCTGGCTCTCAAACCCGGCGATTGCCTCGCTCTGATCGGCGATCTCGGCGCCGGCAAATCGACACTCGCCCGCGCCTTCATCCGGGCAATGGCCGATGAGCCCAACCTTGAGGTTCCCAGTCCCACCTTCACCCTTATTCAGACCTATGACGCCCGCATTCCTGTCGCCCATCTCGATCTCTACCGTCTCTCCGACGTGTCAGAACTGGACGAGCTGGGAATAGACGAGATGCTGGAGGACGGCATCTGCCTGATCGAGTGGCCGGACATCGCCGCCGAGGTTCTGCCGGCCCAGCAGACCATTCTCCTGCGGCTGACACATGCTGGCAACGGTCGCCTTGCGACGATCGAAGCGCCGGCGCAAGCGCGAAGCCGGCTCGACCGTGTCTTCGCAATTCGGAAATTCTTAGGCGATCATGGTAGGGCGGACGCCGCTCGCCGCTTTCTCAGCGGTGATGCTTCCACCCGGGCCTATGAGACGATCTCCGCTGATGGAGCGGATCTGATCCTGATGGACTGGCGGCGCCCGATGAGAGGCGCGATCGTTGCGGACGGCAAAACCTATGCGGAAATTGCGCACCTCGCCCAGGATGCCCGCCCCTTCGTTGCAATAGGCGATTATCTGAAAGACATGGGGTTTTGCGCCCCGGACATCCTTGCCGTCGATTTGGATCAGGGCATTCTCCTGCTTGAGGATCTCGGACGGGAGGGCGTGCTTGCTTCCGATGGCACGCCGATTGAGGAGCGTTATCTTCAAAGTGTCGCCTGTCTCGCCGCTCTTCACCAGACGCCGCCGCCGAACTTGCTGCCGATGCGCGACGGCGGCACCTACGAAGTTCCGCCGTTTGACCGCGAGGCGATCAAGATAGAAGTCTCGCTTCTCGTGGAATGGTACCTGCCGCACAAGCGCGGCAAGCCACTGACCGATAGCGAGAAACAGGAGTACAACGCGATCTGGGACGGCCTGATCGATTCGCTTGGCGGCTGCGAAACAGGGCTTCTGCTGCGTGATTTCCACTCTCCAAACATTCTCTGGCAGGCCCGGAATGAGGGAGTCCGGCGGGTCGGTCTGATCGATTTCCAGGACGCGATGATTGGCCCCACCGCTTACGATCTCGCTTCCATCGTTCAGGATGCGCGGGTCAGCATCTCTCCGGAACTGCAGGCACGCCTGCTCTCCCATTATATGAACCGAAGAAAAACGGTGGCTTCGTTCGACGAAGCCACGTTCCTCAGGGCTTTTGCCATCATGTCGGCGCAGCGCAACTGCAAACTCGCCGGCATCTGGGTGCGGCTGTTGGAACGGGACGGAAAACCGGGCTATATGAAGCATATGCCGCGGACGTTCCGCTATCTTCATGCAGCGCTGTCGCATCCCGAGCTGGCGCCGCTTAAGCAGTGGTGCATTCGCATGGGCATGGATTTTAACGACGAACACGGTTGAGCAGGATGACGATCAAAAACGCGATGGTGCTGGCTGCCGGGCTGGGCACGCGCATGCGGCCGATTACGGATACGATCCCTAAGCCGCTCGTGAGAATCGCCGGCAAGCCAATGATCGACTATGCTCTCGACTCCCTTGTGGAAGCTGGCGTCGAAACCGTCGTGGTGAACGTTCACCACCATGCCGACCAGATGATTGCCCATCTGGGGGCCCGCTCGGATGTCAAAATCCTGATTTCTGACGAGCGGTCGCAGTTGATGAATTCCGGCGGCGGGCTTGCCAAAGGCCTGAAGCTTCTGGAACCCGGCCCCGTCTTCGTCATGAATGCCGACCTTTTCTGGATCGGCGAAATGCCGAATGCGGTCAGCAACCTGCGCCGGTTAGCACATTTTTTCGATCCGACGCGCATGGACATGGCGCTCCTCTGCGTTGACATGGACCGTACCACCGGCCACAACGGAAAGAAGGATTTTAACCTCGCAGATGATGGAAAGCTGACACGCTATCGCGATCGCGATCCGTTTCCCGTTGTTTATGCAGGTGCCATCGCCATGAATTCGCGTCTCCTGGACGATGCCCCTGACGACGCCTTCAACCTCAATATCTATTTTGATCGCGCCATTGAAAAAGATCGGCTCTTCGGCCTTTCTCTTGATGGACACTGGATTACCGTCGGCACGCCCGACGCGATTGATGATGCCGAAGGCATCATCCGGCAATTCACGGAAAAGCGCTCTGCATGACGGTCTCCCACCACGCAAGACGCGTGCTGACGATCGCTGCGGGAACCCCGTTCCTCAGAACGCTCGCAGAAACGCTCTGCGAGGGGACATTGACAGCCGACTATCTATATGACGCTGCCGATCCGCTTTCGCTCGCGAGGGTGACGATCTATGTGCCGACACGGCGCTCCGCCCGTGTATTGCGATCCGAATTTGTTGATCTGCTGGGAGGCCGATCCGCCATCCTGCCGTTGATCCGCCCCCTTGGGGAAACGGACGACGATAGCGGGTTTTTCGATATCGAAAATCCTGAGATCATGGATCTGGCGCCGCCGATTTCCGGCACCGGCCGGCTGATCGAGTTGGCGCGCCTCATCCTCGCCTGGCGCAACAGCCTGCCTGACGCTATCCGGGCGATCCACTCGGATTCGCCGCTCGTCGCTCCCGCGAGCCCCGCCGATGCCATCTGGCTCGCGCGCGCGCTCGGCGAGGTTATCGATGCGATGGATACGGAAGAAAAGGATTGGGAAGCGCTTCAGCACCTCGATACCGGCGAGCATGCCCAGTGGTGGCAGCTGACCGCGGATTTCCTGAAGATCGCGAGTGTCTTCTGGCCTGCGCGGCTTTCCGAACTCAACCGTTCTTCGGCCGGCAGACATCGCAACGCTATTCTCAGGGCCGAAGCGAACCGGCTGACAAACCTGCCGAATACGGGGCCGATCATCGTCGCTGGCTCCACCGGCTCCATCCCCGCCGCTGCCGATCTCATCGCCGCCGTCGCCGCCCTGCCCCAAGGTACCGTCGTGCTTCCCGGGCTCGATCTCGCCATGCCAGAAGAGCAATGGCAGGCGATCGCCGAAGACCCGACCGATCCGTCCAGCCGAACGCATTCGCAATATGGACTTTACATGCTTTTGCAGAAGCTGGGCATTGTCCGGGACGATGTCGTTCAGATCGGCATGCTCGACCACGATCTTGAAAAACGGTCTGCGGTATTCTCCGCCGCGCTGGCACCCGCCAAGTCCACGAGCGACTGGAACCGCTGGCGCGAGGAACGGCCCGCAGGCTTTATTCACGGCGCTTTTGAGAACGCGACACTGATAGAAGCCGCCAATGAGCGCGAAGAGGCGACCGCCATCGCTGTCGCCTTGCGGTTGGCATTACAGGCGCCGGGCGCCGGGCGACCATCGCAAGCGGCGCTGATCACGCCTGACCGCGGTCTTGCCCGGCGCGTGGCGACGGAGTTGCAGCGCTTTGGCATCGAGGCCGACGATTCAGCCGGTACGCCACTCTCGGCAACACCGCAGGCTGGGCTGACCCAACTGGCGCTCGAAGCGATCCTCAGGCCCGGTGACCCGGTGCCGATCATTTCGCTCTTGAAGCATCCCCTCGCCCGCTTCGGTCTTTCCGACGATGCTTTTGTCGCAGCGTCAAAGGCGCTGGAGTTGATCGCGCTGCGCGGCGGTCGCGTCGAAACGGAAATTGGCAATCTCGAAGCTGTTCTCGATGCGCAACTTATGGCGCAAAGCGACGATCGGCACCCGCCCGCCTGGCGGCTTGCGCTGCCGGAGGCAAGCGTCGATTTGGCCCGCGATCTTGCCCGGCGCATCGCGAATGCCACCGAGCCGCTGTCTTCCGCCTTTGTTCGGCGTGATCGCTCCGGCCGAGCCTTTACCGACAAGCTGCCACTCTCCGATTGGGCTGCCCGGACAGGCCGCGTTATGGAAGCCATCTGCGCTGATGACGCCAACGATCTTTCGGCCCTTTGGTCCGGAGAAGCAGGCGACAAGCTCTCCAGCCTGCTTGCCGAGTTGATGGAAAGTGGCGACATCCTCGATGCGGACGGGCCGCAATGGATCGATATTTTTGCTGCCCTCGTGGCAGGCGAATCGATCAAGCCACGATCGATGCGACATCCGCGCGTATTCATCTTCGGTGCCCTTGAGGCACGCCTTCTAAGCGTTGACACCGTTGTCATCGGTGGCCTCAACGAGGGGCTCTGGCCCGGTCAGACTGCCAACAATCCCTTTCTTTCCCGAAGCATGAAGACAGCGATCGGGCTGGAACCTCCGGAGCGGCGCATTGGGCAGCTGGCGCATGATTTCGAAATGGCGAACGGCACAAGGCAAATCTTTTACACCCGGGCGCTGAGGCAGGGCTCGACGCCCGCCGTGGCCTCGCGCTGGCTGCAGCGGCTTCTGGCGCTAGGCGGCGAGGATTTCGCAGAACGTCTCAGAAACCGCGGCGAGACCTATCGCCACTGGGCAGGCCTGATGGACGAGAGCATCGAGCAGGAGCCTGCCAAACGTCCCGCCCCCAAACCGCCGGCCGCGTTGCAACCGACGCGTTATTCCTTCAGCGAAGTGGGCCGCCTGCGGCGCGATCCCTATTCGATCTACGCCCGGCGCATCCTCCGGCTCGATCCGCTGGAACCCTTTAACCGGGATCCCAATGCCGCAGATCGCGGGACCCTTTATCATCGGATCATTGAGCGTTACTCGCGTGAGGCTCATGTGCCTGGTACCCCGGCGTCACTCGACGCGATGCAGCGCATTCTCGACGAATGCTTCGATGCAGAGAACCTGCCTCCCCATGTCGACGTCATCTGGCGACCGCGTTTCGCGGCGGTTGCCCGCGCCTTCATCGACTGGGAAAAGGAACGGCATCCCTCCGTTCGACGCAGTTTTTTCGAGGCGCGGGCTGGGCAGGAAGTTCCGGAGGCAGGAATAAGGCTCACGGGCGTCGCCGACCGCATTGATATCAAGACCAGCGGTCAGGCGGATATCATCGACTACAAGACGGGCCTTGCCCCATCGGTCAATCAGGCGCGCGCGCTGCTTGATCCGCAGCTTGCGCTGGAAGCCGCAGCACTCATGCGCGGGGCCTTCCGAGAAGCGGGATCACCAACGCCTGAAAATCTCATTTATGTGCGGTTGCGGCCGGGCGACCGCTTTTTTCCCGATCAGGTCAATAATGAACATTCCAGCCGCAGCGGCAAAAGGCCACCAAAGTCAGCTGTCGAGCTGGCAACGGAATCGATCGAGCAATTAGCGAAATTTGTCCGCTCACTCCGCGAGGGCGAAAATGGCTTTGCCTCACGCCTGGTGCCGGAAGAGCAGCAATCCTACGGCGGCGAATATGATCACCTCGCCCGTGTCTCGGAATGGTCAACGGCAGAACCGGGAGATGGCGATGACGATTGATCCCCTTGACGCCGGCCCCGCCGCCGATACGCCCGAAAGCTGGATCGACTGGACCAGCGCGCGGCAGCGGCTTGCCTCCGACCCTTCCAGCTCCGCCTGGGTGTCGGCCAATGCCGGATCCGGGAAGACCCATGTGCTGACCCAGCGGGTCATTCGCTTGCTGCTTGCAGGGTGCCGTCCAGCAGCCATACTCTGCCTCACCTATACCAAGGCCGCGGCCTCGGAAATGTCGAGCCGCGTCTTCGACCGGCTGGCGGAATGGGTGACTTTGCCGGATTCCGACCTCAAGGACCGTATTACGGCGATCGAGGGCCGTGTGCCGGATCGCATCAAACTCGCGGAAGCAAGGCGGCTGTTTGCAAAGGCGCTGGAGACGCCGGGTGGCCTTAAAATCCAGACCATCCATGCCTTTTGTGAAGCCCTGCTGCACCAGTTTCCGCTGGAGGCGAATGTCGCTGGCCATTTCTCCGTCCTTGATGACCGCGCCGCGACCACGCTTCTGGCCGAGGCACGGCGTTCCCTTCTCACGGCTGTTTCCTCCGGCGGCGATACCGCGCTCGCGCAGTCGCTTGCCTATGTCCTTGATATCGCTGACGAAAGCGGGCTGGAGGCGCTGCTCTCCGCCATCATCGCCAATCGCAGTGCGCTGCGCGGCTTTCTTCTGGAGGCGCAACGCTCAGGCGGGCTCGACGCTCGCCTGAGACAGGACATGCAGATCGCCGCTGGCGAAACCGAGCAAAGCGCAGCTGCCGCCTTCTGGCCGCTTCCGGGTCTTTCCGGACTGACGCTCGACACCTACCTCACGCTTGCGGACGAGGTTGGCGGCTCCCGTGTCATTGAGGTTGCTTACGCTTTGAGAGAAGCCAGGCGTCAGACCGATCCCCTCCGGCGGATGGAATTCGTCGAGGCGGCGCTGCTGACGGCAAAGGGCGAAAAAAAGTCGGATCCCTATGTCATCAACAAGGCGATGCAGAAATCCGCGCCGGATCTCGTTGATGCCCTGACTCTGGCGCGGGACCACGTGGTTGCCTGTCGCGACCGGTACCGGCTGGTGCGGATGCTGGGCGCAACCAAGAGCGCGCTCGTGCTGGCCGAACGGTTGATCGGCGATTTTGAGGATCTGAAAAAGCAACGAAGCCAGCTCGATTTCGAGGACCTGATCGAGCGCGCCGCCAATCTGCTCAATCGGGATACGGCCGGCGCCTGGGTTCACTACAAGCTCGATCAGGGCATCGACCATATTCTCGTTGACGAAGCGCAGGACACAAGCCCGGTGCAATGGTCGATCATCCAGTCGCTCGCAGCGGATTTTTTTACCGGTGAAAGCGCCCGCATGGGGCGTCGCACGCTGTTTGCCGTGGGCGATGAAAAGCAGTCGATCTACTCTTTTCAGGGCGCAAGGCCGGAACGCTTCTCGCAGGAACGCGACGAGACCAAGAGGCGTGTCGACGCGGTCGAGCAGGCGTTTCACCGCATTCGCCTGCCGCTATCGTTCCGCTCGACGGAGGATGTCCTTGCCGCGGTTGATCAGGTTTTCTCCGATCCGAAAAACGCGAGTGGCCTCAGTGCGGACAACGAGCCGGTGGAACACAGATCGAACCGCGCGGGACATCCCGGCACGGTAGAGGTGTGGGATATGGTGGCGCCCGAGACCACGGAGGATGAAGAGGACTGGACGGCACCCTTTGATGCATTGCGGGAAAGTGCCCCCGCTACCATCGTCGCGCGCCGCATTGCGGCCCGCATCGCCGACATGATCGGACGAGAAACCATCATTGAGAAGGGCGTGGAGCGCGCCGTTGAACCCGGCGACATTCTGGTTCTGGTGAGAAAACGTCATGCCTTCGTCAATGCCCTGACCCGCGAGTTGAAGCGTCGCAAGAATATTCCCGTTGCGGGTGCTGACCGTCTTCGCTTGACCGACCACATTGCCGTCCAGGACCTCCTGGCGCTTGGCCATTTCGTCGTGCTGCCTGAAGATGATCTTTCGCTGGCTGCGCTGCTGAAAAGCCCGCTCTTCAACCTCACGGAAGACGACGTTTTTGACATTGCCGCGACGCGGTCTGAGACGGAGAGCGTCTGGAAAAGGCTGCAAGTCCTCTCCCGAGAGGAGAACAGCGCGCTTGCGGATGTTGCCGCCAAGCTCGAAGGCTTCATCGCCCTGTCGAAGACAGCAACGGTACATGACTTCTTTGCGGCGGTTCTCACCCTGCATGATGGACGTAAGAAGTTCCTCGGAAGACTCGGCAACGAGGCGAGCGACGTTCTGGATGAGTTCCTCTCCTTCGCGCTCGATCACGAAAGAACGGGACTGCCTGGCCTTCAGGCCTTTCTCTCCGTTCTGGAAACCGATTCCCCAGAGGTGAAGCGCGAGCAGGACAAGGATCGCGGCGAAGTTCGCATCATGACCGTACATGCCTCAAAAGGCCTTGAGGCGCCTGTGGTCTTCATCGTTGATGGCGGATCGAAGGCCTTCAACCATAGCCATGTCCCGAAACTGCGTTTCGTTGAAACTGACGCCGACGCCTTTCCGGTCTGGCTGCCGGGCAGCGGGTTCTCCAATCATCTCATTCGCGCCGACGACGAGCGATTGAAAACGGCCGCCGAGGACGAATATCGACGGCTGCTTTATGTGGCCATGACGCGTGCTGCAGATCACCTTGTCGTGTGCGGCTACCGTGGTCAGAAAGACAATCCGGAATGCTGGCACGCCATTGTCAAGGCGGCACTTGCCAACAATGATGACCATTGCAGGCCGGAGCTTTTCAGAGCCGACGGCGAGGAGTGGCAGGGGCTTGTCTGGCGGAAGTCTGAAGCACGCTCCGCGCCTGCGCCGCGCAAAGTGGTGGAACCCGCGCTGCAGGAAGGTGATGCGCTTCCTGCCGGCCTTCTTGAACCGCTGCCTGCGCTGCCTTCCCTGCCAAGGCCGCTCAGCCCTTCCGGTGCCGGCACCATCATCGATGACGGTGCGGATGATCTGGCGGTGCGCTCGCCCCTGTTCGGCGAAAAGGCCGATGTCTCGTCACTTGCCCTGCAACGTGGACGGCTGGTCCATCGCATGTTGCAGGCGCTCCCGGATTTGCCGGAAGCCGAGCGGGAAGAGGCAGCGCGGCGTTACGCAGAAAGGGCGGCGCGGTTTTGGCCAACGAAGGAGCGCGAACGATTGGTGGCAGCCGTTCTGCGCGTCATAGCCGAACCGGCGGTGCAGCAGGCCTTCTCGGCCAATAGCCGCGCAGAAGTTTCGATCATGGGAACGATGATCCTCGGTCGCCAGCAATTTGCCGTTTCCGGTCGCATCGATCGTCTGGCAGTAGACGGTGAGAAGGTCATTCTGGTCGATTACAAGACAAACCGTGTCCCGCCGCGCAGCGCGAACGAAATACCCTTTGCCCATATCGCGCAGCTCGCAATCTACCGCGAAATCCTTGCGCCGCTTTACCCAGGCAAGGAATTTGTCTGTGCGCTGATTTATACGGAAAATGCTGCCTTTATAGAGGTTGGCAACGATGCGATGAGAGATGCCCTTGCCGCAATAAAGACAAAGTGAGATACCGGGGCATTGAAATTTCGACGCTCCCGCATCACATCGATAACGGAAAAGTTTATCTGAAAGGAGAGCCAGATATGGCTACCGTAAAAGTCGACGCCGCAAACTTCCAGTCCGAAGTGCTTGAATCCGCCGAACCCGTTGTGGTGGATTTCTGGGCAGAATGGTGCGGCCCGTGCAAAATGATCGCGCCGAGCCTTGAGGAAATCTCCTCTGAACTGGCCGGCAAGGTCAAGGTCGCAAAGCTTAACATCGACGAAAACCCAGAGCTCGCCGCCCAGTTCGGCGTCCGCTCCATTCCTACGCTTGCCATTTTCAAAAGCGGTGAAGTGGCTGACATCAAGGTCGGCGCCGCTCCCAAGACGGCGCTTTCTGCCTGGATTTCCAGCGCTGCATAAGCTGAAACGACCAAAATGAATAAAGCCCGGCATCGCTACCGGGCTTTTTCTTTATGCGGCCAAGCCGCCCAAGTTTTAGTCGGCCTTGCCAGTGAAGCGACCTTCGAAGGCGACGTCCGCCAGGGGCACGCGATTGCTCGGCACCTCCCGTTCCGCCAGATCCTCGGGAAGAACGGATTTATCCGTCAGCGTCCCGATCGCAACTCCGGCCTCAACCCTGAACCCGTCGGGGATGTTGAGCTTCTCGACGATCCGGTCTTTAAAGATGCCACCCATGCCATGCGCATGATACCCAAGCAGATGGGCCTGCATTGCCAGCGAGAACCAGGCGGCGCCGGCATCGAAGGAGTGGGTAGCGGATGGCTTCTTCTCGCCGTCTCGCGAGATGGTGTGATCGCGGGAGATAACGAAGAGAAGAACGGACGCGTTCCTAGCCCATTTCTGGTTCCCCTCCATCAACAACTCCACGAAGAGTGGCCAGTCCTCGCTGCCCTTGTGGGCGTAGACGAAACGCCAGGGTTGCTGGTTCGACGCGGATGGCGCCCAGTGGGCGGCGTCCAGGATGGTCAAGAGATGCTCTTTCGGCATGGCGCTGCCATCGAAGGCACGTGGAGACCATCGATCCAGAAAGATGGGATCGATGGGATATTCGGATTGCCTGCTGTTGCTGTTCGTCACGGGACATGTCCTTTGTTTGACGGTGATGAAGGTATTTTTTGAGACTCGGTATCGTCAAGGGGTGACAAGTATGAATGCATCGTTCATATATGCATCACATTGTCTGACAAGCGGGAGAGAGTTCCATGAAATTGATGCGTGTTGGCCAACCCGGCCAGGAAAAACCGGCAATCCTCGATGCGGAAGGAAAAGTCCGCGACCTGTCCGCCCATGTGAAGGATATCGGCGGGGATGCGATTTCTCCCGAGGGACTAGCGAAGATCGCGGCGCTCGATCTCAATACGCTTCCTGTTCTAAGCGAAGATCGCATCGGTGCATGCGTTGCCGGAACCGGAAAGTTCATCTGCATCGGTCTCAATTTCTCCGATCATGCCGCCGAAACCGGCGCGACTGTGCCGCCGGAGCCGGTCATTTTCATGAAGGCCACCTCCGCTATCGTGGGTCCGAACGATAACGTGGTCATTCCGCGCGGCTCCGAAAAGACTGACTGGGAAGTCGAACTCGGCGTTGTCATCGGCAAGACCGCAAAATATGTCTCGGAAGCGGATGCTCTGGACTATGTTGCCGGCTATTGCGTTTCCCACGACGTCTCCGAGCGTGCTTTCCAGACCGAGCGGGCCGGACAGTGGACCAAAGGCAAGTCCTGCGATACCTTCGGCCCGATCGGCCCGTGGCTCGTCACGAAGGACGAGATCACCGATCCGCAAAACCTTGGCATGTGGCTGAAAGTCAACGGCCAGACCATGCAGGAAGGCTCCAGCAAGACAATGGTTTACGGCGTCGCGCACGTCGTCTCCTACCTCAGCCAGTTCATGTCGTTGCACCCCGGCGATGTCATTTCCACCGGCACCCCGCCCGGCGTCGGCATGGGCCTGAAGCCGCCGCGTTACCTGAAGGCCGGCGATGTCGTGGAACTCGGGATCGAAGGCCTCGGTTCCCAGAAGCAGACTTTCGTCGCCGACATCTGATCGACGACAGCATTCAACCAAATGTGAGGCGCTGGCGGGCAACCGCTGGCGCCTTAAATTTTGTGCACCTGCGAAAAGCTGCTATGGTTGAAAAAAAGAGCGTGATCGCGAGGGAGGCGTCATCAGTGTTCTACCATCTCTATGAAATGAATCACGCGGCCATGGCGCCCCTGCGCGCGGGCGCCGACATGATGCGGCAGGCGTGCAATAACCCGCTCAACCCGCTTTCCAGCACGGCTTTTGGACGAAGCCTCGATGCCAGCTTCGAGGTGTTCGAACGCCTGACGCGCCGTTATGTCAAACCGGAATTCGGGCTTGCAACGACGATCATCGATGGTGAGGCAGTGCCCGTTTTAGAAGAGATCATCTGGTCGCGGCCCTTCTGCAATCTCGTTCATTTCAAAAAAGAAGCCAATCCCGAGCGGACCCCGGAGCCGAAGGTGCTGCTGGTTGCGCCAATGTCCGGCCACTATGCCACATTGCTGCGCGGCACCGTCGAGGCCCTGCTGCCCTCGGCTGATATCTATATCACCGATTGGGTCGATGCCCGCATGGTGCCGGTGAGCGATGGGACCTTCGATCTTGACGATTACATCGGCTACGTCATCGAGATGCTGCGCGAAATCGGCCCAGGCACCCATATCGTCGCGGTTTGCCAACCCTCCGTGCCCGTGCTGGCGGCTGTCTCTCTCATGGAGGCCGACGGCGACCAATCCAAACCGGCCTCCATGACCTTGATGGGTGGTCCGATTGACACGCGCATCAATCCCACGGCCGTCAATGGTTTGGCCAAGGCGAAGCCAATCGAGTGGTTCCGGGACAATGTGGTCATGCAGGTGCCATGGCCGCAGCCGGCTTTTGGCCGCAATGTCTATCCGGGTTTCCTGCAACTGTCGGGCTTCATGTCCATGAACCTCGACAAACACATGACGGCCCACAAGGATTTTTACCTGAACCTGGTGAAGAATGACGGTGACTCGGCCGAAAAACACCGCGAGTTTTACGATGAATATCTGGCCGTCATGGATCTGACGGCGGAATTCTATCTCCAGACCGTAGAAACCGTCTTCATCGATCATGCGCTTCCCAAAGGAAACATGACGCACCGTGGCAGGGCGGTCGATCCCGCCGCCATCCGCACTGTCGCGCTTTTCACGGTCGAAGGGGAGAATGACGATATTTCCGGCGCGGGCCAAACCAGGGCCGCTCATGACCTCTGCCGCAACCTTCCTGACGATAAGCGGGCGCATTACATGCAGCCCGATGTCGGACACTACGGCGTCTTCAACGGCTCGCGTTTCCGCACCGAAATCGTGCCGCGAATGCTGGATTTCATCGGCAAACACCGGATCGTCTAGGGAAGGACGTTGGGCCACGTTAAGCATTTGCGTGGCCAAGGGACGGACGAATCGGTTATGAACGCTTCATGTTTTCGCTCCTCAGAAAATCGCTGAAGTCCCCGCCAGCGAAGAAGGCCGCGCCGAGCCAGCGCACCGTTGCGGTGGCGGGGCGGCAGGTGCCGATAACGGTGAGGGAAAATCCGCGCGCGACACGCATCACGTTACGCATCGAACCCGGTGGTCGCGCCTTGAAGCTGACGATCCCGATCGGCTTGCACCATCGGCATGTGGACGATTTTCTGGAACGGCATCAGGGCTGGCTGGAGGCCAAGCTTGCGAAAACAACTGAAACCGGTGTGCTTCTCCCGGGCGCGACCATCGACATCAGGGGAATTTCCCATCGGATTGAACACAGCGGCAGCCTGCGTGGCGTGACCCATGTTGCGAGAGACGGTGACGGCGCTGCCATCTTGAAAGTCAGCGGTGCGCCGGAACATCTGAAACGGCGGATAGCCACGTTTCTAAAAAAGGAAGCCAAGGCCGATCTGGAACGGCGCGTGGCCTTTCATGCCAATATCGCCGGCCGGCCGGTCAGGTCCATCACTCTCAAGGATACACGCAGCCGCTGGGGCTCCTGTTCCCATGACGGCAATCTCAGTTTTTCGTGGCGCATCGTCATGGCCCCTGAGGCGGTCATCGATTATCTGGCGGCCCATGAGGTTGCGCATCTGCGCGAAATGAACCACGGGCCGAAATTCTGGGCGTTGTGCGAAAAACTATGCCCACACACGAATGAGGCCAAGGACTGGTTAAAACGCCACGGTTCCAGACTTCACGCCATCGATTTCGATTGAAAACTGTCTTCGGCATCGCCATCTGGATTAACGTGAAACATTCCATCAAATGTGGGTGCGATTTGGCTCGACTCTTGTCGCATTTCATGTCAGGTCGCGGGTATGAAACCGGATATCAAGATTTGCGGATTGAAGACACCGGAAGCGCTTGAACGCGCCGTCAGGCGTGGAGCGTCGCATGTTGGTTTTATTTTCTTCGAGAAAAGCCCGCGACATATCGAACCTGACCTCGCCGGCGAGTTGGCGAAGGGTGCCAGAGGTGCTGCAAAAGTTGTCGCCGTGACCGTCAACGCCGATAACGATTATCTCGATGAAATCGTTGATCTCGTCAGGCCGGATATCCTGCAACTTCACGGTAATGAAAGCCCTGAGCGCCTTTTGAACGTCAAGGTGCTTTATGGCCTGCCGGTCATGAAAGCGATTTCTATTCGCGATGCCGCTGATCTTGCCAAAATCGACGCTTATATCGGTATTGCGGATCGAATTTTGCTGGACGCCAAAGCGCCCGCGGGTTCCGATCTGCCGGGCGGCAATGGCGTGTCCTTCGACTGGACGATCCTGCGATCGCTCGACGGAAGTGTTGATTACATGCTTTCCGGCGGCTTAAATAAGGACAACGTCGTCGAGGCTCTGTCCGAAACCAGCGCAGGCGGATTAGACTTGTCGTCCGGGGTGGAAAGTGCGCCCGGCGTCAAGGATTTGTCAAAGATAGATGCATTTTTCGATGTGGTGAATGATTGGTCGAAAGGCCCAAAGGGAGCTTGAAGTGAACGACGCGCCAACACCCAATTCTTTTCGCGCCGGTCCCGATGAGGACGGCCGTTTTGGCATTTTCGGAGGACGCTTTGTCGCCGAAACGCTGATGCCGCTTATTCTCGATTTGCAGGCGGAATGGGACAAGGCCAAGACCGATCCCGAGTTTCAGGCCGAACTAAAGCATCTCGGCGCCCATTATACCGGCCGCCCGAGCCCTCTCTATTTCGCAGAGCGTCTGACGGCGGAACTCGGCGGTGCGAAGATTTACTTCAAACGTGAAGAGCTGAACCACACGGGTTCGCACAAGATCAACAATTGCCTTGGCCAGATCCTGCTTGCCAAGCGCATGGGCAAGACCCGCATCATCGCAGAAACCGGTGCCGGACAGCACGGCGTTGCGTCGGCAACGGTCGCAGCGCGCTTCGGCCTGCCTTGTGTCGTCTACATGGGCGCTACCGACGTCGCGCGCCAGGCCCCGAACGTTTTCCGCATGAAGTTGCTTGGCGCCGAGGTAAAGCCGGTCACGGCCGGCCACGGCACGCTCAAGGATGCCATGAACGAGGCGCTGCGTGACTGGGTTACCAATGTCGAGGATACCTACTACCTGATCGGCACCGCTGCCGGTCCGCATCCTTACCCGGAGATGGTTCGTGACTTCCAGGCGGTCATCGGCGAGGAAGCCAAGGCACAGATGCTCGAGGCGGAAGGCCGCCTGCCGGATATGGTCATCGCGGCCGTCGGTGGCGGATCGAATGCCATCGGCATCTTCCATCCTTTCCTTGACGACAAGAGCGTCCGTATCGTCGGCGTTGAAGCCGGCGGCAAAGGCCTTTCCGGAGAAGAACACTGTGCCTCCATTACGGCCGGCTCCCCCGGCGTTCTGCATGGCAACCGGACCTACCTGCTGCAGGATCAGGACGGCCAGATCAAGGAAGGTCACTCCATTTCCGCCGGTCTCGATTATCCCGGCATCGGCCCGGAGCATTCATGGTTGAGTGATATTGGACGCGTGGAATATGTGCCGGTCATGGACCATGAGGCACTGGACGCCTTCCAGATGCTGACCCGGCTTGAGGGCATTATTCCCGCGCTGGAGCCAAGCCATGCTCTGGCCGAGGTCATCAAGCGCGCGCCGAAGATGGGCAAGGATGAGATCATCCTGATGAACCTTTCCGGTCGTGGCGACAAGGATGTCCACACCGTCAGCAAGTTCCTTGGAATGGAAATATAAGACCATGACTGCACGTATGGACAAGCGCTTTGCCGATTTGCGCGCTGAAAATCGCCCGGCCCTGATCACCTATTTCATGGGCGGTGACCCGGATTTTGAAACGTCGCTGGGCATCATGAAAGCCCTGCCGGAAGCCGGTGCCGACGTCATCGAACTCGGCATGCCATTTTCCGACCCCATGGCGGATGGCCCCGCGATCCAGCTGGCCGGCCAGCGCGCGCTGAAAGGCGGCCAGACGCTGAAGACCACGCTCGATCTCGCGCGCGAGTTCCGCAAGCAGGACGATGCGACGCCGATCGTGATGATGGGCTATTACAACCCGATCTATATCTATGGCGTCGAAACGTTTCTCGACGATGCGCTTGCTGCCGGCATCGATGGCCTGATCGTCGTCGATCTTCCGCCGGAAATGGACGATGAACTCTGCATCCCCGCGCTCGCGCGCGGCATCAACTTCATCCGGCTTGCCACGCCGACCACGGATGGCAAGCGTCTGCCGGCCGTCCTTAAAAATACCTCCGGTTTCGTTTATTACGTGTCGATGAACGGTATTACCGGTTCAGCGCTTCCCGATCCATCGTTGATCTCGGGCGCTGTCGGTCGTATCAAGGCCCATACGGAGCTGCCCGTCTGTGTCGGTTTCGGTGTCAAGACGGCCGATCATGCCAAGGCGATCGGCGCCGTTGCGGATGGTGTGGTGGTCGGTTCCGCCATCGTCAACCAGATTGCCGGTAGCCTGACCAAGGACGGACAGGCGACCGCAGACACCGTGCCGGCCGTTACGACGCTGGTAAAAGGACTTTCAACGGGCGTGCGTGCATCGCGCCTCGCCGCTGCGGAATAAGCGCGCGGCCCAGTCAGGAGTAGACAGTTGAACTGGATCACCAATTACGTTCGGCCGCGGATCAATTCCATGCTCGGCCGCCGCCCCGAGGTTCCGGAGAACCTCTGGATCAAGTGCCCCGAAACCGGCGAGATGGTCTTTCATAAGGACCTTGAGGACAACAAGTGGGTTATCCCGGCGTCCGGCTATCATATGAAGATGCCGGCAAAGGCGCGCCTTGCCGATCTTTTCGATGGCGGCGTCTATGAGGCTCTGCCGCAGCCGAAGGTGGCGCAGGACCCGCTGAAATTTCGCGATTCCAAGAAATATACCGATCGCCTGCGCGACAGCCGTGCAAAGACGGAGCAGGACGATACGATCCTTGCCGGCGTTGGGCTGCTGAAGGGGCTGAAGATCGTCGCCGTCGTGCATGAATTCCAGTTCATGGGCGGCTCGCTCGGCATCGCCGCCGGCGAAGCCATCGTGAAGGCATTCGAGCGCGCTATTTCCGAGCGCTGCCCGCTTGTGATGTTCCCGGCCTCCGGTGGCGCGCGCATGCAGGAAGGCATTCTGTCGCTGATGCAGCTGCCCCGCACCACGGTTGCAGTGAATATGCTGAAAGAAGCTGGCATGCCTTATATCGTGGTTCTGACCAACCCGACGACGGGCGGCGTCACCGCCTCCTACGCGATGCTGGGCGATGTGCACATCGCCGAGCCAGGTGCAGAAATCTGCTTCGCCGGCAAGCGCGTCATCGAGCAGACCATTCGCGAAAAGCTTCCGGAAGGTTTCCAGACCTCGGAATACCTGCTGGAGCACGGCATGGTGGACATGGTGGTCGATCGCCGGGAAATCCCGGACACGCTGGCCAACATGCTAAAGATCATGACCAAGGCGCCAGCCGACAACGCAAACGCCGTCGTGCCGCTGGCTGCTTCGGCCTGAGGCAAAAAAATATGTCGCCCGGAGGCATAACTTGCCTCCGGGATGATGCTATATGTTGCCTGATTTCATTTCTTGAGGCGGCAGCAAATGGCAAGCGAAACGCCTGAAAGGCGAACAGAAGACATGACCAAGCCCGCGATTGGTGAGGCCGAAAAGATCATTGAAGAGCTGATGCAGCTCCACCCCAAGGGATTTGATCTTTCACTCGACAGAATTTCCCGTCTTCTCGAAAAACTCGGCAATCCGCAAAACAGAATGCCACCGGTGATCCATGTCGCCGGTACCAACGGCAAAGGCTCAGTGACGGCTTTCTGCCGCGCCTTGCTTGAAGCAGCGGGCCTCGCTGTACATGTCCATACGTCGCCGCATCTGGTGAATTGGCACGAGAGATATCGCCTCGGCGTTGCTGGAGAAAAGGGCCGCTATGTCAGGGACGAGGTGTTCGCGGATGCCTTGCGTCGTATCCGTGCTGCCAATGCCGGGCAGACAATAACTGTCTTCGAAATCCTGACGGCTGCGATGTTCGTGCTGTTTGCCGAGCATCCCGCCGATGCGGCCGTCGTCGAGGTTGGACTTGGTGGTCGCTTCGATGCAACCAATGTTATCAACCATCCAGCGGTGTCGGTCATCATGCCGATATCCCTCGATCATCAGGCCTATCTCGGTGACCGCGTGGAACTGATCGCCGCCGAAAAGGCAGGCATCATGAAGAAGGGGTCGCCCGTCGTCATCGGCCATCAGGAATATGATGCGGCACTCGAGACGCTGGTAACCACGGCCGAGCGGCTGGGATGCCCATTCACAGTGTACGGGCAAGATTTCTCCGCTCACGAAGAATTTGGACGGATGGTCTACCAGGATGAGTTCGGTCTGGTCGATGCGCCTCTGCCACGGCTTCCCGGCCGCCATCAGCTTGCCAATGCCGCAGCAGCGATCCGCGCGGTGAAGGCAGCGGGCTTCGAGGTCACTGAACGGATGATCGAGAAGGCCATGACATCGGTAGAGTGGCCCGGCCGGTTGCAGCGTATTCTGACCGGAAGAATCCACGATATCGCGCCGAGAGGCTCGGAAATCTGGATCGACGGCGGTCACAATCCCGGTGCGGGCGAAGTTATCGCTGAAGCGATGGCAGGGTTTGAAGAAAAGACGCCCCGTCCGCTGTTTATCATCGCAGGCATGATCAACACCAAGGATCCGGTCGGCTATTTCAAGGCCTTCGCAGATATTGCCGAATATGTGTTTACCGTTCCGATCAGCGGCACTGAAGCGGCCATCGATCCCGTCGTTCTCGCCCACGCAGCCTTTGATGCCGGTCTTGTGGCGGCACCCACATCCTCGCTAACGCATGCGCTGGAGGAACTGGCAGGACGCGTCGACCCCGAAGGCCCGCCGCCCCGCATCCTGATCGGCGGATCGCTTTATCTTGCCGGAAACGCGCTCTCCTTCAACGGAACGGTTCCTGAATAAAAAAGACAAACAAGGCCGGAACATCAAAACAATGTTTCGGCCTTTAATGTATAAGCCCGGCGGAAATTCACCGCCGGGCTTTTTTGCTAAGATTTCGTTTCACGTGAATCGCCCAGGCGGACTTTCCACTGAGGATCAAATATCCAGGTTGGCAACGCTCAACGCGTTTTCCTGAATAAAGTCACGGCGTGGCTCAACTTCATCGCCCATCAAACGCGCAAACAGGCCATCGGCATCCGTCGCATCGCTGACACGGACCTGCAAGAGCGATCTGACATTCGCGTCCAGCGTGGTTTCCCACAGCTGCTCGGCATTCATTTCACCAAGGCCCTTATAACGCTGCATGGAAAGACCCTTTCGGCCCGCGGCGAATATCGCATCCAGAAGCGCGCGCGGGCCGGCCAGTTCCATGGTGCCGTCTTTGCGCTGCAGGACGGGCGGTGTCGCATAAATTTCACGCGTGCGCGCGGCAAGCTGGTCGATATGACGGGCATCAGCAGAGCCGAGCAGACCCATATCGAGGGTAGAGACTTCCTTGACGCCGCGGACCATGCGCTCAAATCGCAAGCCGCCATCCTCAAGGACAGTACCAGCCCAGCCGCGCTCGGTTTCTTCCGCGATCATATCGAGCCGGCGCGCAACTTCGGCAACGGTCTCTGCCGCACGGGTCGGATCGGCCGAAAGCTCGGGGTTGAGCGCGCCGGCGATGGCGGCCTGTTCAACGATCGAGCGGCTATAACGGGAATGCAGCCCGTCGATCAGCGAGCGCATCCGCACCGCGTCCAGAATGACTTCTCGAAGATCGGCACCCACCCGCACCTCTCCGGTGCCAAGCGTCAACGATGCTTCCTCGATACCCATGGAAATCAGGTACTCTTCCAGAGCTTTTTCGTCCTTCAGGTACTGAACGGATTTACCGCGCGTCACCTTATAGAGCGGCGGCTGGGCGATATAGAGATGGCCGCGTTCGATCAGTTCCGGCATCTGGCGGAAGAAGAAGGTCAGCAGCAGCGTACGGATGTGGGCGCCGTCGACGTCAGCATCCGTCATGATAATGATCTTGTGATAGCGAAGCTTGTCGGCGTTGAACTCGTCCTTGCCGATGGAGGTGCCAAGCGCCGTAATCAGCGTGCCGATTTCCTGGCTGGAGAGCATCTTGTCGAAGCGGGCGCGTTCGACATTCAGGATCTTTCCGCGCAGCGGCAGGATGGCCTGCGTTTCACGCGAACGGCCCTGCTTGGCCGAGCCACCGGCAGAATCACCCTCAACGAGGAACAATTCGGATTTCGCCGGGTCGCGCTCCGAGCAATCAGCAAGCTTGCCGGGCAAAGAGGCAATATCGAGCGCGCCCTTGCGCCTGGTCAATTCGCGCGCCTTGCGGGCAGCTTCGCGGGCAACAGCCGCTTCAACCACCTTGCCGACAAGGATCCTTGCATCGGAAGGATGTTCTTCCAGCCAGGTGGAAAGCGCCTCGTTGACAAGGCTTTCGACGACAGGACGCACTTCAGAAGACACAAGCTTATCTTTTGTCTGCGAGGAAAACTTGGGGTCCGGAACCTTAACGGAAAGAATGGCCGTCAGACCTTCACGGCAGTCTTCGCCCTGCAGGCTGACCTTTTCCTTCTTCAGGATTCCCGAGGTTTCGGCATAGGACGTCACCTGGCGCGTCAGGGCGGCGCGGAAACCCGCCATATGGGTGCCACCATCGCGCTGCGGAATGTTGTTGGTGAAGCAAAGCACGTTCTCGTGGTAGCTGTCGTTCCACCAGAGGGCGACCTCAACCGTAATGCCATCCTTTTCACCTTTGATGGCGACTGGCTTATCAACCAGCGGCTTCTTGGCGCGGTCGAGATAACGGACGAAGGCTTCGAGACCGCCATCGTAAAGCAGTTCTTCCTGCTTAACATCCGAATGGCGTTTGTCGGTGAGCAGAATGCGGACGCCGGAATTCAGGAACGCGAGTTCGCGCAGACGATGCTCCAGCGTGCCATAATCATAATCGGTCATGGTGAAGGTTTCAGGGCTGGCAAGGAAGGTCACTTCCGTGCCGGAGCGGCCCTCATATTCGCCAATAACCGAAAGAGGCGCGTCGGCAACACCGTGCGTAAAGCCGATCTCGTGGACTTTGCCGTTTCGGCGGATGCGGAGTTTCAGCCAGACCGAAAGCGCGTTGACCACCGATACGCCCACGCCATGCAGGCCGCCAGACACCTTATAGGAGTTCTGATCGAACTTACCGCCCGCGTGCAGCTGCGTCATGATGACTTCGGCAGCCGAGACGCCTTCTGACGAGTGAATATCTGTCGGAATGCCGCGACCATTATCCGTGACGGTGACCGAACCATCGGCGTTCAGCGTCACTGTCACCAGGTCCGCATGGCCCGCCAGCGCTTCATCGATCGCGTTGTCGACGACTTCGTAAACCATGTGATGCAGGCCGGAACCGTCATCGGTATCGCCGATATACATGCCGGGCCGCTTGCGCACGGCATCAAGGCCTTTCAGGACCTTGATCGAATCGGCTCCATATTCCGCGTTCGCGCCGACTTCGCTTGACGATGTTTCGGTCATAAGTACTCTTTCCAAAGTTTCCTGGCCAGGTTTCCAGTGAGTGGGCCTGAAGCCAGCGAATCACTCAAATCCGACATGCGACTATAGAAATTCTACTCCCAAACCCAAAGGCCGCATGCTTCAGGATGCTCATAAAGCAGGGGATAGAGGGGGTTTCAATCGCAAGAACGGCTTTTTTGCAGCACGGCTGATAGTTCCTCTACCACACTCGGCGGCAGCTTGCGAATATCCCGCGCCAGACGGTTCGCAAAAGCCGTATATTGTGGTGGCAATCCGATGGTGTCGATCGTTACTTTCGGGTCCGATGATCCTGCGAGGAAGAACAGTTCCTCCGCCTCGTCCCAGATAATGTTGAAATAGCCTGCGATGCGCTGAAGCAGATCGAAACTGGGCCGTCCGCGCTTGCCATGTTCCAGCGCCGAGAGATAGGCGGGGGATACACCGATGGCGGCGGCCATCTGCTTCTGCGTTACGCCTTTTCGCTCCCGCAATTGTCGCACGGCTTCCGCGAAAGGCGTCATGATTTTTCGCTCCGCCGGCGCGATAACCGAACGTAAAGCGCGCCGTCACCGCCATGATTGGCGGACGCGTCTTCATAAGACGAAATAAGATGGCGGTATTCCGGCTTGGAGAACCACATCGGAACCGCCCGCTTCAAGGCCCCGTCGCTGCCGATGGAACGACCCTTGCCAGTGATGACGAGCACATGTCTTAAGCCCCGTTCATGCGCCCGCAGCAGAAAATCCAGGAGAACCGCATGCGCCTCGCTCTGGAACATCCCGTGCAGATCGATGCGTCCTTCCAGAGGCAGCCGCCCGCGCGTCAGTTTCCGTTTGACCGGCTTTTCCATCGGATGATGGATTTTGCCCTTTTTATCTTTTGTCAGTGGCGGTGGTTCGGCCGGTTCAACCAGCATGCGCGGAAAGCTGTCTTTCGCCGCCTGCAGCGGAGAAGGTTCAACAGCCGCTTCTTCTAAGTCATCGAAAGCCAGCAGATCTTCCAGTCTGCCGGAGATGGGCCGCGTGGTTTTGGCAACCTTTCCCCACAGTACTCTTTCTTCCCTGCCGAGCTTGCGACTGCCTTTCATGACCGATATCTCCCCGCAACGGCGCGTGGAAGCAATATATAAAAATCCGCCTCGTTGCGAACCGTGCCGGCAAGCTCGCCCGCCTCGAAACCGGAGCCCGTGAAAATGTCGCCGCGCGCGGGGCCGACGATTGCAGAACCCGTATCCAGCGCCAGCATCAGCCGCGCGAAAGGCTTGCCCCCATCCAGATGGGTCAGCGTTGGTGCATGGATGAAGAATGGCAGCCCAAACGTATGGATCAGCCTGTCCACCGCCAACGCACGCCCCGCAACGAGCGGCACTTTCGCCGCCGCGATTGGCCCCATATCCAGGCCCGTGACATCCGCTTCCCTGAAGAAAATGTAGGATCGGTTGTGCCACAGCACGCTGTCGACCTGATCTGGGTGATCGGCAAGCCATTTGCGGATTGTCTGCATTGAGATCGTTTTCGGATCCAGTTCACCCCGATCAAGCAGCAGCCGGCCTATCGGTGAGAACGGGTGGCCAGCCTTTGCCGCGTAGGTGACGCGCTTGACCGTACCATCTGGAAAAACGAGCCGCGCCGCCCCCTGTACATGCACGAAAAACAAATCGACCTTGGATTTCGCCCAGGCAATCTCAAGCCCCCTACCCTCGAGATAGCCTTCATCAATCGCGCGACGATCGGGAAAATAGGAGATGCCCGTGTCATCCCGTTTTCCGAAAGCATAATAGGGGTCGAAATCTGCGGGACGATTGGTGTCATCGACATCCACCAATTCCGGTGGCCTGCGATAGATCGGATAGCGCCAAAGGTCGTCCGCTTCAGCCGAGACCTCAAGTTCGGGTTCGTAAAAGGCGGTTACAAATCCGCGTTTTCCCTCTGCCGGCGAAATTCTGAAAGGGACGCAATTGGTCTCGAAGAAGGCCCGCGCCTGTTCGGGTGTCTGGATTTCCACGGACGCTGCGGCTTCCAGCAGCGTTACGAGCTCGGCGGCAGTTATGCCGAGTTCGCCTGTCTTGTATGGCTTGCCCTTACGAAGATGCGACAGGACGGCGGCCATGGGCGGAAAAAGTCTGGCGGGGTCGTCTTCCCGCCATCCTGGCAGATCGCCGAACGACACTTCCTCGATGGAAAAGGGCGTGCTCATTGCTCGGATTCAGTGGCGATCAGCTTCCAGTTCGGATCGCGTGAACGTATGTCGCGCGAGAAGGTCCAGATGTCGTCGACCTCCGCCACAGCATCCGGGTCACCGTCCACCAGCTTGCCATCCTTATCGTAGGTCGCCGAAATGAGCTGGCTGACGATCCTGAGCGTAATCTGCACTTCGGAATCGCGGACGCTCGCCTGTGTGATATCCGCTTTCTCGATGCCGACGAAGGTGGACTTCACCACCTCGCCACGGCTCTCGCGCTCTGCGATCGCTGCCTCGAAACCGTCGAACACTTCCTTGGACAGGAGGTTTTTGAGCGTTTTTCGGTCCCCGTCTGCAAAACCCATGACGATCATCTCGTAGGCCATGCGGGCACCGTTGAGGAACTCCTTCGGGCGGAAGGTCGGGTCCTTGGTCATCACGTCCCGCAGCGCGGCATTCAAAGGTGTATCGACGCGTGCGAGCGCATCCGCCTCGGCAAACCGGTTCTCTTCCTCGCTTTCGCCGCGCTTCGGTAGCGTCACGACCTTGTTATCGTCCGTGACGGGTCCCTTAGCCACGTCTCGCGGACTGTAGGGGTCGAATGGCGGCTTTTCATTGCCCGTGCGGCGGCCGAGGACACTGCGCAGCTGAAAGAAGATCAGCACCGCTGCAACGAGAAAAAACAATGTGATAAAGTCGCTAAAGCCCATGTTTTACCATTACCGCCATTTAAATTCGAATGTCACACCATCATATAGTCTGCATCTGATCATCATTCAAATATGCAGATTCAATCATCGGTGTCCCCGGGAACCGGCAATCTGCCAGAGATGCACACGCAAGGCTAGAAGATGCGTTTTTCCTTTCTCCCCATCGTCATCCTGATGATGCCAATCCTCGAAATTGCCGGCTTCATTGTCGTCGGCAAGGCTATCGGACTGTGGCTGACACTCGCGCTCGTTCTGTTCACATCCTTCCTCGGCCTGCTAATCCTTCGACTTGGCGGCATCGGGATGGTGAGAAATCTCCAGGATGCCGGTCGCACGGGCGCGCAGCCGGCGGATGAGCTGGTGAACGGCGCCATGCGTGTCGTTGCAGGCATCCTGCTATTTATTCCTGGCTTCATCACCGATATTCTTGGCCTGCTGCTTCTCTCGCCGGCCATTCGCCGTTTCATGTGGAAGGCTTTCGGGCCGCGCGTCGTTGTTGGGGGCTCCTTCCGCCAGTCGGGAAATTATTCGGGATATCAAACCAGCCCCGGCGCCCGCAGCGGTTCGAAAGTCGTTGATCTCGACGAAGAGGAATTTCACCGCGACGGCCCGAAGGACTCGCCTTGGTCAAGCCGACCCGATGATCGGGACCTCCCCAAACCCTGACCCAGCTGGACCGCGCGCGATCACGAAGGGTTGTAAGCCCGGGGTCGAAATGATAGACCGCCTTCCACGAAATCACGCCGCGAGGAACCGTAATGACCGCTGAAAATGGCGCACAGGGCGCAGCTAGCCCATCTCTGAATATTCTTGCCCAGTACATCAAGGATCTGTCCTTCGAAAATCCGGGCGCTCCCCGTTCGCTGCAGGCACGAGAAAATGCGCCGTCGATCAATATCAATGTGAACGTCAACGCCAATCCGATCTCCGGTTCGGACTTCGACGTCGTGCTGACGCTGAACGCTGAAGCAAAGGATGGCGACAAGGTTCTCTTCGCTGCCGAGCTGGTTTATGGCGGCGTGTTCCGCATCTCCGGTTTCCCGCAGGAGCACATGCTGCCGGTTCTCTTCATCGAGTGCCCGCGCCTGCTCTTCCCCTTTGCCCGCCAGATCATTGCCGACGTCACCCGCAATGGCGGCTTCCCGCCGCTGATGATCGATCCGATCGATTTTGCGCAGATGTTTGCCCAGCGCGTTGCCGAAGAACAGGCCAAGGCTCAGATTCAGGCTGTTCCAAACTGATCTGCAGCCAACGGCAAATTGCACGAAAAACAAAACCCGGGTTCTTCGCCCGGGTTTTTGTTTGGTCTTTGTTGGCGCTTCAGCCGAGCGATGATCAATTCTGATATCGGTTCCAGATCGCCTTGTCGCCCATGCCAAGGACGAGTTTACCGTGGGCCGCAATGGTTTCCGCATCCAGCCTTGGCGGCAGAGGCCGTGGCCTCTGCATCGGCTCAAACGCGACGTCCTCTTCGATGACGATCGTTTGCTCTTTGGCAGATGAGCCAAAACCGAGTGCGGTCTGACGACCGCCGATCATCTCAATATAAACTTCGGCGAGCAGTTCGGAGTCGAGGAGCGCGCCGTGCTTTGTGCGGTGTGAATTGTCGATGCCATACCGCCGGCAAAGTGCATCCAGCGAATTCGGTCCCATCGGGTGCTTGCGGCGGGCAAGCGACAGGGTGTCGGTCACCAACTCAGGTGAAACGGGCTCAATGCCCAGCCGCGCGAATTCCGCATTGATGAAACCCATATCGAAGGTCGCGTTATGGGCGACCCAGCGCGCGCCCTCAAAGAAGTCACGTATCTGGTCAACAACCTCGGCGAATTTCGGTTTGTCTTTCAGGAACTCGTCAGTGATGCCATGAACCGCAAGCGCATCTGGATGAACCTTGCGTTCTTCCGGATTGATATAGAGGTGCAGCGTACGCCCGGTCGGGAAGTGGTTGATCAGTTCAATCCCGCCAATTTCAATGACACGGTCCAGCTTGGATTCTAGCCCCGTGGTTTCCGTATCGAAAATGATCTCACGCATTCGTCTCTCCGCGGCGCGACTGAGCGGCCAATGTCTGCAATATCTCTCTTACCTGATCCCGCGCATTTTCGACACCACTTCCCGATTCCACGATGAAATCGGCGCGTCGCCGCTTTTCCTCATCGGGCATCTGGCGGGCGAGGATCATTGCGAATTTCTCTTCCGTCATGCCCGGGCGGGATAACACCCGCTCCCGCTGTACTTCAGGCAAACAGCTTACCACCACGACTTTATCGACCCTATTTTCCGCACCGGTTTCGAAGAGCAGTGGAATGTCGAGCAGCGCGAATTCTCGCCCTTCATTTTGTGCCGCGGCCAGAAAAGCTCGCTGCCTTTTTCGCACCAGCGGATGCACGATCTCCTCCAGCCTCTTAAAATTAGCCGGATTCTCTCGTAAGACTTCCCCGAGTTTCCCTCTGTCAACGACACCGGAAACAGTGGTTCCCGGAAAGGCCTCTTCGATCAGCGGGGCCGCTTCTTTACGGTAGAGCTCATGAACGACCGCATCGGAGTCAAGAACAGCCACACCCTCGGCAGCAAACAGGCGGGCGGTGGTGGTTTTTCCCATACCGATCGAGCCGGTGAGACCGATGACGATCATCAATGTCTCTCCATATCCGCAATGATCAGCGATCGCAGTGTCTCATCAACCTCAGGCATTTGGCCGAACCACGTCTTGAAACCGGGCTTTGCCTGGTGCAGCAACATGCCCAGACCGTCGACCGTTGCGATCCCCTGCTCCTGCGCCATTTCCAGAATCGGCGTGACGAGCGGAACATAGACGATATCGGTGACCACCGCGCCAGCGGCGAGCGGCGAAAAATCAAGACGTGGGACCTCCGTTCCGTCCATCCCCAAGGATGTCGTGTTTACAAACAGCCCTGCTCCTTGCATGACCTCGTGAAGCGCGGCCTGCGGGTGGGAGTGAACCCTCGGGCCGAAACGGTCGGCAAGTTCATGGGCTCTTTCGACAGTTCGGTTGAGGACGTGAATTTCAGCGATCCCCCGGTCACGCAGTGACTGGATAACCGCTCGGCTGGCACCACCGGCACCAAGAACGACCGCGCGCTCCGTCTTGTCCCAGCCGGGATGACGTTCATCGAGATTGGCGACAAAACCGTAACCATCCGTATTGGTGGCACACAGCCTGCCCTCCTCCATCCAGACCGTGTTGGCAGCGCCGAGTTCCCGCGCCAGTTCATCTGGTCTGTCGGCGAGCTGGCAAACTGCTTCCTTATGCGGAATGGTGACGTTTCCACCGACCGGTGCGCCGGGTCCACCGTGCTTCAGGGACATGATGAAGTTTCCGAAGTCGGCTGGCGCGACTTCGACAGCCTTATAGGAGCCAGTAATACCGAATGTTTTCAACCAGTGGGAATGGATGATAGGCGATCGGGAATGCTTAATCGGGTATCCGACGACGAAGGCATTTACGGTTAATGTTTCACGTGAATCAACCATCGATGACACCCAGATCGCGCAATTTTGTTAACACTGGTAAAAGCGGAAGGCCGAGGATCGTAAAGTAATCACCGTCGATTGAGGTGAATAGCTGGATTCCTTCTCCCTCCAGCTGGTATGCGCCCACGCTGCTCAAAGCGCGTTCACCCACCCGTTTCAGGTGTCGGGAGACAAATTCAGCGCTCAACTCGCGCACCTTCAACTCTGCGCTCGACACGGTCTCCCAGATCACTTCGCCATGCTGAACAAGAACGGCCGCGCTGTTAAGACGGTGAACCTGACCGGAGAGGGATAGTAGGTGCGCTTCAGCTTCCTTCATGGTTGCTGGCTTGTGATAAACGCGAGCGCCAAGGGACATGGTCTGATCGCACCCAAGCACCAGAGCCTGCGGATGAAGCGTACTTACGGACAGCGCCTTGGCCCTAGCAAGTTCAAGGGCTACCGTCTCAGGTCTCGCGCCCTCTCGCTCCAGCTTCTCATCCAAGGCGCGTTCATCAATATTCGCGGGGATCGCTGAAAATATCAGTCCGGCATTTCGCATCAACATCTGGCGCGATGCGCTGGATGAGGCGAGGATCAACTCTTGTGGCATGACTTCCGCTCCCGATGATGGGATTCGGATTATCGCGTCCTTGGGCGAAGGGCAAGGATTGCGGCCGCCGTTTCCTCTATCGAACGGCGCGTGACATCGATGAGCGGCCAATTGTTGCGTGCGCACAGCGCGCGTGCGTATTTGAGTTCTTCCATGATCGTGGCGCGATCGGTGTAGCGACCGCTGTCGAACCCGCCAGTTGTCCCCAGCTCCCGATTTCCACGCACCTGAGAAATGCGGTCCGACGTCGCTACTAGACCCACGATCAACGGTCGGGTGGCGGCATAAAGACTTTCTGGCAATGGCACATCGGGTACGACGGGAATGTTGGCCGTCTTTATACCCCTGTTGGCGAGATAGATACTCGTTGGCGTCTTCGACGTGCGGCTGATGCCGATAATGATGACATCGGCTTCATCGTAATTTTCCGGCATCTGTCCGTCATCATGGTCCATCGCGAAATTGAGCGCTTCGATACGGGCAAAATAATCGGCGTTCAGCGCATGCTGTGCGCCCACCCGGCGCCTGGATGGTGCCCCAAGATAACTCTGGAAGATGCCGATAATGGGTTCCAGTACGTTGACGCAGGGCACGCCGATCGCATGGCAACGCAAATCCAGAAACTCCGCCAGTTGCTGATCAACAATGGTGTAGAGAACGATGCCGGGTTCTTTGTCGATCAGATCGACCACCTGCGCGAGCTGTTTCTGATTGCGGATCATCGGGTAGACATGTTCCACCGGCATGGAAGCATGGAACTGGGCGGATACGGCGCGACCCGCCGACATCAGAGTCTCTCCTGTTGAGTCCGAAATCAAGTGCAGATGGAAGAAGCTTTTTTTGTTCTCCACGCTGTTTTTCTCCCGCTGTTGATAAACCGGGACAAATCCCTGAATCGTCCTGCGGGCCGAACCGCGACGTGAATAAGGTGGTGTTTTTCCACAATCCGCAAGTGGCTGCAATCGTTCTTGCCAAGCCTGTGAATTGTTGGAAGAACCGAAAACTGTCGGAAATTTTCCACAGGTCATTCACAGGTAGCGTCGGCAAGTGGATTTGATCAACTAACTGAAAATATTATGTTAAATCGCTTTTCACCATTAGGCCTGAAAGCGTGGCCGGATGTTCCTTGCACTTCTCTCATCAAATGGCGTCCTGCGGCATTTCAGCTGGAACGATATTAATCCTTGCTACTCACAGACTCTAAGAAATAGAAAATCTTTTAAATCTCTTTGATTTTATTTTTTGGAAGCTTGGTGCCATGAGTGAACGTAAGGTAATGACGGTGTTGAACGGTGAGACGGTCACGCCGCCACCTATATGGCTGATGCGCCAGGCTGGGCGGTATCTCCCGGAGTATCGTGAAACGCGCAAGACAGCGGGAAGTTTCCTCGACCTCTGTTATAACCCTGAACTGGCGACGGAAGTCACTCTTCAGCCGATACGCCGGTTCGGGTTGGATGCAGCCATTCTCTTCTCCGATATTCTTGTCATCCCCGACGCGCTGCATCGCAACGTTTCCTTCACTGAAGGCAGAGGGCCAGCGATGGACCCGATCGATGTCACCGGGATAGCCAGTCTCGATGCATCTGGCGTCATGACGCATCTGTCACCTGTCTTCGAAACGGTTTCACGATTACGCAACAGCTTGCCGGATGAAACCACTCTTCTCGGCTTCTGTGGCGCTCCCTGGACGGTCGCGACCTATATGATTGCTGGCCATGGCACGCCGGATCAGGCACCGGCGCGGCTCTTCGGTTATCAGGAGCGTGCCGCGATGGAAAAGCTGCTGTCGTTTCTGGCTGAGGTGTCTGCCGACTATCTCGTGGCGCAGATCGATGCGGGCGCTGATGCCGTGCAGATTTTCGATTCCTGGGCGGGCGTTCTCGGCGAAAAGGAATTTGAGGACTACGCGGTGAAGCCGGTTGCCCGGATTATCGCGTCCGTGCGTGCCCGCCGACCTAATGCGCGGATCATCGCTTTCGCCAAGGGCGCCGGTTACCTGCTGAAGGACTATCGCTCCAAGACAGGCGCTGATGCAATTGGGCTCGATTGGTCGGTTCCATTAAGCTTTGCAGCCGAGTTGCAGAAGGAAGGTCCTGTCCAGGGCAATCTGGACCCGATGCTGATGGTGGCGGGCGGAAAGGCTTTGCAGGATGGTATTGACGCCGTGCTGCAGGCACTGGGACAGGGCCCGCTGATTTTCAATCTCGGCCATGGCATTACGCCGCAGGCGGACCCGGAAAACGTGACGCGGCTGGTGCAGCGGGTGCGTGGCATTGGAGCTTCGGCATGAGCGCCGAAAAACAGACATCCACCCTTTCTGGAAAAAGGGCGGCCTTGCGTGCCGGCATCGCGCTTGGCGTCTTCCTGGCGTTCATAGCGTTGTTATTATACGCAGATCCGGCCGATCTTTATCTCTGGATCAAGGCGCTTCACATCATCGCCGTGATTTCTTGGATGGCAGCGATTTTTTATCTGCCGCGGCTTTTCATTTATCACACGGATGCGCCCGCGGGTTCGCAACAGTCCGAAACCTTCAAGGTGATGGAGCAGCGGCTGATCAGGGTCATCATGAACCCTGCGATGATGATATCCTGGGTTCTCGGTCTCTACCTCGCGTGGTCGGTCTACGGATTTTCCGGTGGCTGGCTGCATGCCAAGATCGGATTGGTCGTTCTATTGACCGGGACGCATGTGTATTTCACGCGGAGTGCAAAACGGTTTGCGCGGGATGAAAACACGAGACCTGCCCGTCACTGGCGGTTGATGAATGAAGTTCCGACCCTGCTGATGATCCTGATTGTCATACTTGTGGTTGTGAAACCTTTTGGTTAGGCCGGTCAGACGATAAATTTCGCGGAATTCGTGCTTTCCTCTTGCGGGGAACGTGTTCAATCGCTATTTTCAGCCCACTCATCTTCGTGGCATGTGAATTATTCAGTCATCTGCGGTCTTTCCCACAGCATCTGATTCGCGAACACGCCCTCCCCCGACATTACATTATCAAACGGTCTTCTCTTCATGGCTGAAATGAAGCTTCAGGAACTTAAGAGCAAATCGCCTACCGACTTGCTGACTTTTGCTGAATCCCTGGAAGTTGAAAATGCGAGCACTATGCGTAAGCAGGAGCTCATGTTCGCAATCCTCAAAGTTCTCGCGAGCCAGGACATAGAAATCATCGGCGAAGGCGTCGTTGAAGTTCTGCAGGACGGATTTGGCTTCCTGCGTTCCGCGAATGCAAACTATCTTCCTGGCCCGGACGATATTTATATCTCGCCCTCGCAGATTCGCCGCTTTTCGCTGAAAACCGGTGATACAGTCGAAGGGCCGATCCGTGGCCCGAAGGAAGGCGAGCGCTACTTCGCGCTTCTGAAGGTCAACACGATCAATTTCGATGACCCGGAAAAGATTCGCCACAAGGTTCACTTCGATAATCTGACACCGCTTTACCCTAATGAGCGCTTCAAGATGGAACTCGATGTTCCGACCTCGAAGGATCTGTCATCGCGTGTCATCGATCTCGTTGCGCCGCTCGGCAAGGGCCAGCGCGGACTGATCGTGGCGCCGCCGCGCACCGGTAAGACGGTCCTGCTGCAAAACATCGCCCATTCGATCACTGCAAATCATCCTGAATGTTATCTGATCGTTCTCCTGATCGATGAGCGCCCGGAAGAAGTGACCGACATGCAGCGCTCGGTAAAGGGTGAGGTTGTGTCCTCCACCTTTGACGAACCGGCAGTTCGGCACGTGCAGGTCGCTGAAATGGTCATCGAAAAGGCAAAGCGCCTGGTCGAACATGGCCGTGACGTGGTCATCCTGCTGGATTCCATCACGCGCCTTGGCCGCGCCTACAACACCGTCGTTCCCTCCTCTGGTAAGGTTCTGACCGGCGGTGTCGACGCCAACGCGCTGCAGCGTCCCAAGCGCTTCTTCGGTGCCGCGCGTAATATCGAAGAAGGTGGCTCGCTGACGATTATTGCGACGGCGCTGATCGATACCGGCAGCCGTATGGACGAAGTCATCTTCGAGGAATTCAAGGGAACGGGTAACTCGGAAATCGTGCTCGACCGCAAGGTCGCCGACAAACGTATCTTCCCAGCGCTGGATATCCTGAAGTCCGGTACGCGTAAGGAAGACCTTCTTGTGCCGCGGCAGGATCTTCAAAAGATTTTCGTTCTGCGTCGTATTCTTGCGCCGATGGGCACGATGGATGCCATCGAGTTCCTGATCGACAAGCTGAAGCAAACCAAGAACAATTCCGATTTCTTCGAGTCAATGAACACCTGATCCGGAGTTTAGCCGGATTCGCCATGTCAGTTCTGAAAGCCGCATTCGTTCATTCGGATGCGGCTTGACTGTTTTAGACCGAGGTGATGATGCCCGCTTCTGCCGATACGATCTATGCTCTTTCAAGCGGCGCATTGCCGTCGGGTGTTGCTGTCCTTCGCCTCAGCGGGCCAAGGGCATTTGATGCGTTGGCAATTCTGATTCACGGAGAGTTGCCACCGCCGCGGAAGGCTGCGCTCCGTTCGATTCGGGATCGAAATGGTGGGGTCATCGATCAGGCTCTGGTAATCACGTTCCCCGCACCCAACTCGTTTACGGGCGAAGACTGCGTCGAGATCCATAGTCACGGCAGCCGTGCGGTCATTGCAGCCATTTCGAACGAGCTAGGCCGCCTCGATGCTCTGCGCCCTGCCGACGCTGGCGAGTTTTCACGTCGCGCGTTTGAAAATGGGAAGATGGATCTACTGGAAGTCGAAGGTCTGGCTGACCTCCTCCAGGCCGAAACGGAAATGCAGCGGCGGCTGGCCGTGGAGCAAAGCACCGGTCGATTGTCGGCGCTCTATGACGGTTGGGCCGAGCGCCTGACCCGCGCTCGCGCTTTTATTGAAGCAGAACTCGATTTTGCCGATGAAGAAGATGTTCCCGATTCTGTAGCGTCGCAGGTGTGGGACTCGGTGGCTGCACTAAAGGACGAGATTCAGAGGCATTTGACGGCCGGTAACACAGGCGAGATTATCCGAGACGGTTTTAAGGTTGCCCTTGTCGGTGAGCCGAATGCCGGAAAATCGACGCTTCTGAACGCGCTCAGTGGGCGCGACATTGCCATTGTCACGGATATTGCTGGCACAACTCGCGACGTGTTGACTGTCGATATCAATCTCGATGGCTACCTCGTCCGCTTATTCGATACGGCCGGAATTCGCGAAACCCAGGATGTTGTCGAGCAGGAAGGGGTGCGGCGCGCTATTTTCACGGCGGAAACCGCCGATCTTATCCTGATCCTTTCGGACAACGATTCGCCTCCGAAACACCTCTTCAACGTCCCTCATGAGCAAACCTTGCTTTTAAGAACGAAGACCGCCCTCCGCTCAGGGAATCATTGTGGAACGTTCGATCTCTTTGTGTCTGCAATGGAAGGGATCGGACTGGATGAATTGCGTGGGAGGCTGCGCGCGGAGATCGAAAATAGGCTTGGCGCTGGCCAGACGCTGATTCCCACCCGAGCACGCCACAAAAAACGACTTGAAGAGACGCTCATTTATGTTAGTGATGCGCTCGATTCCGAAGGTTCAGATCTTGCGATAAGGTCTGAATTTCTAAGGCTTGCCGCCACCTCCCTTGGCCGGATTACAGGCCGTGTCGACGTTGAAGATTTGCTTGGCGTTATTTTCTCGGAATTCTGCATAGGAAAATGATTCACGTGAAACATTGTACCTCATGGTCGGTGAACACGGCAGAGCAGGACGTAAGAACATGCACCAGTCATTCGATGTTGTGGTAATTGGCGGCGGCCACGCCGGTAGCGAGGCGGCCGCAGCGGCAGCAAGACATGGCGCAAAGACTGTGCTCATCACTCATCAGCGCGATACAATTGGTGTCATGTCTTGCAATCCCGCCATAGGTGGTCTGGGCAAGGGACATCTCGTGCGCGAGATAGACGCGCTTGACGGGCTGATGGGCCGGGTCGCAGATGCTGCTGGAATTCAGTTTCGTATGCTCAATCGCAAGAAGGGACCAGCTGTCCGCGGACCGCGCACGCAAGCTGACCGCCGCCTCTACCGCGAGGCGATGCAGCATGAGATCGGCCTGATCGAAAACCTGACGATTATTGAAGGTGATGCTTTCGATATTGAAATGGCTGAAGGCCGGGCATCCGCCGTTGTCATGAAGAATGGTAGCCGGATTCGATGTGGCGCCGTAGTTCTGACTAGCGGAACTTTCTTGCGGGGACTCATCCATATCGGCGCCCAAAAGATCCCTGCGGGTCGCGCTGGCGAGCTACCGTCTCTCGGTCTATCTGACACCTTGGCTCGCCTGGGACTTACCATGGGCCGCTTGAAGACCGGCACTCCCGCACGCCTCGACGGGCGAACCATCGACTGGGAAGCCGTGGAACGGCAGGGTGCCGATGAACACCCCGTGCCCTTTTCGTTCATGACAGACCGTATTCTCAATCCGCAGATCGAGTGCGGTGTGACGCGGACGACACCGGCGGGCCACAAGGTCATACAGGACAATATTCATTTGTCGGCGATGTATTCCGGCCAGATCGAAGGTGTCGGTCCCCGCTATTGTCCCTCCATCGAGGATAAGATTACCCGTTTCGGCGAACGCGATGGCCACCAGATTTTTCTGGAGCCCGAAGGATTGGACGATCATACGATCTATCCGAACGGCATATCGACGTCCCTCCCCGCGTCTGTCCAGGAAGAGTTTATCCGAACGATACCCGGCCTTGGGCGTGTTTCCATTCTTCAGCCGGGTTATGCGATTGAATATGATTATGTGGATCCTCGGGAATTAAAGCCGTCCCTGGAATGCAGGAAGATTCCGGGGCTGTTCCTGGCCGGGCAGATCAACGGCACGACCGGCTACGAAGAGGCAGGGGCGCAGGGGCTTGTTGCCGGCCTCAATGCCTCACTTTGTGCCGGCGGCGGTGATCCGATCTACTTTAGCCGCACCGAATCTTACATCGGTGTCATGATCGACGACCTAACATCCAAGGGCGTCAGTGAGCCCTACCGAATGTTCACGTCAAGAGCCGAGTATCGTCTCTCGCTGCGTGTGGATAATGCAGACATGAGACTGACTCCGCTCGGCCTGCGTGCTGGAATTGTCGGCGAAGCAAGGAGAAGGCGATTTGCTGATTTCATCGCCGACCTCGACCATGGCCGCGAGGTAATGAAGGGATTGACGATCAGCCCTTCGCAGGCGGCTAAACAGGGATTGAAGCTCAACCAGGATGGTCACCGTCGTTCGGCTTACGAGCTGCTCGCCTATCCTGACATGACCGTCGATACGCTTTCCGCTCTCTGGCCTGAATTGGCGGCGCTGGACAAGAAGTTGGCAGAGGTCCTTGAAATCGAAGCTAGCTACGCAGTTTATATGCAACGACAGAACGCGGATATTATCGATATCAGACGCGACGAAGACCGTAAGATTCCCTCTAGTTTCGACTTCAAGAACCTTTCGGGTCTTTCCAACGAATTGAAACAAAAGCTGGAAAAAGCGCGTCCAGAGAATATCGCGCAGGCTGCTCGTGTTGACGGCATGACTCCCGCTGCTATATCGCTTCTCCTCGCTCTGCTTCGGAAAAACTCAGAAGTGGCCGATACGAAGTTGCGCATGCACCCATAACGAGTCAAATTATGAATATAAACGGCCAGAGTGTTTCACGTGAAACACAAGAGAGACTCGAGCATTTTGTCGAACTTTTCAAGAAGTGGAACAAAACCACAAATCTGGTGGCGCCCTCAACGCTCACAGAGCTCTGGAGTCGTCATGTGGCGGATAGCGCGCAAATATTTCAGCTCTGTTCTGTACCTCAAAGATGGATTGATCTCGGCAGTGGCGGTGGATTCCCTGGTGTAATAACGGCGATTTTCCTTGCTGAATTGGGCGACGGCTGGGTTGATCTGGTTGAGAGCAACAATAAAAAAGCCGCGTTCTTACGTATCGCTCTAAAAGAAACAGGTGCGCGCGGGTCAGTTCACCCCTTAAGAATTGAAACGGCGCCCCAGACGATCGAAAGTTGCGACGCGGTCTCGGCACGGGCGCTGGCCGAGCTTGATCTTCTTTTGGAGTATATTCACCCCTGGGCAGAGAAAAATTCTGACCTCAAGGCCTTTTTCAATAAAGGACGGGATTACGAATCCGAAGTGCAGAAAGCGCATGGTCGTTGGCAGTTCGATCTGATAAAACACCAGAGTGCCATTGAGGCAGATTCTGTTGTTCTTGAAATCAGCAACCTCTCTTTGAGGCGCTGACGAGCTGGCCAGGTGCGGCATGACTTTTGAAAAAAATCGAATTATCGCAGTCGCAAATCAAAAAGGCGGCGTTGGTAAAACAACCACAGCCATTAATCTCGCGACGGCGCTTGCTGCCATTGGCGAGCGGGTCTTGATTGTTGACCTTGATCCCCAAGGGAATGCGAGCACGGGTCTGGGCATCGATCGCAAAGAGCGCAAGCTTTCTTCCTATGATCTTCTGGTTGGCGACTATGGTGTTGCGGATGTGGCTTTCCCGACCGCCGTACCGAATCTCGACATTGTTCCGTCGACCATGGATTTGCTCGGTTTTGAAATGGAAGTAGCGAATGTTTCCAACCGCGTCTTTCTACTGCGCTCGGCGATGGAGACTTCTGAGGCTAGAGGATATTCCTATATTCTCGTTGACTGCCCGCCTTCTTTTAATCTCCTGACCATGAACGCGATGACGGCGGCTCATTCGGTTCTGGTGCCGCTTCAATGCGAGTTTTTCGCGCTTGAAGGGCTGAGTCAGTTGCTCGATACGGTTAGCCAAATCCGCTCATCGATAAATCCGCAGCTCGACATCCAAGGCATCGTCCTCACGATGTTCGATGCTCGAAACAATCTGGCGCAGCAGGTTGTCTCAGATGTGCGCTCACATCTGGGTGAGAAGGTTTATCACACCCTCATTCCGCGAAATGTACGTGTCTCGGAAGCGCCATCTTACGGTAAACCGGCCATTCTCTATGATTTGAAATGCGCCGGTAGCCAGGCCTATCTGCAGCTGGCATCCGAAGTGATCCAAAGGGAGCGTCTGCGCAGAGCAGCGTAATCTTTGTTGGGAGTGTATGGAGTAATATTTTATGAGTGATGATCTCTCGAAGCGCCGTTTGGGACGTGGCCTCGCCGCACTGATCGGGGAAATGGACCAGCCAGTTCCGGTTGGGGAGCCGCCGCGAGCTGTCAGTCCAGACCGCACGATACCAATCGAGTTCATTGCCCGAAGCCACAGAAATCCGCGGCGTCACTTTGATGAGAATGAGCTTCAGGATCTTGCGGCGTCAATCCGGCAACATGGTATTGTTCAGCCTGTGGTTGTACGAACAGTTGCAACCAACAGATACGAGATCATTGCAGGTGAAAGACGATGGCGCGCGGCCCAGCTTGCGGGCTTTACCGATGTCCCCGTCATTGTTCGCGATGTCGATGATCGCACCGCGCTGGAACTGGCCATCGTCGAAAACGTCCAGCGGTCGGACCTCAATCCTCTCGAAGAAGCGATGGGATATGAGCAGCTGATTGCCGAGCACGGTTATACCCAGAACGACCTCGGAGAAATCATCGGCAAGAGCCGAAGCCATGTCGCCAATAGTCTTCGTCTTTTAAAGCTTCCCGACCCGGTCCGGGATATGCTGGCGGACGGTTCGCTCTCGGCCGGGCACGCCCGGGCACTTGTGTCGACGTCTGACCCGTCCACGCTCGCCAAGACAATCGTGGCCAAAGGGCTTTCTGTTCGCGACGCCGAACGCCTAGCGCAGAATGACATCAAGTCGCAGGGCGATGGCGGCGAGAAACGTCCTGCCGTTGAAAAGGATTCGGATACGGTCGCGCTTGAGCGGAGCCTGTCCGACGCGCTTGGACTTGATGTGAAGATCAACCACAAGGGCGGTTCGGGTCAGATTCGCATCAGCTATCGCACCCTGGAGCAACTCGAAGCGGTATGCAGGCTTCTCGAGCAAAAATGATAAGTATTTGATGTAATTATAAAATACCCGCTTCTGGCGGGTATTTCCATTTTAGGCAGTCAAAAATCGATTGCGCGACCTTTTATTTCATAATCGCCGAAGCGTACTGGCTCCGCGCCCCCACGACCACCGGTCTCCGGAGGCAATTGAAGGTCAGCCTGTTGCCTGCGACGCTCCTCAGCTTCCTTCAGGGCTCTCTGCGCCGCCGGTGGAAGCTCTCTAGCGTCATCCGTATTCCGAGCCGAGGCATTGTCGTTATCTGCATTCTGCATGAAATCCTCCCAATGACGGGATATTGAAAAATAGTTGCCGCATCCCAGATTATAGAAAATGTGGGGCCAATCAAACCCCGGATTATTCCAGCCACGGTGTCAGGGAGAAATTGACGGATGAACATGATGCGCACGGCGATGCTTCTGGCGTTCATGACCGCATTGTTCATGGGTGTCGGCTTTCTGATCGGCGGCAAGGGCGGCATGACGATCGCGCTTGTAATTGCGGCCGGCATGAACCTTTTCTCCTACTGGAATTCCGACAAGATGGTGCTTTCGGCCTATCGTGCACGGGAAATTGACGAGGCGAATGCGCCCGAGTTTTTTCACATGATTCGTGATCTATCACGGAACGCCGGCCTGCCAATGCCGAAGGTCTACATTTACGACAGCCCCCAGCCAAACGCCTTCGCGACAGGCAGGAATCCCCAAAACGCGGCGGTTGCGGCCTCCACCGGTCTCTTGGAGCGGCTGACGCCGGAGGAGGTGGCTGGCGTCATGGCGCATGAACTCGCCCATGTCCAGAACCGGGACACACTGACGATGACGATTACCGCCACGCTTGCGGGCGCGATTTCGATGCTGGGAAACTTTGCCTTCTTCTTCGGTGGAAACAGGGAAAACAGCAACAATCCCCTCGGCTTTATCGGCGTTCTGGTTGCAATGATTGTCGCGCCCTTGGCAGCGATGCTGGTGCAGATGGCGATCAGCCGCACGCGCGAATATTCCGCCGATCGCCGGGGCGCTGAGATTTGCGGGAACCCGCTTTGGCTTGCTTCGGCGCTTCAGAAGATCTCAGGCATGGCCCGACAGATTCACAATGACGACGCCGAGCGCAATCCGGCAACGGCACATATGTTCATCATTAACCCCCTCTCGGGCGAGCGCATGGACAATCTGTTTTCCACGCATCCAAATACCGAAAACCGCGTTGCGGCGCTGCAGGCCATGGCCCAGGAGTTTTCGCCGCGAGGATCGACGCCGCCGGCAACGGGTGGTAGACCTCTGCGCAAATCAGGCTCCGTCCCAAACACAGGCTGGGGACGTGGCAATGAAAACGAGCGCAAGGGACCGTGGTCTTGACATCCGATACGAAGAACAAGCAGGCGCGATCAAACAGGTCAAAGCCAGCGCATGGAAGGGGCCGTGAAGACGGCCCTTCGTCTTTCCAGGATAAGCCTGGTCTTTCCGCACGCGTTGCCGCCACCCGCATTCTGGCAGCCGTTCTGGAAAAGAAAACATCGCTGGACGGCATGCTCGATAGTGAAAATGGCAACCCCGTCTATCGCGCCCTCTCGATTGCCGACCGGGCCTTGGTCCGGGCAATCGTTAACAGCGCGCTTCGCCATCTCCCCCGCATCGAAACGGCGCTGTCGATGCTGCTTGATGGCCCGTTACCGCAGGGCGCAAGGTCGCTTCACCATGTGCTCGTCGTCGGTGCGGCGCAGATGCTCTATCTTGATGTACCGGATCATTCCGCTGTCGATCTCGCCGTCGAGCAGGCTCACCGCGATCCGCGCAACCGTCGCTTTGTAAAGTTGGTGAATGCCGTTCTCAGAAGGCTTGGTCGCGAGAAGGCGGAGATTGAAAAGGCCGTTGCGGATGTGCCCGTTCTGCCGCCGTGGTTCTATGCGCGGCTTGTTTCAGCCTATGGAGAGGAAACGGCGAAACTGATTTCGCACGCCCAGCTGACGCCTTCCTCCATTGATCTGACCGTTAAAGCTGATCCGGCTCTGTGGGCAGAGAAGCTTGGTGGAACGCTCATGCCGAACGGCAGCGTGCGGCTGGGCGCGTTTGAAGGGCAAATCCCTTCATTGGAAGGTTTTGCCGAGGGGGCATGGTGGGTGCAGGATCTCGCGGCTAGCATCCCCGTCAAGCTCATGGGCGATGTGTCCGGTAAGCGTGTCGCCGACCTCTGTGCGGCACCCGGTGGGAAGACTGCGCAGCTTGCATTGGCTGGCGCCAATGTGACGGCATTGGACCAGTCCGGCAATCGTCTCCGGCGTTTGAAGGAAAATCTCGACCGACTTGGCCTGCATGCCCAGACGGTTGAGGCCAACATGCTGAAGTATCAGCCGGAACAGCTTTTTGACGCGGTTCTCCTTGATGCCCCCTGCTCTTCTACCGGCACACTTCGCAAACATCCGGATGTCTGCTGGACGAAGGATGCAAACGATATCGCCAAACTCGCGGCGCTACAGGGTCAGATGCTGCGGCACGCGCTGACCTTTGTGGGTCCGGGCGGTCTGGTGGTCTTTTCCAACTGCTCGCTCGATCCGTCCGAGGGAGAAGAGGTGATCGACGGTGTCCTGGCTGAAAATCCCGATTTCGAGCGGGTTGCCGTTCGCGCTGAGGATTGGCCAGGCATGGAGGCGGCCGTCAACAGAGATGGCGATCTTCGCACGACGCCGGACATGTTCGGCGGTGTAGACGGCTTTTTTAGCAGTGTCTTGCGTAAGAAGTAGAAAAAAGCGAAGCTCTCGCGAATCATTAGATATTTATCGAAAACGTTCCGGTCGTCGCGGTTCACTGATAAAAACAAAACATGTGAAACGGGAAACACAGCTTGTTAGGGTCCTTCGCAGGCAGCATGAATTCCGCCGGTCTTCTGTCGCGGATGGCGTATCGTCATCTGTGTGTCGGCCTCGCGCCATTGCGCCTGCATCTTTCTCGGTTCGCCAATCGAGTGCCGGCAGGGCTGGTGGCGGCGCCGACGGATCTGAGGGCGATCGACCCTTATTTCGCGGAGGAACTTCTAAGGGGCCGTATCGCGCTTGCGGGGCGAGTTGTCGAGACCGGCGGCGCATCGCCGTTTCAAATCGAGTACCCTTCAGCGGTTTTTGAAGAGAGGCTGCACGCGTTCAGCTGGTTGCGCCACATTCGCTCCGATAAATCTAGCGAAGCTTGCAAACGTGCCCGACGGATTGTTGCGGAATGGATGGGATTTCACGGCAAGCGGCTTACAGGTACCGCGTGGTCGCCGGAAATCGCGGCGCAGAGGTTAATTGCCTGGCTCTCCCACTCGCCGGTGGTGTTATTCGAGGCCGACGCGGGCTTCTATCGCCGTTTCCTGAAAAGCCTTGGCCTTCATGTTCGTTACCTTGAGAGGATCGCCAAACACGCGCCGGATGGGGAAGCGCGGCTGAAGATCAGGATTGCCCTCGCGATGGCCTCCATCGCCATGCCAACCCGCCTGTCCCGTATAAACCGCAATGGCGTGAAGCTGGCTCAGGAAATGGAACGCCAGATTCTCCCCGATGGGGGCCATGTCTCCCGCAATCCGCGCGTCATACTGGATTTGCTGCTCGACCTCCTGCCGCTGCGCCAAAGCTACATCAATCTCGGACACGACCTTCCTTCTGGTCTTGTTCCCGCGATTGATCGTATGTTCCCGGCTATCCGGTTTTTCCGTCACCAGGGTGGTGATCTCGCGCTGTTCAATGGTGCCACGGCGACGCTTGCCAGCGAGCTCGTTTCCGTGCTGCGGTATGACGAGACGGCCGGTCGGCCATCGAAAGTCCTGCCGGATGTGAATTACCATCGGCTTGCCACGGATGACACTGTCGTCATCATTGATACCGGTCATCCGGGCTCCGCGGAACTTTCCCGCCAGGCGCATTCGGGCTGTCTGTCGTTCGAGATGTCCTGCGGCAAGAACCGGTTCATCGTCAACTCAGGCTTTCCGCGAAACGCTGCGCCCGAATATCAACGGGCGAGCAGGTCAACGGCGGCGCACTCTACCGTCACGCTGGCGGACACGTCCTCCAGCAGGCTTTCGCGCTCGCGGCTCCTCGGCCCTATTATGGTATCTGGCGTCAGCCATGTCGATAGCCGGCGTAGCACAGACGCCAACGGTAACGATGTCCTCTGGGCCGCTCACGACGGCTATGTGCAGAACTTTGGCTGCTACCATGAACGTGAAATTGAATTGAACGCCGCTGGTACGAAGATCAAGGGACGCGACCTGCTCCGCGCCGATGGGGCCGCGGCGAAGGAGCAGTTGCAATCGGTGTCGGCCGTTTCACGCTTCCACATCCATCCACATATTCAGCTTCATCCGCGAGACGAGGAGTCGGTCTATCTGGAGGCTGGCGACGGCACGACATGGCTGCTTTCAGCGCCCGGGCTGGAGCTCTTCATAACGGAGGATGTTTTCATGGCGGATGCGTCCGGCATGCGCCCGTCGCAGCAGATTGAATTACCCTTCAACCTTGTCAACACGCGCGAGATCCGCTGGCTTCTCGAAAGGAAGGCCTGAAGACGTTATTCCAAAGGGTAAAAACGGCATAGTTTTTGTCCTTCGTCATCCTCTCTGTTTATTAATCTGGTAAGCTATGTTAACGCGGCGGCAATTGCTGGATCATTTCCATTCCAGCCTGCCCTCCCTGCGAAACGGAGTATGCCTGATGGCCGTCGTGTCCAAAAAAATTCCCGCCCCTGATAAGGTTAAAATCCGTACGGCGCTTCTATCCGTGTCTGACAAGACGGACATTATCGAGCTGGCGACGGTGCTTTCCAAGCTTGGCGTCAAGCTGCTTTCGACCGGCGGTACGGCAAAGGCCATCGCTGAGGCTGGCCTTCCGGTGACGGATGTCTCGGACATTACGAATTTCCCTGAGATTATGGATGGTCGCGTCAAGACCCTGCATCCCAATGTTCATGGCGGACTACTGGCGATCCGCGACGACGCTGATCATGTCGAGGCCATGAAGGCGCATGGTATCGAGGCGATCGATCTTTCAGTTATCAATCTCTACCCCTTCGAGGAAGTGCGCGCCAAGGGTGGCGATTATCCGACGACGGTCGAGAATATCGATATTGGCGGCCCGGCGATGATCCGCGCTTCCGCCAAGAATCATGCCTATGTCACCGTCGTTACCGATCCTTCCGACTACCCGGCGCTGGTCGAAGCCCTCCAGTCCGATGACGGACAGACCTCCTATGCGCTGCGCCAGCGTTTTGCCGCAAAGGCCTACGCCCGCACGGCTGCCTACGATGCCGTGATATCCAACTGGTTTGCCGAAGCACTGGCAATTGAGACGCCCGATTACCGCGCCATCGGCGGCGTGCTGAAGGAAAAGATGCGTTACGGTGAAAACCCGCATCAGAGCGCCGGTTTCTACCTGACCGGTGAAAAGCGCCCGGGCGTTGCGACCGCAACGCTTCTGCAGGGTAAGCAGCTCTCCTACAACAACATCAATGATACGGATGCGGCTTACGAGTTGGTGGCGGAGTTCCTGCCGGAAAATGCGCCAGCCGTCGCCATCATCAAACACGCCAATCCCTGCGGCGTTGCGACCGGCCCGACCCTTGCCGAAGCCTATCGGCGTGCGCTGGCTTGCGATTCGGTTTCCGCCTTTGGTGGCGTCATTGCCCTGAACCGCACGCTCGATGCCGAAACGGCGGAAGAGATCGTAAAGCTCTTTACCGAAGTCATCATCGCGCCTGACGTAACCGAGGAAGCCAAATCCATCATCGCCCGCAAGCCGAACCTGCGCCTTCTCGCCGCCGGTGGCCTGCCAGATCCGCGCGCGGCTGGCCTGACCGCGAAGACCGTTTCCGGCGGCCTGCTGGTGCAGAGCCGTGACAATGGCATGGTCGAGGACCTCGAACTCAAGGTGGTGACCAAGCGTGCGCCGACCGCGCAGGAGCTTGAGGACATGAAGTTCGCCTTCAAGATCGCCAAACATGTGAAATCCAATGCTGTGATCTATGCTAAGGACGGCCAGACGGCTGGTATCGGCGCCGGCCAGATGAGCCGCGTCGATTCGGCCCGTATCGCGGCTCAGAAGGCGGAAGATGCTGCGAAGGCGCTCGGCTTGGCCGAACCCCTGACGCGGGGTTCCGCGGTCGCTTCCGAGGCATTTTATCCCTTTGCGGATGGCTTGCTTGCAGCCATCGCTGCGGGCGCTACGGCGGTCATCCAACCGGGCGGCTCGATGCGCGATCAGGACGTGATTGACGCAGCCAACGAGCATAACGTCGCGATGGTCTTTACCGGCATGCGTCACTTCCGCCACTAAGCGCGGACCAGACAGGAATGACAAAGGCCCGGAAAGCGATTTCCGGGCCATTCTTGTTTCACGTGGGACAGTACCTGGGCCGCCGTTTCAGGTGACGGCGCCCACCTGCCACGGCACAAATTCGTTGTCCCCGTAATCGTAAATCTCGCTCACCGTCTTGTCACCGGAAGCCACCGCGAGAATATGTTCAAAAATTCGTTTGCCGGATTCTTCGATCGTTTCATTGCCGGTAACGATTTCCCCGCAATTGATATCCATGTCTTCCTTCATGTGCTCATACATTTCGGAATTGGTGGCGATCTTGATGCAGGGTGACGGCTTGAAGCCCGACACCGAGCCACGGCCGGTGGTGAAACAGATGACGTTGCAGCCGCCAGCGACCTGGCCGGTGACGGCAACGGGGTCGTAGCCGGGCGTATCCATGAAGACGAAACCCTGTTCCGTCACGGTTTCGGCAAACTCATAAACCGCCTTCAGCGGCATCGATCCGCCTTTGGCGACCGCGCCAAGTGACTTTTCCAGGATTGTGGTCAGGCCGCCAAGCTTGTTGCCATGGGAAGGGTTGTTGTTTAACTCGTCGCCGTTGCGGGCGGTATAATCGCGCCACCAATCGATGCGCTGCAGCAGCTTTTCGGCGACCGCGGGCGTGACGGCCCGTTTTGTCAGCAGGTGCTCGGCGCCATAGATTTCAGGCGTCTCGGAAAGCACGGTCGTGCCGCCATTGCGCACGATAAGATCTGATGCATAACCCAGAGCCGGATTGGCGGAGATACCGGAATAGCCGTCTGAGCCTCCGCATTCCAGCGCGACTTTCAGCTTGGAGAGCGGTTGCTCGGTACGACGGGCGGCATTGACCATCGGCAGCATGGCTTTGATCTCGGCAATCGCCGCATCGATCGTCTTTCGTGTGCCGCCATGTTGTTGAATTGTCATGGTCCGCAGCCGCTCACCCTCCTCCATCTTGTAGTGTTCGAGGATGGGGGCAATCTGGTTGGTCTCGCAACCCAAGCCGATCAACAGAATGCCGCCGAAATTCGGATGGCGGGCATAGCCCTGGATGGTGCGGATCAGCAGACGGTAGCCTTCCGATTTGGTATTCAACGCGCAGCCGCCGCCATGGGTCAGTGCGACGACGCCATCGACATTGTCGAAGCCGTCAAGTCCGCCCTGTTTGTTGAAATAATCGGCGATGTAGCGCGACACCGTGGCGGAACAGTTCACCGATGCGATGACGCCGATGTAGTTGCGCGTTCCGACGCCGCCTATGCCGCGGTCGTAACCCATGAACGTCCGACGCTCGCCTTCGGGCAACATGCCTTTTTCTTCGATATCGACACTGAACTGGTGCGCGTGTTCTGAAGGCACCATGGCAAGATTGTGCAGGTGCACGTGTCGGCCAGGCTCGATGTCCTGCGTGGCGATGCCGATGACCTGGCCGTATTTGAGCACTTCTTCGCCCGATCTGATCAGCTTGAGGGCCACCTTGTGCCCGCGACCGATCAGCTCGAGCGCCGCCAGATCGCCCCTGCCCGTGGCGCCACCGGCCGGGATAGACCGACGCGCCACCGCGACATTGTCGTTGGCGTTCAGCAAAATGGTTGCCTCGGAATTCTCACTCACGGGTTATCCTCCTCCCGAAATATTGTCTGCTATGTTTCCGGATCAGTTTTCGACCCAGCGCCTCTTCGAGCCTTCAAGATGGATATGCATGGCCGCCTGCGCGAGCAGCGGGTCCTTGAGTTCCAGTGCTGCCAGAATGGCTTCATGTTCCTGAAGGGCCTGCGTCCAAGTATCCCGGTCTTCAAACTTCACCCGGAACTGGGCCGAAATCGGGCTGTGGCGCTCATCGAAGAGGCTCGCCACCATCCGCGCCAGAACGCTGTTGCCGGATTGTTCGGCGATGGTGACGTGAAACGACCGGTCCTGATCCAGCGGTTTGCGACCGGCCTCTATTTCTTTCTGCATCGTATTGAGTATCTGGCGAAGGGTGGCAATTGTCTCATCGGTCATGCGGCTGGCGGCCAACACGATCGTCGCACCTTCCAGCGCAGCGCGTGCCTGCATCAGTTCGGAAGGGCTGTCGCCGAGCGATTTCGTGTGATGGGCCGTCTGGAGGGCTTCCGCCGAGACATAGACGCCCGAGCCCATGCGGATTTCAACGGTGTTGTCGATTTCGAGTGCAATCAACGCCTCCCGCAGGGAAGGCCGCGAGACGCCGAGCTTCTGGGCCAGCTCCCTTTCCGCGGGAAGGCGCGTGCCGGGTACGAATTCACCGCCGTCGATGAGCTCCCGTATCTGGTCCGCAATCTGTTGATAAAGCCTGCGCGGCTCCGCTATTTTGGCCTGACCACTCATCTGCTTCTCGAAGCGTCCCGTCTGTAGTTCATATTTGGCCTTACCGTAACGCCAAGCGCCTCGATACGCAAGGAATTACATAAATACTTGAATTTATGGGGTAAATATACGAACTTAGTGACTTGGTTGGGAGGATGCAAAACGGTGCTAGATCAAATCCGGAGAAATTGGCTTGACCATCGTAAAAAACCGGCCTAACCATTTGCCCTGTTCATGACCCCGGTGGAGCGGGGAACAGGGTGGAGGTTTCCAGATGTCGCAGGGCGCATCGACAATTCGTGGCGACTATTCGCCAGAGGAGATGGCGCGCGTGGAGCGTTCGAGCCTCCTGCGTCTTGAAAATATCAGCAAGGAATTCCCCGGCGTCAAAGCACTGTCCAATGTGCATTTCGACCTGCGCAGTGGCGAAGTGCATGCCGTATGTGGTGAGAATGGAGCCGGGAAATCGACGCTGATGAAGATCATCAGCGGGGTTTATCAGCCAAGTGACGGGACGATTCTGCACAAGGGCGTGAAGGTGCAATACGCATCTCCGCTGGAATCCGAAGCCGCCGGCATCGCCATTATCCATCAGGAACTCAACCTCGTTCCGCATCTCTCCGTTGCTGAAAATATCTACCTTGCGCGTGAACCACGTCGCGGTTTTCTCGTCGACCGCAAGAAGCTTCGGCTGGATGCCAAACGCTGCCTCGACCGGCTGGGTGTCGATATTAACCCAGACCAGATCGTCCGCGGTCTGTCTGTCGCTCAGTGTCAGATGGTGGAAATCGCCAAGGCGCTCTCTCTCGATGCCGAAGTGCTCATCATGGATGAGCCCACCTCTTCGCTGACCGAGCAGGAAACCCGACTTCTGTTCAAGGTCATCCGTGATCTCAAGGCTTCCGGGGTCGGCATCGTCTATATTTCCCATCGCCTCGATGAAATGGCCGAGATCGTCGATCGCGTGACGGTGCTGCGCGACGGACGTTATATCTCGACCGACGATTTTGCCTCGATCACCGTTGATGACATCGTCACGCGCATGGTCGGGCGTTCGCTGGAAGATAAATTCCCAGAACGTACCTCGCGCCCGACAGACGATATTCTCTTCTCGGTCGAAGGGTTAACGCGCAATGGCGTGTTCAGTGACGTCGGTTTCTCCCTGCGGCGCGGCGAAATCCTCGGTTTCGCCGGCCTTATGGGTGCGGGTCGAACGGAAGTTGCTCGCGCCATTTTCGGTGCCGATCCCCTGGATGCCGGCAAGATCGTTTTTAATGGGCGCGAGCTGTCGATCAATTCACCGCAGGATGCGATCGAAGAGGGCATTGCCTATCTCTCGGAAGACCGCAAAAGCGACGGCCTCGCCATCAAGATGTCGGTGGCGGCCAATACGACGCTTGCCAATCTCGGCCAACTTTCAAACCGTTTTGGGCTGATCGACTTCAAGAAGCACGATGAGGTCACCAAGCGCTACGTCGACCTTCTGAATATCCGCACCCCCTCGATCGAGCAGACGGTGCGGCTGCTTTCGGGCGGCAACCAGCAGAAAATCATCATCGGCAAATGGCTCTTCCGCCAGTCCCGCATCCTGTTCTTCGACGAGCCGACGCGCGGCATCGATGTCGGCGCGAAGTTTGCGATCTACAAGATCATGGACGAACTGGCCGCCCAGGGCATCGGCGTCATTCTCATCAGCTCGGAGCTGCCAGAAATTCTGGGACTGACAGATCGTATCGCGGTGTTCCATCAGGGCCGTATCACCGGCGTGCTCGAAACCGCCAAAACCAATCAAGAAGAAATCATGCGGTATGCGTCCGGTTACGGCCGGGCCGCGCAGTGAGGAACGACATGGCCAATATTGCAGAACCCAAGAAGGGCTTCGCCGTCAGCGATCGCCAGAAGGACATCATCCAGAAATTTGCCGCGCTCGGCAGCCTGTTTGCGCTGGTTGCGGTCTTCTCCGCGACCAGCAACGCCTTCTTCACCGTCAACAACGGTATGACGATTGCGCTGCAGGTGACTTCCATTGCGCTGCTCGGCATCGGGGCCACCTGTGTCATCATCACCGGCGGCATCGATCTTTCCGTTGGTTCGGTGCTCGCGCTTGCCGGCGTCGTTGCCGCCCTTGCGGTGAAGGAACTCGGCATGCCGGTGCCCATCGGCATGTTGCTCGGCATTCTGACGGGGTCGCTTTGTGGTCTCATCAACGGTCTTCTGGTCACGCGCTTCAAGCTGCCGCCCTTCATCGCAACGCTCGGCATGATGCTGATTGCGCGTGGTGTGGCGTTGCAGATTACCGGTGCGCGCGCCGTATCCGGCCTTGGCGAATCCTTCGGTGAACTCGGCAACGGCGCCCTGTTCCGAATCGTCACTATCGGTGATGACGGCTTTCCGAATGTCGTATTTCCCGGCATCCCCTATCCGGTCATCCTGATGGTGGTGATTGCGCTTGCAGTGTCCTTCATGCTCAACCGCTCCATCCTCGGTCGCCATATCTATGCCGTGGGCTCCAATGCGGACGCGGCGCGCCTGTCCGGCGTCAATGTCGCCCGTGTTACCAACTTTACCTACATTCTGTCGGGCACGCTTGCCGGTCTGACGGGCTGCGTGCTGATGTCGCGCCTCGTCACCGCACAGCCGAACGAAGGTGTGATGTATGAGCTGGACGCCATTGCCAGCGCGGTCATCGGCGGCACATCGCTGATCGGCGGCGTCGGCACGATTTCCGGTACCGCCATCGGCGCCTTCGTCATCGGCATCCTGCGTAACGGTCTCAATATGAACGGCGTTTCCGCCTTCACGCAACAGATCATCATCGGCCTCGTCATTCTGGTCACCGTCTGGATCGACCAGCTGCGCAACCGCCGCTGATCAAAAGGGCTGCGGACCCTTTCCGCAAACAAGATCGGCAGGGGAGGCCCGGATGCCGACATCACGGAGGAAGAAATGAAGAAAATTACGACTGCCCTTCTGACATCCGCAATCGCGCTGTGGAGCGTTTCCACCGTGCAGGCCGGTGAAATCGCCGTCATCGTCAAGACCGTCAACTCCACCTTCTGGCAGAACGTCCAGAAGGGTGCTGACGCGGCGATGAAGAATTCCTCCGGCAACACCATGACCTTCCAGGGCCCGGCCGCCGAATCGGCGATTGCCGACCAGGTCAACATGGTCGAAAACGCCATCAACCGTAAGGTTGCGGGCATCGTTCTGGCGCCTTCCGATCCTGATGCGCTGGTGCCTGCCGTCAAGAAGGCCTGGGAAGCCCGTATCCCGGTGGTTCTGATCGACTCGCAGCTCGCCAAGGGCTCCGAGCAATATTATCAGTCGTTCCTGGCGACCGATAACAAGAAAGCTGGCGAACTGGCCGCGCAGGCGCTGATCGACAAGGTCGGCACGGAAGGCAAGATTGCCGTCATGTCCTATGTCGCCGGTGCCGGTTCCGAAATCGGCCGCGTTGGCGGTTTCACCGATTACATCCAGATGCATTCGAAGCTTCAGATCGTTGGGCCGTTCTATTCGCAGTCGCAGATGGCGACGGCGCTGAACCAAACCACCGACGTTCTGGCCGCCAATTCCGACCTGAAGGGCATCTTCGGCGCCAATGAGCCCACCGCCATCGGTGTTGGCCGTGCGCTTGCCCAGTCCGGCAAGGCCGGTAAGGTCGTTGCGATCGGCTTTGACGGTAACCAGGACCTCCAGAACTTCGTCAAGGACGGCACGCTGGCCGGCATCGTCGTCCAGGGTTCCTACCAGATGGGCGAAAAGGGCGTGGAAACCGTGACCAAGCTCATCAACAAGGAAAAGGTCGAGAAGTTCGTCGACACCGGCGTCGTTGTTGTCACCAAGGAGAACATCGAAAAGCCGGAAGCCAAGAACGTTCTCTACTGATTGCGTGATGACGCGCCGCTTTGCGGCGGCGCGTCTTTCCAAAAACTGGAAAGTCCCTGCGATGAAAGTCTCCGATACACGTAAATTGCCGCGCCGCGCTGTTGACGTCACCGTCATGGGCCTCGGTTGCGCCCAGATGGGCAATCTCTACCGCGTCACCCCCTATGAAGAGTCCAAAGGCGCTTTCGATAAGGCGTGGGAGAGCGGCATGCGTTATTTCGATACCGCGCCGTTTTACGGTTATACTCGGTCGGAGCGTCGCCTGGGCACGATGGTAACCGAGCATGATCGCGGCGACTATACGCTCAGCACCAAGGTCGGCCGTGTTATGGTGCCGGATGAGACCGTGGGTCCGGAGGAGGATGCCTATATTGCGCCCCTGCCGTTCCGCCCGGTCTATGATTATTCCTATGACGGTATTCTGCGCTCCTTCGAGGCTAGCCAGCAGCGGCTGGGTATCCTGAAGCCGGATATTCTTTATGTGCACGATATCGGTTCTCACACCCATGGCGAAAAGCATCGGCACTACTGGGAGCAGCTGACCAGCGGTGGCGGTTTCCGTGCACTTGGTAAGTTGCGCGAGGAAGGGTCGACCGGGGCTGTCGGCCTCGGCGTCAACGAATGGGAAATCATCAATGACGCCATGGATGTCTTCGATATCGATGTCGCCATGCTGGCGGGCCGTTATACGCTGCTCGAACAGCAAAGCCTTGCTTTCATGAACCGCTGCGCTGAAAGCGGCGTCGCCATCGTTGTCGCCGGCGCTTTCAATTCCGGCATTCTCGCTGGCAACCGCAAATTCAATTATGCCGATGCGCCTGCCGATATCCTCAAGCGCGTGGACGCGCTGCACAACGTCTGCGAGGAACTCGGTGTCTCGCTTCAGGCCGCCGCGCTTCAGTTTCCGCTCGCCCATCCGGCGTCGGTCACGGTTGTTTCAGGCGCGCGCAATGCGCAGCAGCTCGCTTCCAATATCGAATGGTTCGAGCGGTCTATCCCGGATGAATTCTGGTCCGAGTTGAACAAGCGCGGCCTAATTGCCGACGGTGCGCCCGTGCCCGGCGGAAAGGCCTGAGGCAATGCTCATCGACGCCCACCAGCATTTCTGGCTGATGAAGGATCGCGCCGGGCAATGGCCGCCGCCATCGCTCGCCGCTATCTACCGGGATTTTCTTCCGCCCGATCTGTCGCCATTGCTTGATGCCGCCGGGGTTTCCGGCACGGTGCTGGTGCAGACGATGGAGACTGCGGCCGACACGGATTTCATGCTGACGCTGGCGGAAAAGACCGATTTCATCAAGGGCGTGGTCGGCTGGGTGGATATGAAGTCTGCCGGAGTGACCGCGGAGATCGCTCGCCGGGCGAAACATCCTGCCTTCAAGGGCGTGCGCCCCATGCTGCAGGGTATGGAAGACGTCGCTTGGATAGACGATCCCGCGTTGGATGCTGCCGTTGAAGCGCTTGTGAAGCACGGTCTGGTGTTTGACGCGCTGGTCCTGCCGCCCAATCTGCCGCATCTCCTCTCCTTCGCGCGCCGGCATCCCGAGTTGCCAATCGTGATCGATCATGGCGCGAAGCCTCTGATTGCCACTGGTCACTATAGTGACTGGCGGCGCGATATGGCGGCTCTCTCTGCCCTTCCCAATGTCCATTGCAAACTATCTGGCCTGCTAACCGAGCGTGGTGAGCAGCGTCCGGAAGCGGTGCGGCCCTATGCCGAGACCATCATGGACCTATTCGGGGGCGATCGGGCGATCTTCGGCAGTGACTGGCCCGTGCTGCGCCTTGCGGGTGACTATCAGGGCTGGCTGGATTTCTGCCGCGACATCGTGCCGGCCAAGGACCATGCGGCAGTTTTCGGCGGCAACGCCATTCGTTTTTACTCCCTTACTGACAGGTGATGCATGCTGGCGATTTTCTGTGACACTCCCGGTCAACTAACCGCCAAGGATCTGCCGAAACCCGTGCGCGGCGAAGGTGAAGTGCTGGTGCGTATTCGCCGGATCGGCGTTTGCGGTACGGATCTGCATATCTTCACCGGCAACCAGCCCTATCTCTCCTATCCACGTATCATGGGCCATGAACTTTCCGGCACGGTGGATGAGGCGCCTGAAGGCAGCCATCTTTCCGCCGGAGATGTGGTGACCATCATCCCCTATATGTCCTGCGGGAAATGTAATGCCTGCCTGAAAGGCAAAAGCAATTGCTGCCGCAATATCGGTGTGCTCGGCGTCCATCGCGATGGCGGCATGGTGGAATATCTGAGCGTACCGCAGCAATTCGTGCTGAAGGCAGAGGGGTTGAGCCTCGATCAGGCGGCCATGACGGAATTCCTGGCGATCGGCGCGCATGCGGTGCGGCGCGGTGCCGTCGAAAAAGGCCAGAAGGTCCTGATCGTCGGTGCCGGCCCGATCGGTATGGCGGTTGCTGTCTTCGCCGTTCTCGATGGTGCGGACGTGACGATGATCGACGGTCGCACCGACCGGCTGGATTTCTGCAAGAAACATCTCGGTGTCGCTCATACGGTTGTCCTTGGCGAAGACGACAAGGATCGTCTGTCCGATATCACCGATGGCGATTTCTTCGATGCGGTCTTTGATGCGACCGGCAATCCGAAAGCCATGGAGCGTGGATTTTCTTTCGTCGGTCACGGTGGCTCGTATGTGCTGGTGTCCATCGTTGCAAGCGATATCAGCTTTAACGATCCGGAGTTTCACAAGCGTGAGACGACGTTGCTCGGCAGCCGCAACGCGACGCCTGATGATTTCGAGCGCGTGCTTCGCGCCTTGCGCGAAGGGAAAGTGCCTGACGCGCTGATCACCCATCGCATGACACTTGCCGATGTGCCGTCAAGGTTCGCCGGCCTGACCGATCCGAAAGCCGGCGTCATCAAGGGTATGGTGGAGGTCGCATGACGTCCGATACGCCCATCCTGCAATTTGGCACCAGCCGCTTTCTCCTCGCCCATGCGGACCTGTTCGTTTCGCAGGCCCTGGACAAGGGAGAGGCGCTGGGGCGCATTACAATCGTTCAGACGACCGGCAATGCGGAGAGCCTGAAACGTGTGGCGGCGCTGAACAGCGGCGCACCTTATCCCGTGCGCATTCGCGGTATCAGCGACGGGCAGGAAGTGGACGAGGAAGTTCAAGGTAAGGCCGTTGCAGGGGCATTGACGGCTGCGACCGACTGGGCGGAAGTCCGCCGCCTTGCCTGTGAAGCGCAGGTCATTCTGTCCAATACCGGCGACCGCGGTTATGAGCTGGATTCGGCCGACAATGCTGCGCTCGCTGACGATTTCACGATCGTGCCGAAAAGCTTTCCGGCCAAGCTCTGCATGCTGTTGCTGGAGCGTTTTCAGCGGAACCCTGAAGCGCCTTTATCGATCTTTCCCTGCGAGCTGGTGCCGCGCAACGGCGAAAAGCTGAGCCAAGTCATTCGCCGGCTTGCATACGAATGGCAATTGCCGGCGGGTTTTGCCTTCTATCTTAATGAGAAGTGCCGTTTCGCCAATAGTCTGGTGGACCGCATCGTGTCTGAACCCATCGATCCCGTCGGCGCAGTCGCGGAACCCTATGCACTCTGGGCGATCGAGAAACAGGAAGGTCTCGTTCTTCCCTGCGTCCACCCCGCCGTGGTGCTGACTGACGAGCTCGACCACTATGAAAAGCTCAAGCTGTTCCTGCTCAATCTCGGCCATTCCTATCTGGCGGAGCGCTGGGTGCAGGATGCACGCCCGAAGGACGAGACGGTGCGGCAGGCCATGGGCGATGAGGCTTTGGTGCCGGATCTGGAAGCACTCTGGCGGGACGAGGTTCTGCCGGTCTTTGCGGCAGGAGGCATGGGAGATGAGGCAAAGGCCTATATCGGTCAGTTGAGGGAGCGCTTGCGCAATCCCTTTCTCGCGCATCGCATCGCCGATATCGCCGGCAATCACGACGAAAAGAAGCGCCGCCGCTTCGCCCCGGTCATTGCCGCGGCAGAACGGCTGGAATTGAACGTGCCGCAGGAAAAGCTGCGCGCGGCGCTTGCCACCATCAAGCAATAACGGGGTTTTTCATGCAGCGAATGGGCATGGTCATCGGCGTCAAGCCTGAGATGATCGCGGAATATAAAAGGCTGCACGCCGCTGTCTGGCCGGAGGTTCTGGCATTGATCAGCGACTGCAATATCCGCAATTACACGATCTTCCTGCGTGAGCCGGAAAATCTGCTTTTTGGTTATTGGGAATATCACGGCAAAGATTTCAGCGCCGACATGGCGAAAATGGCGGCTAGCCCCAAGAACCAGGAATGGTGGTCTTTCACCATTCCCTGCCAGCAACCGCTCGAAAGCCGAAAGGAAGGCGAGTGGTGGGCGATGATGGAAGAGACCTTCCACCTCGATTGAACGATTTTCTTTGACACTGACCGCGAGTAACCGGCCATGACCAAAATTACAGATCTGCGTGTTTTCGACCTGCGTTTCCCGACCTCCCAGAGCCTTGATGGTTCTGACGCGATGAACCCCGACCCGGATTATTCGGCGGCTTACGTCATTCTCGACACCGACGAGCCGGGCCTGAAGGGCCATGGCCTGACCTTCACCATCGGCCGTGGCAATGACATCTGCTGTATGGCCATCGAAGCGATGCGGCACCTGGTCGTCGGCACCGATCTTGCCACCGTCACCGAAAACCCCGGCAAATATTGGCGACATTTGACGGGTGATAGCCAACTGCGCTGGATCGGTCCGGATAAGGGCGCGATGCATCTCGCCACCGGTGCCGTGGTCAATGCCGTGTGGGACCTGCTGGCCAAAAAGGCCGGCAAGCCGGTGTGGCAGCTCGTGGCCGACATGAACCCGGAAGAAATCGCCGATATTGTCGATTATCGTTACCTCACCGACGTGCTGACCCGCGACGATGCGCTGGCGATCCTCAGAAAGGCCGATGCGGGCAAGAAGGAACGTATCGAGACGCTGAAGAACGAAGGTTATGCCTGCTATACGACGTCGGCTGGCTGGCTGGGTTACGACGACGCCAAGCTGCGCCGTCTTTGCCAGGAGGCGATCGATGCCGGATTCAACCATGTGAAGATGAAGGTCGGCCGCGATCTGGAGGACGATATTCGCCGCCTCACCATTGCCCGTGAGGTGATCGGTCCCGACCGTTACCTGATGATCGATGCCAATCAGGTATGGGAAGTAGATCAGGCGATCGAATGGGTCAACAAGCTCGCCTTTTCCAAGCCCTTCTTCATCGAAGAGCCTACCAGCCCGGATGATGTTGCGGGCCATCGCAAGATCCGTGCCGCTATTGGCTCGGTGAAGGTGGCAACCGGTGAAATGTGCCAGAACCGCATTATATTCAAGCAGTTCATCGCCGAGGGCGCGATTGATGTCGTGCAGATCGACAGCTGCCGCATGGGTGGCCTGAACGAGGTACTGGCGGTTCTCTTGATCGCCGCCAAATACAATTTGCCGGTCTGGCCGCATGCTGGCGGCGTCGGCCTCTGCGAATATGTGCAGCACCTGTCGATGATCGACTATCTGGTGGTGTCGGGCACCAAGGAGGGCCGCGTGATCGAATATGTCGATCATCTCCACGAGCACTTCATCGAGCCCTGCGACATCAGAAACGCCGCTTACATGCCGCCGAAACTGCCGGGCTTCTCCATCGAAATGAAGCCGGAGTCGATCGAGACCTACACTTTCGAAGGATGACTGAAGGCGAGCAGCGCTTCTTCGAGGCGCTGCCATTCCGCTTCGCTACCGGGAAGGCCGAGACGCATGTCATCAGGTCTTTCATCGAAGATACGCACCAGAATGCCGCGACGGCCAAGACGGTTGAACAGTGCCTTGGCACGCTCATCCCGCACCAGTGTGAAGAGGGACGTGCCACCAGCGATTTTTAACCCCGCCTTTTTCAGCATTTCGTTGAGGCGTCGTGCCTCCTGCGCAAGCCGCAGACGCATGGATGATTGCCACGCCTTGTCCGCCAGCGCTTCGGTCGCAATATGCAGCGCCGGGCCGGAAACCGCCCATGGGCCAAGCCTTGCCTCGAGTTCGGCCGCGATGTCGGGATGCGCAATGGCAAAACCCAGGCGCACGCCCGCCATGCCGTAAAATTTGCCGAAAGATCGCAGGACTACCAGCGCGTCGTCACTGGTCGCATCCGCGAGACTGTCGGCGACGCCCGTTTCGATAAAGGCTTCATCAACGACAACAAAGCCGCCTTCGCGACCTCTCGCCCGGGCGAGCGTGAGTAAAGCGTCGCGATTGGTGACGCGACCGTCGGGGTTGTTTGGATTGACCACCACGATATAGCCGTAGGTCGACAGCTCGCTGATGTTTTCCACTTCCGTAACGGTAAGCCCCGCCATCCGCGCGGTCCGGGCATGTTCCGCATAAGCGGGCGAAAGCACGGCACCGTTATGGGCTCCACGATCGATGGCGATCTGCGCGAGCAGAGGCATCAGCATCTGGGTGCCGGGAGAGAGCGTTACATGCCGCGCGGATGGCGCGCCGAAATGGGCTGCTGCCAGCTGTTTCAGTTCCTCTGCTGCACTTGGTTCCGGCAGGCGGGCAAATGCGCTGGCGGGAATGGGCGAATGCGGGTAGGAGTGCGGGTTGATCCCGGTCGAAAGGTCGATCCACGGTTCAGGTGCTTCCGGAAACATCAGACGCGCCTTGCCGAGATTGCCGCCGTGACGGATCGCAGCTTTCGCCTTATCTGGTACTGTCTCGCCCATGTTCTTTGCTCTCGCTTTCCTGTCGCTCTTGATCGAACGCGTCACCGGCTATCCGAACTGGCTGTTCCGGCGCATCGGGCACCCCGTGACCTGGATCGGTTCGCTTATCGCGCTCATTGACAGAAAATGGAACCGGGAGAGTGCGTCATTTTCACAGCGCAAAACTGCAGGTGTGGCGGCGCTCGCGGTTTTTGTCGGGCTGACGCTGCTCATCGCCTGGTCTGCTCAGTCCGTTCTGCTTTTCCTGCCGTTGGGTTTTTTGCTGCTTGCCGTTTTCGGCGCGTCGCTCCCGGCGCAGAAAAGTCTTGAACAGCATGTTGAGGCTGTCGCCACCGCTTTGGAGCGGGAGGGTGTCGAAGGCGGCCGTAAGGCGGTGTCGATGATTGTCGGCCGCGATCCGCAACGGCTGGATGAGGCTGCAATCTGCCGCGCAGCGATCGAAAGTCTGGCGGAGAATTTCTCCGACGGTATCGTTGCGCCGGCCCTCTGGCTTGGTCTGCTGGGCCTGCCGGGCGGGGCTGCTTACAAGGCAATCAATACGGCCGACAGCATGATTGGCCATCGGTCCCCGCGTCACGAGGCCTTCGGCTGGGCCTCCGCCCGTCTTGATGATCTCGTCAATCTGCCGGCCTCGAGACTGAGCGGCTTTCTCTTCGTTGCCGCAGCATTTTTCGTGGAGGGCGCATCCCCTCGCGATGCCATTGCCGCGATACGCCGCGACGCGCACCATCATCGCTCCCCCAATGCCGGCTGGCCGGAAGCGGCCATGGCCGGTGCGCTCGGCTTTGCGCTCGCGGGCCCCCGCTCTTATGGTGGGCAGATGATCGAAGCGCGTTTCATGGGCGAAGGCGGAAGGTCGGTGCTGGTTGCCGGTGATATTCGCAAGGCATTGCGGCTGGCGCGGATCGCGGATCTGTTGCTGATCGGCCTGTTCGGACTTCTGGCGATCCTTATCGCGCTATAGCAAGCAACCTGTCGAGATCGAGGTGCTGCTCCATATGAGCAGCCAGACGGTCGAGGACCGCATCCACCTGCGCATCATAATTCAGGTCGGTGCCCTGCCCGCCGAGACGCTCCAGCCATGCGCTGCGCTGGCTGTCATCCGCAAAAAGACCGTGGATATAGGTGCCGAAGACACGGCCATCGGGTGAGATCGCGCCATCGTCATGTCCATTGATCGTCGAAAACGGCAGTTCGCCCGCTATTCCCGTGGTTTCCCCGACATGCATTTCATAGCCGGATAAACTAACGCCATCAAAACTTGCGCCGTGAACGGAAACGAGCCGCTTGTCACCCGTCAAAACCGTGTCGACATCAAGCAGGCCGAGCCCCTCGACAGTCGCCGGCGGTCCCTCGATGCCGTCAGGATCGGCAACGGTTTTTCCGAGCATCTGGTAGCCGCCGCAAAGGCCGAGAACGTAGCCGCCGCGGCGCACATGCGCCTTTATGTCGATGTCCAGGCCCGCATCTTTCAGCACGGAGAGATCGGCAATGGTGGATTTCGAACCGCACAGCAGAACCAGCCGGCAATCGGCGGGGATCGTCTCACCTGGCCGCACGCGGATCAGTTCTACATCCGGTTCCATGTCGAGAGGATCGAGATCGTCGAAATTGGAAATATGCGGTAGGATCGGCACGGCGATGCGGATTTTTGCGCCCTGTTTTGGCTTTGCCGGGCCGGAAAGTCCAAGCGCATCTTCCGCTGGCAGCTTTCTCGCATCGGCAAAGTGCGGCAGAAGGCCGATGGAGGCCCAGCCGGTCTTTTCCGCGATGATCCGCATGCCATCGGAAAACAGCGCCGGATCGCCTCGAAATCGGTTGACGATGAAACCTTCGATCATCGCCGCGTCATCGACGTCGAGCACCGCCCTGGTCCCGACGAGGCTGGCGATGACGCCACCGCGGTCGATATCCCCGATCAGGATCACCGGCGCATCGGCTGCCCGGGCAAAACCCATATTGGCGATGTCATTGGCGCGCAGGTTTATTTCCGAGGCGCTGCCTGCCCCTTCCACCAGCACCAGATCGGCGCGCTGTTTCAGGTGCTCGAAACTATCAAGCACGCGCGGCATCAGCCCGGCCTTCATATGCTGATAATCGGCCGCCTTGGCGTTACCGATGATCTTGCCCTGCACGACCACCTGTGCGCCGGTTTCGCTCTGCGGCTTCAGCAGCACCGGGTTCATGTGCACGGAAAGCGGCACGCCCGCTGCCCGCGCCTGTAGCGCCTGCGCACGGCCGATCTCGCCACCATCCGCGGTGACAGCGGCATTGTTCGACATGTTCTGCGGCTTGAACGGCACGACGGAGAGGCCGCGCCGGGTGAATGCGCGGGCAAGGCCGGCCACCATCAGCGATTTGCCGACATCCGAGCCCGTTCCCTGAAACATCAGCACCCGTGCAACCATGTCAGAATTCAATCCCCGCCTGCGCCTTCACGCCCGCCTTGAAGTGGTGTTTGACGAGGGTCATTTCCGTCACCATATCCGCCGCGTCGATCAGCGGCTGCTTGGCATTGCGGCCGGTGACGATGACGTGCAAATCCGGCCGGCGGCTGGACAGTGTCTCAACAACCTCCGCCAACGGCAGGTAGTCGTAACGCAAGGCGATGTTCAGTTCGTCCAGAACCAGAAGGCCGATCGTTTCATCGGCCATCAGAGCCTTGGCCTCCTCCCATGCCTTCGTAGCCGCTGCGACATCACGTTTCAGATCCTGCGTGTCCCAGGTGAACCCTTCGCCCATGGTGCGCCACACGATCCTGTCGCCGAACAAGCTCAGGGCCTGCTGTTCGCCTGTCGACCAGGCACCCTTGATGAACTGAACGATGCCGACCCTTCGCCCGGTGCCGAGCATTCGCAGGGCGAGGCCGAAGGCCGCTGTGGACTTGCCCTTGCCGGGACCCGTGTTGATCATCAGCAGACCTTTTTCGATCGTCTTTTCAGCAACCTCGGCGTCCTGCACCGTCTTGCGATTGACCATTTTCTGCCGGTGGCGCTCGGCTTCGTTGGCGCTGATGTCGCGTGTCATTCAATTTCCTCTTCTTCCACCTGTGCGGAGTCGCCCGCCACAGGAGCGGCGACTATACCCAATTTGCCGCACCCGGCAATCTGCTGTGCCGATGGCTCGCGGCATTGACCCATGCTTCCGTTCAGCCTAAGGGTAAGGGACTGACGGTCTTTTCGCGGCAACGGGAAAAGCTAAGAGGGAACACGGTTCCACCCCAACGTTGGGTCATTCCGTGGCTGCCCCCGCAACTGTAAGCGGTAAGCCCGCACCGTAAAGCCACTGGACCCGCAAGGGGTTCGGGAAGGCGGTGCCAAGGCGTCAAGCCGCGAGCCAGGAGACCTGCCGTTTCAGGAAAAACGTCTGCCGGGCGGGGTGCTCCGGTCAGTCGGTTCGTTCGAAGGTTCGGCTTGCGGCCACCCGCGTGCCGTCTTTGAATCCGCACCCCAAGATTTTTGCAAGGCGCGGGAAACGATACGGCTTGGATATTTCAGCGACATCTTCTTCCACCAGCGGAAATACGCAGGACGAAACGGCGCCCGGCGTGACCGTTTTCATTTGCAGAAGCTGCCGTGATGAAGCCGATCCCAATGCCGAACCGCGCCCAGGTTCGCGCCTCGTCGAAGCCGTCATGGCTAAGGCTGAGGAAGCGGGTGTCACGGTTCGTTCCGTCAACTGCCTTGCCAATTGCAAGCGCGGCCTCAGCGCCGTGCTGCGCAGCGCCGACGGCTGGTCCTACGTCTTTGGTGGGCTGACAACCGACGGCGCTGATGATTTGCTGGCCGGGGCGAAACTGCTTGCTGCTGCCTCCGATGGCCTGATGCCGTGGCGCGGCCGCCCCGAATCCTTAAAGCGCGGCATGGTCGCGCGCATTCCCCCTTTCGATTTTACCGAGGAGAGATCATGAGCACCCTAATGGACCGCGTTCCCTGCACCATCGTTACCGGCTTTCTGGGGGCTGGCAAAACCACGCTGCTGCGCGGCCTTCTCGAAAAACTTGACGGCAAGCGGCTCGCCATCATCGTCAACGAGTTCGGCGACATCGGCATTGACGGCGAAATCCTTAAAGGCTGCGGCATTGAAAGCTGCCCCGAGGAAAACATCGTCGAGCTGGCCAATGGCTGCATCTGCTGCACGGTGGCGGATGATTTCCAGCCTGCGATCGAACAAATCCTCAGCCGCCAGCCGAAGGTGGAGCACATTCTCATCGAGACCTCGGGTCTCGCCCTGCCCAAGCCGCTGGTACAGGCCTTCCAGTGGCCGGCCATCAAGAGCCGGGTCACTGTCGATGCCGTGGTGGCCGTGGTGGATGGGGCTGCACTTGCCGAGGGCCAGGTGGCTCACGACATGGAGGCGCTCGCCGCCCAGCGCGCCAATGACGAAGCGCTCGACCACGATGACCCTGTCGAAGAGGTTTTCGAGGATCAGGTCGCCTGCGCCGATCTCATCGTGCTCACAAAGGCTGATCTTCTTGACGTTGCTGGTTTGGAGAAGGCCAAGGCGCATATTCTCGGCCATCTGCCGAAGGCGGCAAAGATCGTCGTGGCCTCCAATGGCGCCATCGACCCGGCCGTGCTGATCGGCCTTGGCCTTGCCGTCGAAGACGATATTGAAAACCGCCGCACCCACCATGACGGCGAACTTGACCACGAGCATGATGACTTCGACAGCTTCGTCATCGATTTGCCTGCCGTGACCGATCCGGAAGCCCTGGCGATTCGCATTGCCGAAACGGCAGCGGCTGAGAATGTCCTGCGTATCAAGGGCTTCATCGAGGTATCCACCAAGCCGATGCGGTTGCAGGTGCAAGCCGTCGGTAGCCGCGTGAACCACTATTACGATCGGCCGTGGGCCGCAGGTGAAGAGCGCCGCAGCCGCCTTGTCGTCATCGGCGAAAAGGGTATCAACCGTGAGAAGATCGAGCAGATGCTGGCTGCCTGACACACGGATTTATCCGGGCGCAAGCAGCGACAGACGTCTGATGGACATGCTTTAGATGCATATTCTTGCCACCACATCATCGTCTCTAGACGACCTGATCGAGCCGGTTGACCTCAACCAGCCCCGCTCAGATGTGGTGATGCTGTCTTTTTCAGCAAGCGATCTGGCGGGGCTGGAACAGGCTTGGCGACAAGCTCAGGAAGCGTCGACCACCCTCTCCTGCGCCAACTTGTCAGAGCTTCGGCATCCCATGTCGGTCGATCTTTGGATCGAAAAGACGGCGGAGCACGCGCGCGTGATCCTTATCCGGATTCTCGGCGGCGCGGAGCGCTGGCGTTACGGCGTCGACCAGCTTTCCATGCTCGCGCGGCGACGTGGCATCAGGCTTCTGCTCCTGCCGGGCGAATGCAGCGAGCGGGACGAAAAACTGGAGGCTGCTTCAAGCGTCGGTCAAGACATTTTAGTGTCCGCTCTTTCGTTCTTCCGCGAGGGCGGGCAGGAAAATATGCGCCGCCTTGCCGCCGGTCTTGCTGCCCTAGCAAGGGATGGGGTTTGGCCGGAGATCATGGCCGAACCGTTGCCAAAAGTCGGTTTTTACCGCCCGGGTTCAGGCGTGGTGGACAGGTTGCAAGCCTGTGCCGGCTTTGCCGTCGGCGCGCCGGTTCTGCCCATTCTCTTTTATCGCTCCATGCTTTTGGCGAATGATGTCGCGCCCGTGGATGCCCTGTATGAGGCGCTGTCGCGCCGCGGCTTTGCGCCCGTTCCGATTTTTGTCAGCGGCCTGAAGGATCGCGAGGCGATCCGTTTTCTCGCGACCGTGTTGCCCGATATTGCGCCCGCCGCCATCGTTGCAGCGACCGCTTTTGGCAGTCAGACGGATGATGACGGGGCAACCTTGTTCGACCGGATGGGTATTCCGGTGTTTCAAGTGGTGATGGCAACGACGCGACGGGATGGCTGGGCGGAAAACGCCCGCGGTCTCAACCCTTCCGATCTTGCGATGCATGTGGTCCTGCCGGAATTGGATGGCCGGATTCTCGCCGGTGCGATCTCATTCAAACAGGCGCGCATGGGTGGCACCAGCCTGATCAATGTCCCCGAGATTGACCGTGTCGAACAAGTGGCAAACCGCATTGCCGCTTTGTTGCGCTTGCGGCGTGCTGCTGCTCGGGATCGCCGGATCATTGTCCTGATGCCTGACTATCCCGGTGCCGCGCCGGGGCGAACCGGCTACGCCGTCGGTCTCGATGTGCCGCAAAGCGTTCTCGAAATATTGCGCGATCTGAAGCAGGCGGGCTATGCGGTGGAGGACATTCCCGAAACGGCTCGAACACTGCTCGAACGGGTCGACGCGCAGGAAGCTACGGTCGATCTGTCCATTTATGAGAAGTTTCTTTCCGGACTACCGCCGGCAGCCGCCGCTTCAATTACTGCAACGTGGGGCGCTGCAGGCGATGACCAGGGGTTGAGGGAAGGCGCTTTTCGGTTTCGGGCCGCCCGTTTCGGCAATGTGATTGTGGCGCTTGCGCCAGACCGCGGGCGCAATGAGGATAGACGGGTGGATTATCATGACCCGGCGCTCCCGCCCCGGCATGCCCTTGTTGCTTTCGGTGTATGGATGCAGCGGGTGGCCGATGCCCATGCCATCGTCCATGTGGGTGCGCACGGCACGCTGGAATGGTTGCCTGGCAAGACGGTGGCGCTTTCGCGAGATTGTTTCCCCGAAATCGTCACCGGCTCATTGCCTGTCGTCTACCCCTTCATCGTGTCAAATCCTGGTGAAGCGGCGGTGGCAAAGCGGCGGATCGCGGCCGTAACGATCGGGCATGTTCCTCCCGTGCTCGTCAATGCCGGGCTTTCGCCGGAGCAGTCGGCGCTGGAGCAACTGGTCGATGAGTATGCGCAGGCTGACGGGCTGGATCGACGCCGGCGTGACCGGCTGGCAAAACTGATTGTTGAAAAGGCGCTGGAGACCGGGCTTGCGGCCGATGCGGGTGTGGCCGCGAAGGATGATCCGGATGCGGCGCTGTCGCGCATCGATGCCTTTCTATGCGACCTCAAGGACTTCGCGATCAAGGACGGCCAGCATGTGTTCGGACGTTGTGACGAGGATGAGACCGATCCTTTGAGGTGGCAGAGCGCCGAATCGGAAAAAGCCGCCCTGCTTGCCGCGCTCGACGGCCACCATATCGTGCCCGGGCCTTCCGGTGCACCCGCGCGCGTAAGGCTTGATGTGCTTCCTACCGGTCGCAACCTTTATGCCGCTGATCCCCGCACCATGCCGACGCCGACGGCATTTGAACTCGGTAAAATGGCAGCGGAAGAGATATTGCGTCATCATCTGCAAACCCATGGTGAGTGGCCGAAAAGCCTCGTCTTCGATCTCTGGGGCAGCGCCAGTCTTCGTAACGGCGGCGAGGATGTGGCGCAGGCGTTGCATCTGATGGGGGCACGTCCGATGCATGATCCCGCGACCGGCCGCGTCACCGGTATCGAGGTTCTGCCGCCGGCCAGCCTCGGGCGACCGCGCGTTGATGTGACGTTCCGCATTTCCGGCCTGTTCCGCGATATGTTTCCAGCGCTGATCGCGCTTCTCGACGCCGCTGCCAAAACAGTCGCGCGCCGGGATGAAGCGCCGGGCGATAATCCTCTGGCGGAAGAGGCCGCGGCACTCGGGCGTATTCCCCCGCGCATCTTCGGTTCCGCGCCCGGCACCTATGGCGCCGGTATTGAGGAAAAATTGGCGAGCGGTACCTGGGATGAACGCGAGGAGCTGGGGCGGGCATATCTCGAGGCTGCGAACCATGCTTTTGGCGGCGCCGATGGGCTCGACATCGTTGAAGATGCCGGCTTTACCGAGCTGGTGCGCCGGGCCGATCTTCTCGTTCACACCGGCGATGATCCCGGTCGGGATCTGCTCGACGGTTCTTCCGATGTCGCCTTCATCGGCGGTTTTTCCGCGGCGAAGGCTGCGCTCGGAGATATTGCCGACATCGTCGCGTTGGATACGACCGACCCGGCCCGCCCGCGTGCGCGGACGATCTCCCAGGCGCTGACGCGGGTGGTGCGCGCACGCGCCGTCAACCCGCGCTTCATCGCCGGCCAGATGCGGCATGGGCCGCGGGGTGCAGCGGAATTGCTTGAAACTGTCGACCGTCTGATCGGATTTGCGGAGACGACGCATGTCGTGTCCTCATCTCTCATCGAATCCCTCTATGACGCCTATTTGGGTGACGAGGCCGTGCGCGACTTTCTTCTGCGGGAAAACCCGACAGCCGCGCGGGTCATGGCAGAACGCTTTTTATCCGCACGCCGTCGTGGGTTGTGGCACAGCCGCCGAAATGCGGTTGATGCCGAACTGGAGATGCTGATCCTGCCCTTTTCCGAAAGGAGAAAGGCCTGATGGCCGTCGCCGCCGATACCGTTCAGCCGTTTGGCCGCCGTGGCGTCTGCCCCGCCCTTTCCGCCCCCATGCGGACCGGCGACGGACTTTTGTCGCGAATTGCTTTTGAGGCCGATATCTCCCCGCGGGAGATGACGGCGCTTTGCCAACTTGCTGAGCGACATGGCAACGGATTGATCGACATCACCGCCCGCGGTGGCCTGCAATTTCGCGGTCTGACGCCCGACAGTGCGATTGCGCTGGAGAAGGACGTGCTGGCGCTGGACCTGCCGCTTCGTCACGGACTTGCGGTCGAGACCTCGCCTCTCGCCGGTCGGGATGATACGGAAGTAATTGATGCCCGCCCGCTCGCCGCAGCAATTCGGCAAGAGGCTGGCAGGCTTCGACTTCATGAAAAACTTGCCGCCAAGATGTCGGTTGTCGTCGATGGGGGCGGCCGCCTGCCCATGGGCGGTTTGGTCGCCGATATTCGCCTGAAGGCAGCATCGCTCAGCGGCAAAACCCTCTGGCAATTGATGCTCAGCGGGCCGGAGCCGACGGCAACGAGAGTGGGACTGGTGGAGACGCAAGCGGCGGCGGATGTCGTCGTCTCCCTGCTTGTCCATCTGGCTGCCCGAGGACCGCTTGCCCGCGGCCGCGATCTGGATCATGCTTCGACGAGGTCGATCTGTGGCGATCGCCTGCTGGATGTGGAGGTTGCCGATGAAACCGCTGATAAGTCTCTGCCACTGGGACTGATGACGACGGCAGTGGATTGCTTTGGTGTGGGTATAGCCCCTGCTTTCGGACAACTCCCGGCTTCCGGGCTGGCGAAGCTCTGCGAGCAGGCTGGTGCGCTCGGTATCGAAACGTTGCGGCCATCGCCGAACCATAACATGCTATTCTTCGGTCCTGTGACGGCCTGCGGCCACTTGCTCGCGGTGGCGCGCGAGACGGGTTTTATCACTGCTGTTCGGGACGCGCGCTCTTCGGTTGCCGTGTGCGCGGGGGCACCCAGATGCGGGTCTGCTTTCTTTCCGACCCATGAGCTTGCAGCATTCGCGGCTGAAGAATGCCCTTCCCTGCTGGATGGCTCTTTCACGCTTCATATTTCCGGCTGCGGCAAGGGATGTGCGCATCCCGGAACGGCGCTTCTGACACTTTCCGGCACCGCCGAAGGCCTGGCATTTTCCATTTCGGGCCGTGCCGGCGACTTGCCTCACGGCATTTTGCCTTTTCAGCATCGCAGGACGGCGCTTTCGCGACTTGCCCGTCTTTACGAAAAAGAACATAAGCCCGGAGAAAACGCCGCTGCCTTTCTTGCCCGGCTGGGCGAAGGGGTAATCGTTGCGGCGCTTCGACAGGATGACTGATGACCCACTATGACTATATTCACGACGGCAATGCGATCTATGAGCGCTCCTTCGCCATCATCCGTGAAGAAGCGGATTTGTCCGCCTTCAGCGATGAACAGGCAGATATCGCCATTCGCATGATCCATGCCTGTGGGCAGGTGGAAGCGGCAACCCACTTCCGCTTTTCACCGGATTTCGTCGCCGCTGCACGCGGTGCTCTACGAGCTGGCAAACCTGTTCTCTGTGATGCGGAAATGGTTGCCCACGGCGTGACGCGCGCCCGTCTTCCTGCAAGTAATGAGGTTGTCTGCACCCTCCGCGATGCGCGCACGCCCGAGATTGCGAAACGGATCGGCAATACACGCTCCGCCGCCGCACTTGATCTATGGGCGGAGAGGCTGGACGGCGCCCTGGTCGCTATCGGAAATGCGCCGACTGCCCTGTTCTATCTCCTTGAGATGCTGGAAAATGGCGCTCCCCGCCCGGCGGCCATCATTGGCATGCCCGTTGGTTTTGTGGGTGCGGCAGAATCGAAGGACGCGCTGGAGGCAAGTTCGCTCGCTATTCCCTATGCTATCGTCAAGGGGCGCCTGGGCGGCTCGGCCATGACCGCCGCTGCGATCAACGCGGTTGCGAGGGCAGGCCTTTGAGCGCGGCACTTCTCGAACGCCCCGTGGGCAAGCTTGTTGGCGTTGGCACCGGCCCCGGCGATCCCGAGCTTTTGACGCTGAAAGCCGTGCGGGCCATCGAAAATGCCGATGTTCTTGCCTTTTTCTGCAAGAAGGGAAGCAGCGGGAACGGTCGCGGCATTGTCGAAGCTTTTATTCGTCCCGGCACGCTGGAAATGCCGCTGGTTTACCCTGTCACCGTCGAAAGCGACAAAAACGGTGAGGAATACCGGGATGCGATCGCGGCTTTTTTCGATCAGTCGGCGAAGGATATTGCCCTGCATCTCGAGGCCGGGCGCAATGTTGCCGTGCTCTCCGAAGGCGATCCGCTGTTTTATGGTTCCTATATGCACCTGCATCTGCGGCTGGCGCCGTCTTATCCCGCGGAGGTCGTGGCTGGCATCACTGCCATGTCGGGATGCTGGTCCATGGCTGGACTTCCGCTGGTGCAAGGCGACGACATTTTAAGCGTGCTTCCCGGCACGCTCGGCGAAGACGTCTTGACGGACCGCCTGTCCGGCACGGATGGGGCGGTGATCATGAAGGTCGGACGCAATTTGCCGAAAATCCGCCGGGCGCTGGAAAAGGCCGGTAAACTCGAAGACGCGCTTTACGTCGAGCGCGGCACCATGGCCAACAGCCATGCGGTGCGGCTTGTCGAGCGAGATGCGTCGCCTGCTCCATATTTTTCGCTGGTTCTGGTTCCTGGATGGAAAACAAGACCCTTGGCTGGTGAAAAGCCATGACGGGCAGGCTCGTCGTCGTCGGTCTTGGCCCAGGCAAACGGGGCCAGATAACGCCGGAAGCGCTCGCTGCCGTCGAGGATTCCGACGATTTTTTCGGTTATTTTCCATATATCGAGCGGCTGTCGCTTCGGCCGAACCAGCGTCGCCATGCCTCCGACAATCGAGAGGAAATTTCCCGCGCCGAGCAGGCTCTGCGGCTTGCGGCCGAGGGCGGCAAGGTTTGCGTGGTTTCGGGCGGTGATCCCGGTGTTTTCGCCATGGCGGCTGCGGTCTGCGAGGCCATTGAAAAGGGGCCAGCGCATTGGCGCGAGATCGATTTTTCCGTCATACCGGGCGTGACGGCGATGCTCGCGGTTGCGGCAAGGGCCGGCGCGCCGCTCGGACATGACTTCTGCGCCATATCGCTGTCGGATAATCTGAAACCCTGGGGTATCATCGAAAAACGGCTGATCGCGGCGGCGGAATCCGGGTTCGTCATGGCCTTCTACAATCCCGTTAGCAGGGCGCGGCCGCACCAGCTAGGTACCGCTTTTGATCTGTTGAGGGCGCATTTGCCGGGGTCGGTGCCGGTTATCTTCGGCCGTGCGGCTGGTCGGGAAGACGAGCGTATCCGCGTCGTGCCGCTCATCGATGCGGCGAGCGATATGGCTGACATGGCCACCTGTATCATCGTCGGCTCGGTGGAAACCCGTCTGATTGAACGTCCCGGCAAGGACCCGCTCGTTTATTCACCGCGTTCTTCGAAAAGAGAAAGCTGATGGGCAATGGCGGTGAGCGCAGCGGGAATGTCCGACACCGTGATAGCACTCGTGGATGGGTCGCTTCGCTGCTGCGGCCGCTCGATCATGATGACGGGCAGGCGCAGCCGCCGCGCAGCATCGATCTTGCCATAGCTCGCACTGCCACCCGAGTTTTTCGAAACCAGAATGTCGATCCGGTTCTCGGCGAGCATGCGGATTTCATCCTCCAGCGCGAAGGGACCGCGCGCCGTCATATACCGCGCCTGCGGGAGGGCCAAAGGCGGATCCACGGGGTCGACGCTGCGGATGAGATAATGGTGCTGGGGTGCGGCTTCGAAAGGAAGAAGCTCCTGCCGTCCCAAAGCCAGAAACACGCGCCTGCTTTCGCTTCCGAGGGCGGCCACGGCCTGTTCGACGCTGCTCACCTCATGCCATGTTTCACCCGGCTGGCGCTGCCAGGCAGGCCGGGAAAGGACGACAAGCGGAACTTTGGCGAGCCGCGCCGCCTCAACGGCATTGGCGGAAATTCTCGCCGCATAGGGATGAGTTGCGTCCACGAGAATGTCGAAACCCCCGCTGCGAAGGAAATCCGCAAGACCGCCGGCGCCACCAAAGCCACCACTGCGCATCGGCACCGGCTGTTCGACAGGCGAAAGTGTTCTGCCAGCCATGGAGAGCAGAATACGATAACCGGATTCCTGCGCCAGCCGGCCTGCCAGTATCCGGGCATCCGCCGTGCCGCCAAGGATGAGTATGGAGCGTGTCATGATGTCTGAATATTCCGGAACGGGACGAGCTTCCATAAAAAATAGGGCGTCCAAAGAAAAGAAAGAAAAGCCGTGGCTCTCCATCGTCGGCATAGGTGAAGATGGGCTGACAGGACTGGGCAGCAAGGCGATTGCGGCGATTGAAGCGGCCGAGGTGGTTTTCGGCGGCAAACGCCATCTGGAGTTGGCAGCCGCGGCTATTCGCGGTGAAGCTCAGCGCTGGCCGGTGCCGTTTGATACTGAGGTGAGCGATGTCGTTGCGCTGCGCGGCAGGCGAGTCTGTGTGCTAGCGTCAGGCGATCCGTTCTTTTTTGGGGTCGGCGTCACGCTTTTGCGGCAAATCGAGGCAGACGAGGCGGTTTGCCATCCCTCGCCCTCTGCCTTTTCGCTCGCGGCTTCGCGGCTTGGCTGGGCCCTGCAATCAGCTGAGTGCGTTTCGTTGCACGGTCGTTCCATCGATCTTCTGCGGCCGCATCTCCATGCGGGTGCGCGCATCATTGCCCTGACGTCTGACGCGCATGCCCCGGCTTTGATTGCCAATTTGCTGTCTGACCTCGGTTTCGGCCAATCGAAATTCATCTTGCTCGAAGCGCTCGGCGGAGAGCGAGAGCAGCGGCGGCAGGTCAGGGCGGCCGATTTCGCCCTTGAAGACATAGACCCGCTGAATGTGGTCGCGATTGAGGTTGTCGAGGCCAAGGGTGCGCGTGTCCTGCCGTTCGGCCGCGGTCTCGATGACGCCCTGTTTGAACATGACGGGCAGATCACCAAGCGTGAAATTCGAGCCGTGACACTGTCATCACTCGCTCCCCGGCGGGGCGAATTGCTGTGGGATGTAGGCGCCGGTTCAGGCTCAATCGGGATCGAGTGGATGTTGTCGCACCCCTCGCTTCGCGCTATCGCCATCGAGCAGCACCCGGATAGGGCCGAACGTGTGGCCCGCAATGCTGAGGCCTTCGGTGTTCCGGGGCTCGAAGTCCTGATCGGAGCGGCCCCTGAAGCCTTTGAAGGCTTGCCCGCGCCGGACGCGATCTTCATCGGCGGCGGCGGCAGTGAAGCGGGCGTGATGGACGCTGCGCGGGCGGCCTTGAAGCCCGGCGGGCGGCTGGTTGCCAATGCGGTCACGCTGGAGATGGAAGCCATGTTGCTTGCCGCCCATGCCCGGCTTGGCGGTTCGTTGATCCGGCTCGACGTGGCGCGGGTCACGCCCGTCGGCACCATGTCGGGCTGGCGCCCGGCAATGCCGGTGACGCAGTGGAGCTGGGTCAAGCCATGGTGACCGTGGCCGGCATAGGTTGTCGCAAGGGCGTGAGCGCCGATGCCGTCGTCGCCGCCATCCGCGTTGCGGAAAACGCCTTTGGCATGGCGGCCGAGTGTCTGGCATCGGCCCCTCTCAAAGCCGGGGAGGCCGGATTGGTGGAGGCGGCCCAAAACCTGTCGCTGCCGCTGAAAATCATCCCGCAGGCGCGGCTGGATGCCGTTGCATCTAAAACATTCACGCAATCGCGCGCGAGCCTCGATCATTCCGGTTCGCCCAGTGTCAGTGAAGCGGCAGCGCTTGCCGCAGCGGGAAAGAATGGAAGGCTGGTCGCGCCGCGTCTCGTGGCTGGCAACGTAACAGTGGCGATGGCGACGACCGATGGTGCCTTAGCCGAGAATGGTTGCGCCATCGAAGAGGGAGAAAAAGAATGACCGTTCACTTCATCGGCGCTGGTCCGGGCGCTGCGGATCTCATCACGGTACGCGGGCGCGATCTTATCGCGGCCTGCCCGGTGTGCCTTTATGCGGGCTCGCTGGTTCCGAAAGCGCTAATCGATTATTGCCCGACGGGCGCCCGTATCGTTGATACTTCAGCTCTTTCGCTCGATGAGATCGAGGCGGAATTCGTGACTGCTGCAAAAGCTGGCAAGGATGTCGCGCGGCTTCATTCCGGCGACCTTTCCGTCTGGAGCGCAATGGGTGAACAGATTCGTCGTCTCGAGCGGCTTGGCCTCGACTACACCGTGACGCCGGGCGTGCCATCTTTTGCCGCCGCCGCCGCCACCCTGCAGCGGGAGCTGACGGTGCCGGAAGTGGCGCAGAGCCTTGTTTTGACGCGCATTTCAGGGCGCGCATCGAAAATGCCTGACGGTGAAACGCTGAAGGCTTTCGGCCAAACGGGCGCGACGCTCGCCATCCATCTTGCCATTCATGCCATCGGCAAGGTGGTGGAAGAGCTGACACCGCTTTATGGCTCCGATTGTCCGGTCGCCATCGTCGTTCGCGCTTCATGGCCGGATGAGCGCATTATCCGGGGAACGCTGTTCGATATTGAGGGAAAGCTCGCCGCCGAGCCGGTGGAGCGCACCGCGCTGATCTTCGTCGGTCGTGGACTTGCCGCGACTGACTTTCGCGAAAGTGCGCTTTATAGCGCCGATTACGTCCGGCGGTTCCGGTCTCCAAAGGAGGATGCCGCGGACTGATGCGACGGTGTGGAGGCGGTGCGCCCCTTCAGTGCACCCTGACGATCGAATACAAGAATATCGAGAGCAATGGCGGGGGTTTTCAGCGCTGCCGCTGCAGTCACCCACGCTTTTTCCGCGACAATTGCGCCGAGGTCTATGCCGGCCCGGTCTGCCAGCTGAAAGGCATGCGCGACCATGTTGGCTTCACGGATGGCCATTGCGAGATTTTCGTCCCCCCCGGCTTCTGTCGCCAGTTCCGCCAGCGCGTCAAGATCAGCCAGACCCTTTTTGGAATGCACGTCGAGCATCCCTTGGGCGAGCTTGGTCATCTTTGCAACGCCACCCGCAATCGTCACCCGCTCGACCGGATGGCTGCGCAGATACTTCAACATGCCGCCGATAAAATCGCCCATGTCGATCAGCGCGGTTTCCGGCAGATCGTAAAGCGCCTGCCCGGCTTTTTCGGATGTATCGCCGGTAGCGCCGAGAAGATGAGTGCAGCCGGTTGCCCGCGCGACGTCGATGCCGCGCCAGATGGAGTGAATCCAGGCCGAGCAGGAAAAGGGAATGACGATACCCGTGGTGCCGAGGATAGAAATTCCGCCAACGATGCCGAGCCTGCCGTTCAGGGTTTTTTGAGCCAGCCGCTCCCCATCGCGGACGGAAATCTCCACCTCGAAATCGGCATCGTCTCCCGCGACCTCGCGAATGGCGGCCTCGATCATCCGTCGCGGTACAGGGTTGATAGCGGGTTCCCCGGGCGGCAGCGGCAGGCCCGGCCGGGTGATGGTGCCGACGCCCTTGCCTGCCTTGAAAGTGACGCCACTTCCCGGCCTCCCCGGCCGCACTGTGCTTTCGATCAACGCGCCGTGGGTAACGTCGGGATCGTCGCCCGCGTCCTTGATCACCCCTGCACGGGCGAAGTTTTTACCCCTTTCCTCGGTGGCGAGGGAAAATGCAGGTCGTGCGCCGCTTGGAAGTTCGACCTCGACAGGGTAAGGAAACTCGCCGGTCAGAAGGGCGGCGCAGGCCGCCTTCGAGGCTGCCGCCGCGCAGGTTCCCGTGGTCCAGCCGCGGCGAAGGGTCTTTCCATCCGTATCCATGTGAATTTCTATAGCCGCGACGGCATTTTCAGTCATCGTTAAAAAGCAGCCGGGAAGAATGTCGATACCGAAGATCATAAACAGCATCGCCGCAAACAGCCCCGTTTTCGAGAGCGGGCACGTCTGGCTGGCAGGCGCCGGGCCGGGTGATGTGCGGTATCTGACGCTGGAAGTGGCGCTGGCGCTCTCCCAGGCCGACGTCATCGTGCGCGATGCGCTGGTCAGTGATGATGTCGTTGCCCTTGGGCCGCAGGCCGAGATCGTTTTTGCCGGCAAAAGGGGCGGTAAGCCTTCCGCGACACAGGACAATATCACTGCGTCGTTGATCGATTTTGCCCGGCAGGGAAAGAAGGTCTTGCGGCTGAAGGGCGGTGATCCGTTCGTTTTCGGACGTGGGGGTGAAGAAGCAGAGGCGCTTGTTGCCGCCGACATCCCTTTTCGTATTCTGCCTGGCATGACGTCCTCCTTCACCGCCCTTGCGTCAGCGCGAATTCCAGCGACGATGCGCGGCATCAGCCGCGCCGTGACGCTGGCAACCGGCCATGCAGCGGGCACAGAAGAGGACCTCGATTGGCTGGCACTGGCGAAGACCCGCGAACCCATCGTCGTTTACATGGGGCTCAAGAATATCGGGACGATTGCCGGGCTTCTGATGCAGGGTGGACGTTCCGGCGACACGCCGGTCGCGGTCATCATGTCCGCCACCACTCCGCAGGAGCGGATATTCATCGGAAAGCTGGAGAGCATAGCTGACGATGCAATCCGGGAAAATTTCGAAGCGCCGGCTTTGATCGTTATCGGCGAGATCGTTTCGATGCGGTCGCGCCTCGGGGTTTTCGGTTCATGACGGCGCGGGCAATCATCATTGGCGCTCCACGCTCCGGCTCAGGCAAGACAAGCGTGACGATCGGCCTGCTTCGCGCTTTTGCCCGACGCGGCATCAAGGTGCGCGGCATCAAGACCGGCCCGGATTACATCGATCCGGGGTTCCACGCTTTTGCGACAGGCACACCTGGCCTTAATCTCGATAGCTGGGCCATGCAGCCGGACTTGCTGTGCTATCTGTTTTCCGAACAGACAGGGGATGCGGAGCTTGTTCTCATTGAAAGCGCCATGGGCCTGTTCGACGGCATCCCGGGAGCGGAAAATCGCACCGGATCGGCGGCGGATCTGGCGCGGCTCTTCGGCATTCCCGTGCTTCTGGTGCTGGATGTGTCCGGCCAGTCGCAAACGGCGGCCGCCATTGCTCATGGCTTTGCCCACTACGATCCTGCGGTGACCATGGCCGCCGTTGTGTTGAACCGGGCGGGCAGCGAAAGACACCGGACGTTGTGCACGGAGGCTATCGAAAAGATCGGCCTTCCCGTCGCCGGATGTGTGCTGAGAGACCCGTCGCTCGTCCTTCCTGAACGACATCTGGGGTTGGTACAGGCCAGCGAACATCCGGAAATTGAAGCCCACATCGAACGGCTGGCGGATGTGATGGAGAAGTCCATCGATCTCGACGTTCTGCTGTCCCTTGCGGCACCGGTGAATGTTCCTGCCGGCTCGGGAGAGATGGCCATCGCTCCGCCCGGCCAGCGCATTGCCCTGGCCGAGGATGCAGCGTTCACCTTTCTCTATCCGCACATTAAAGCGCATTGGCGCGCGGCAGGTGCAGAGATCATTCCGTTTTCGCCGCTTGCGGACGAGGCGCCCGACGCCAGCTGTGATATCTGCTGGCTGCCGGGCGGTTATCCCGAGCTTCATGCCGGCAAGCTCGCCGATGCCGCTGGTTTCAAGGCGGGGATCGCCAGATTTGCTGCGGCAAAGCCTGTTCATGGCGAGTGCGGCGGTTACATGGTGCTCGGCGAGGCGCTGGAGGATGCCGACGGCGTCAACCACCCGATGACCGGGCTTCTGTCGCATGCCACCAGCTTTGCCACGCGCAAGATGAACCTTGGCTACCGGCAGGCGACTATTGCGGCAGATGGGCCGCTTGGTACGGCTGGTGTTGTGCTGCGCGGCCACGAATTTCATTACGCCCGCGTCACCGATCCCGGTCGTGATGAGCCATTTGCCCAGATTGCCGATGGGCAGGGCCGGCCGCTCGGGCCATCGGGCGGCAGGAGAGGAAGTGTCTCCGGCACATTTTTCCACGCGATCGCCAGAGGCAATTGATGAACTGAATCGGTGCGGCTGCGGCAAAGTGGAGCGCCCAGCGAAAGTTTCTATGTGCCGATCACGGGAAAGTGCTATAGGTCTGCAAGAGCCTATGGGGAACCGCGGTATTGCGTTCTTCGTGGCCGGTGACGGTGAGCGACTAGGCCCACTGCATTGTCCAACCCGAAATTGATATCGCGCATTTATATCGAGCGTGCCTGCCTATGGTCAAACCCGGTTTTCTCGTCTTTGCCGTCCTTGTTATGAGCATCTCGATGGTGCCAGTCGGCCATTCAGCGATGGATGCCCACGGGGGCGAGGACTATGCGACACTGGAAAAGCTCGGCGCGGCGCTCTTCGACGATCCCAATCTTTCGATGAACCGGACGATGGCCTGTTCCACCTGCCATATGCAGGCCGCCGGCTTTTCCGATGCGCGGGAGAGCGACAAGGTGGGGCGGGATGTCTCGCTCGGTGATGACGGTATCTCGCTTGGCGATCGCAATGCGCCAACGGCAGCCTACGCGAAGTTCACGCCACCTTTCGGCAAGAATGCAGCAGGAGAGTATGTCGGCGGACAATTCTGGGACGGTCGCGCCTCGCAGCTCGAGGATCAAGCGGGCGGGCCACCGCTCAACCCTATCGAAATGGGCATGCCGGACAAGGCATCCGTCGTCAAACGTCTGAAGGAAAACCCCGACTATGTCGCGGCCTTCGGCACGCAGTTCGGCAAGGATGTGTTCCAGAGCGACGAAACCGCCTATGCCGCGATGACCAGGGCGCTGGCGAGCTTCGAGCGTTCGGCCGAATTCTCAACCTTCGATTCCAAATATGACCGTTTCCTGCGCGGCGAAGAAAAGCTTACCGATCAGGAGGAACTGGGTCGCGTGCTGATTTCCTCGACGCAGTTCACCAATTGCAATACCTGCCACGAAATCCGTGGTGCCAAGGGTCTGGAAGACGGCCTCTTCACCAACCACAAATATTTCAACATCGGTGTGCCTGCCAATACATCCGTCAGGGCTGCGAATGGTTCGAAGCCTGGCGCAGTCGATCTCGGTCTGGCGCAGAACCCCGCCGTCGCCGGCGATCCTGCCCAGCGCGGCAAGTTCAAGGTGCCGACGCTGCGCAACGTCGCCGTGACCGGTCCTTACATGCACAATGGTGTGTTCAAGGATTTGCGCACGGTCGTGCTGTTCTATGTGAAATATAAGAGCAAAAAGCCCAGCCGTCAGATCAATCCGGAAACCGGCAAGACCTGGGATGCACCCGAGGTCCCTGAGAATATCGCCATGACGGAGCTGACATCGGCACCGGCGCTGGATGATAAGCGGGTGAACGCCATCGTGGCATTTCTGAAGACGCTGACCGACAGGCGTTACGAGCATCTTCTCCCGAAGGAAGATGGGCAGGCGACCGTGCCGCCTGCCCAGCCTGTTTCAAATCTTATGCCGAAAGCGCCTTGAATTCGGCCAGAACCGCGTCGCCCATCTCGGCGGTGCTGACCTGACGGGAACCATCGGCCATGATGTCGGCCGTTCGGATGCCCTGGTCGAGCACATTCGCAATCGCCGTCTCCAGTCTGGAAGCTTCGTCTACCATGCTAAACGAGTAGCGAAGGCACATGGCGAAGGAGGCGATCATGGCAATCGGGTTGGCAATGCCCTTGCCGGCAATGTCGGGTGCCGAGCCGTGGACCGGCTCGTACATGGCCTTGCGCTTGCCCGTCTTGGCGTCGGGGGCACCAAGCGAAGCGGACGGCAGCATGCCGAGCGAGCCTGTCAGCATGGCGGCAACGTCTGAGAGCATATCGCCAAACAGATTGTCGGTGACGATCACGTCGAACTGCTTGGGTTTGCGCACCAGCTGCATGCCGCCGGCATCCGCCAGCATATGCTCCAGCTGCACGTCCTTGTACTTGGCGGCGTGGGTTTCGGTGACGACCTGGTTCCACAACACGCCCGATTTCATGACGTTGCGCTTCTCCATCGAGCAGACGCGGTTATCGCGGGTGCGGGCCAGTTCGAAAGCGACGCTGGCGATACGCTCGATCTCGAAAGTGTCGTAGATCTGCGTATCGATGCCGCGCTTCTGGCCGTTGCCGAGATCGATGATCTGCTTCGGTTCACCGAAGTAGACGCCGCCTGTCAGCTCGCGGACGATGAGGATGTCGAGGCCTTCGACTAGTTCCGGCTTCAGCGACGAGGCGGATGCGAGCGCGGGATAGCAGATGGCCGGCCGCAGATTGGCGAACAGTTCGAGATCCTTGCGCAGGCGCAGCAGGCCGGCTTCCGGACGATGCTCATAGGGAACGCCATCCCATTTCGGACCGCCGACGGCGCCGAACAGGATTGCATCGGCGGCAAGCGCCTTTTCCATATCCGCATCGGAAATCGCCACACCATGGGCGTCGTAAGCCGAACCACCGACGAGGCCTTCCGAAACGGTGAAACCTGCATTGTGCGCGCTGTTCATATAGTCGATCAGCTTGCGGACCTCGGCCATGGCTTCAGGGCCGATACCATCACCGGGTAGCAGGAAAAGCGAACGGACTGTCATGGGGACCCCTCCTTGGGCGCACGCCTGAAGGACCGGGTGGGTCTTTCGATTGCGGCGAGCGCGGCGTCAAACTCGTTTGCGTCCATGCCAGAGCGTGTCATCGGCCGGACGGTTCGACGGCTTCTTATCTCCGCCTCAGGGGCTTTTCAAGCAAAGCAAAAGCCGATCCGGTACGGTTTTGTACAGGATCGGCTTTTTCAAAGGCGTCGAACAGGCTCAGGCCCAGGGGCGGGCCGAGGCATTGGTCTTTTCAAACGTATCGATGGCGCCCGCATGCTCAAGCGTCAGGCCGATATCGTCGAGACCGTTCAGCATGCAATGGCGTTTGAACTCATCGATCTCAAAGGTGATCGTGCCGCCATCGGGGCCGCTGATTTCCTGACGCTCCAGGTCGATCGAAAGAACGGCGTTCGATCCGCGGGAAGCGTCGTCCAGCAGCTTTTCGAGGTTTTCCGGGCTGACGACGACAGGCAGGATGCCGTTCTTGAAACAGTTATTGTAGAAGATGTCGGCGAAGCTGGTGGAGATGACGCAGCGTATGCCGAAATCCAGAAGCGCCCACGGCGCATGCTCGCGCGACGAACCGCAGCCGAAATTGTCGCCAGCGACGAGAATCTGAGCATTTTGATAGGCGGGCTTGTTCAGGACGAAATCCGGATTAGGCGAGCCGTCCTCAAGATAACGCGACTCGGCAAAAAGGCCTTTGCCAAGGCCGGTGCGCTTGATGGTTTTCAGATAGTCTTTCGGAATGATCATATCGGTGTCGATATTGACCACCGGCATGGGCGCGGCGACGCCCGTCAGCTTGGTGAATTTTTCCATCTGTCGCTTTCCGTGTTTACCATGAACGGTTCTAGAGCCAGCGGCGGCTTCCCGACGTTCAAGCCTCGAATTACTCTAAAACGCGGAACTTTAGAAGCGCAAACAGGGGCTCTTCGGTACGCCGTATGGGGCGCACCGGCATTTTTCCCGGTTAACCGACCTTAGAGATCGATGATGGTGCCCTTGCCGTCGTTCCAGACGCGCATGTCGCGCTGGTTGCGGGTCTTGACCGGAATGGGAGCTGGTTTCAGACGCGCGGTCAGAATCCGGGCTGCGCTGATAACCGCGAGCACGCCGATGAAAGCCACCGTGAGCGAGGCCGTGAAAAGAGCCGCCATGGCAAGAATTGCGATACCGGAGGCGGCGATGAAAAATGAACGGATGCCTTGCATGATTCAACCTTTCTTTCCAGACGAATGTGGGCCTTCTTCTTCCGGCTTGCAAGAGGATTCGGTGGATTGTCAGCTTGCAGATGTCACAAAAGCTTGACACAAGTGCGGCATGGTCAGTTTTTCAGAAAATATTCTTGCGAGACCGCGCCGTTCCATTCTCTCTGTGCCGGCGATCAACGAACGCGCGCTGGAGAAGATCCCGACGCTCGACTGTGACGCCTTCATCCTCGATCTCGAGGATTCCGTTGCTCCCGAGATGAAGGGGAAGGCCCGGGATAATCTTGAAAAGCTGTTCTCGCAGCGATCGTTCGGTCTGGGGGAAGCGGTCATCCGCATCAATCCGCTTTCAACACCGGATGGGAGAGCGGATCTGCAGTTGGTCCTCTCTTGCAAGCCGGATGCGGTGCTGTTGCCGAAGGTGGAGCAGCCTGCTGCCATCCATGATCTGGCCGATCTGCTGTCCGAGGCCGATGCGCCTGAGGCGCTGAAAATCTGGGCCATGATCGAGACGCCTCTTGGTGTTCTGAACGCCACGTCAATCGCGGATGCTGCGCACACGCCGGATTCGCGGCTTGAAGCCTTTGTCATCGGTCTTAACGATCTGCGCAAGGAAACACGGGTTTCGGCCGGGGCGGGCCGCACCTACCTCGTTCCGTGGATGATGCAGGTCGTGCTTGCCGCCCGTGCCTACGGTCTGGATGTCATCGACAGCGTGTCGAATGATTTTCGCGATATGGAAGCTTTCGAAGCTGAATGTGAACAGGGTCGAGCCATGGGCTTCGACGGCAAGATGCTGATCCATCCTGCCCAGATTGACGCCGCCAATCGCCATTTCGGTCCGGATGAGACGGCGATAAGGGATGCACGCCAGATCATTGCCGCTTTCACAACGCCCGAATCTGTGGAATTGAACGTCATCAACATGAACGGACGCATGATCGAGCGGCTGCATGTGGCTGAGGCCGAGAGGCTGGTCGCCATGGCCGATATCATCGCCGCGAGAAAGGAAAAAGAGACGTGAAGGTCTATCGTTTCATCACCGGCCCTGACGACGCCAAATTTTGTCATCGCGTTACCGAAGCCTTGAACAAGGGCTGGGAACTGGCGGGTTCACCAAGCTATGCATTCAATGCGGCAGCAGGTGTCATGCATTGCGGCCAGGCGGTGACCAAGGTCGTCGAGGGCAAGGAATACCATCCGGACATGAAGCTCGGAGAGCAATAACTGATGGTAGCCGCCCCGATCAGCGATCGGCGGCGGCCTCGTCGGCGCTTTCTTCGATGCGTTCCATGTCGTCATCCGACAGGCCGAAATGATGGCCGATTTCATGGATGAGGACATGGGTGATGATATCGCCAAGCGTCTCCTCGTTCTCGGCCCAATAGTCGAGAATGGGGCGGCGATACAGCGTGATACGGTTTACCATCTCGCCGGTTTCCATGGTGAAACGCTCGGAGATGCCGCGCCCCTCGAAAAGGCCGAGCAGGTCGAATGGCGTTTCGAGCGCCATGTCCTCGAACACGTCGTCGGTCGGAAAATCGGCGATCTCGATGATGAGATCCTTGGTCAGTGCGCGAAATTCTTCCGGCAGGTGGCCATATGCCTCGATCGCCAGCGACTCAAAGGCGGAAAGTGTCGGCGCGTGGCGGTCCCGCCAATCGTCGGTCTTGTCTATGCGGGCCATTTCTGCTCCTTGTTGGAAGGCCCATATAAACACTTGCTGAACAAATTTCGAGACCTGACTGCCGCACCTGCCGAAAAAGCATGAAATTCTCGGCATTACAGTTACTTTTCAAGCCGTCTTCATCTTGACATAAACCGGCGTCTCGCGTAATCGGCACCCAAATTGATGGCGTAGTGCGCCTTCTGTTTATGCCGCCTTTCAAATGGCGGTTTCACCGGCAGACATTCCACGGGCATTCGGCCCTGACGGATTTCCGCTACTCCGACTGATAAAAAGACGGCCAGCTTGCTTTGGCGGGCAGAGCCGGAACGAACATGAAAGGATAAAAAATGTTCGCAGTCATCAAGACCGGCGGTAAGCAGTACCGCGTAGCGGCCGACGCCGTGCTGACCATCGAAAAGCTGGAAGCAGAGGCAGGCGCAACTGTAGAATTCACCGAAGTTCTCGTTGTTGGCGAAGGTGCCGACGCCAAGTTCGGTGCTCCCTTCGTCAAGGGTGCCATCGTCAAGGCTGAAGTTGTCGAGCACAACCGCGGCAAGAAGGTCATCGCCTTCAAGAAGCGTCGTCGTCAGAACTCCAAGCGTTCGCGCGGCCATCGTCAGCATCACACTGTCGTCCGCATCACGGACATCGTTGCTGCCTAATCGGCGCGACACGGGAAACAAGGTTTAAAGGAGAACTCCAATGGCACACAAAAAAGCTGGCGGTTCCTCGCGTAACGGTCGCGATTCCGAATCCAAGCGCCTTGGCGTAAAGAAGTTCGGCGGCGAAGCTGTCATTCCAGGCAACATTATTCTGCGTCAGCGCGGCACGCAGTGGCATCCGGGCGCCAATGTTGGCATCGGCAAGGACCACACGATTTTCGCACTGACCGCAGGTAACGTGAACTTCCGTACGAAGGCCAATGGCCGCGTATTCGTATCCGTGGCACCGAAAGCGGAAGCCGCAGAATAAGCCGGTAAGCGTCATATGCAGCCGGTGTCCCATCGACCCGGCTGAGACGTATCAGGTTCAGTCAAGAAAACAGGGGAGATGGGGCACCACCCAACTCCCCTTTTTCTTTAACCTCATGGAGGGACTGAACCATGCAAGCTGAATTGTTGAGGGTCGACCAATCACGGTCACCCGAAGAGCGGCCTAGGCCCGATCGGTCGAGGAGCGATTGCCCCGTTTTACTGTCGCAGAGGCTGGTTTTACGCAAGCCCCACGAAGAAGACATCGACGCCCTTGCCCATCTTGCCAACAATGCCAATATCGCGACCATGGTGTCGCGTATGCCGCACCCCTACACGGCCAAAGACGCCGCGGATTTTGTGCGACGCTCCAAAGCTGGCGAGATTGGCAAGTGCGTCTATGCAATTACCCGCATGGACAATGGCGAGTTTCTGGGCTGCTGCGCGCTCGAGCCCCAGGAAGACGAAAAGACGCTGGAGATCGGTTACTGGCTGGGTGAACCCTACTGGAACCGTGGCTACATGACGGAAGCGGCGCATGCGCTGATTGACATGGCCTTCCGCACACGTGAAATCGATCAGATCGATGCGCGGTGCCGGGTGACCAACATCCCGTCGCGTCGCGTCATCCAGAAGTGCGGGTTCCAGTTTCAGGGATCCGGCATGGTCGGTTCGCTGGCGCTGGGCGGCATGGTCCCGGTTGAATGGTACCGGCTGGACCGCAAGACCTGGGTTTCGCTGAAGAGCTGGGGGGACATGGGATGAGCACGCTCGAACTGACCCATCGGCGGGCCGCTGCGACCGTTGCGCCGCCCGGCCCCTGCCCCGTCATCGAAACAAAGCGTCTGGTGCTGCGGCCGCAGCGGCTTTCCGATGCCGGCAGCATTGCGGAAACGCTTGGTGATTTCGCGGTCACCAGGATGCTGGCCCGCGTTCCTGCGCCCTATCACAAGCAGGACGCACTGGAATGGCTGGTGCTGCGTACATCTGGCACCCTGCCCGACTGGGATTTCGCCATCACCAGCGGTGACGATACCCTGATCGGCGTTGTCTCCGTGGAATTGCGGCACGGCGGCTGGCATCTCGGCTACTGGCTGAACCGCTTCTACTGGGGCAAGGGCTACATGACCGAAGCTGTCGCCGCCGTGGTTGAGCGGTTTTTCCGGCGCATGCCCGGAGTGGCTCTGCATTCCGGCGTGTTTGCGGATAACCCCGCTTCGCTGCGTGTGCAGGAGAAACTCGGCTTCCGGGTGACCGGTTGCCACCAGATCTATGCCACGGCGCGCGCCGCGATGGTGGCGCATATCGATACGGTGATCACGGCTGAGGACTTCATCCGGCCGCACCGCTGACACTGAGGAGCATCGGGCCGAAAACAGACAAGTTTTCGGCCCGATGCGTTAAGCGAAGCCGGTTTGATCAAAGCCGGCCTTGTCTCGCACAGGAGCTTCCCGCACGATAGTCTTTGACCTCGTGAAGAAGCGCTTGTATTCGAAACGACGATATTTTTGTTTGGCGCGGCACAATTGGATGGTGCGCCCGCAAACCGATAGAACGGCAGTCCGATGAAATTTCTCGATGAAGCAAAAGTCTATATCAAGTCCGGTGATGGCGGCGCAGGCGCCGTGTCCTTCCGGCGCGAAAAATTCATCGAATTCGGCGGCCCTGATGGTGGTGATGGTGGACGCGGCGGCGATGTCTGGGTCGAGGTCGTCAATGGCCTCAACACGTTGATCGACTTCCGCTTCCAGCAACATTTCAAGGCCTCGATCGGCCAGCACGGCATGGGCAAGACCCGTACCGGCGCAAAGGGTTCGGACGTGGTGCTGAAGGTGCCTGTCGGCACGCAGATTTTCGAAGAAGACAACGAGACGCTGATTGTCGACCTTACCAAGGAAGGCCAGCGTTTTCGCCTTGCGGCCGGCGGCAATGGCGGTTTCGGCAATGCCTATTTCAAGTCGTCGACCAATCAGGCGCCAACCCACGCCAATCCGGGTCTGCCTGGTGAGGAAAAGACGGTCTGGCTGCGGCTTAAGCTGATTGCCGATGCCGGTCTCGTCGGCCTGCCAAATGCGGGCAAGTCCACATTCCTTGCAACCGTGACACGCGCGCGGCCAAAGATTGCCAACTATCCGTTCACGACGCTGCATCCAAACCTTGGTGTCGCGACCATCGATGGCCGTGAATTCGTGCTGGCGGATATTCCCGGCCTGATCGAAGGGGCGCATGAGGGTGTGGGCATCGGTGACCGCTTCCTCGGCCATGTGGAGCGCACGCGTGTGCTGCTGCACCTCGTTTCCGCGCAGGAAGAAAAGGTCGGTAAGGCTTACAAAACTGTGAAGGCCGAACTGGACGCCTATGGTGGTGGCTTGACGGACAAGGCGGAGATCGTCGCGCTGTCGCAGATCGACGTGCTCGATGAAAAAGAGCTGAAAAAGAAGGCCAAGGAACTGGAAAAGGCCTGCGGCCGTCCGCCGCTTCTTCTGTCCGCTGCCGCGCATATCGGCATGACGGAAGCCCTTCGCGCCCTTCGCGACATTATCGTGTCTGCAAGCAATGGCGGCGAAACCGCCCTTCCCGACCGGTCCATGCCGCATGAGAGCGAGGTCGAAGAAGAGGACGACCGCCTATGAGTCTGACGCGCAAGCCGCTGGCGAGCCACCACCGGATCGTCATAAAGATCGGGTCGGCGCTTCTGGTGGACCGGAAAAGCGGCCTCAAAAAAGACTGGCTGGACGCCATCTGCGAGGATATCGCGGCGCTGAAGAAAAATGGTGCGGATGTTCAGGTCGTGTCTTCCGGCGCCATTGCACTTGGCCGCACCGTGCTCGGCCTGCCCTCGGGCGCGTTGAAGCTGGAGGAAAGCCAGGCGGCGGCGGCCGTCGGCCAGATTGCGCTCGCGCGGGCATGGTCGGAAAGCCTGTCGCGGCACGACATCGTTGCCGGCCAGATCCTACTGACGCTTTCCGATACTGAAGAGCGTCGCCGTTATCTCAATGCACGCGCCACCATCAACCAGTTGCTGAAGATCGGCGCCATTCCGATCATCAATGAAAACGACACCGTGGCCACCACAGAAATCCGTTATGGCGACAATGATCGCCTGGCGGCGCGTGTGGCGACCATGACGGGTGCCGATCTGCTGGTGCTGCTTTCGGATATTGACGGGCTCTATACGGCTCCCCCGCATCTTGATCCGGAAGCCAAGTTCCTCGAAACAATTGCCGATATCACCCCCGAAATCGAAGCCATGGCAGGCGGGGCAGCTTCCGAGCTTTCGCGCGGCGGCATGCGAACCAAGATCGATGCGGGCAAGATCGCAACCGCTGCCGGCTGCGGCATGATCATCGCGTCAGGCAAGACGCTCAACCCGCTGAAGGCCATTGAAAACGGCGCGCGTTCCTCCTGGTTCGCGCCTTCGGGTACGCCGGTGACGGCGCGCAAGACCTGGATCGCCGGGCAGTTGCAGCCCGCCGGCGAGATCCACGTGGACGCCGGTGCGGAGAAAGCGCTTTATGCCGGGAAAAGCTTGCTTCCCGCCGGTGTGCGGCAGGTGAAGGGCAATTTCGGACGAGGCGACGCTGTTGCGATTATCGGTTCGGAAGGTCGTGAGGTCGCGCGCGGTCTTGCCGGTTACGATGCCGAAGAAGCGCGTCTCATCATTGGCCACAAGTCCAACGAGATCGAGGCGATCCTCGGTTATGTCGGACGCGCAGCGATGATCCATCGCGACGACCTCGTCATGACCGGGGCCGCCGTGAAAGTTAAGAATGCAAAAAAGGATGAGGTCCATGCCTGAACAGGCCGTGAAGCAGAGCCACGACATTGAAGCACTGATGTTGACCATCGGCGCTCAGGCGAAAGCTGCTTCGCGACCGTTGTCCATCGCCGGAGCGGACCAGAAGAACCGCGCGCTGCTCGCCATGGCCGCCGCGATTGAGGCTTCGAAGGAAGCGATCCTTGCCGCTAACCGCAAAGATCTGGCCGCGGCGGATCAGGCAGGCCTTGCGCCCTCCTTCATCGACAGGTTGACACTCACCGATGCCCGGATTGCCGGTATAGCCGAAGGTATTCGCTCGGTCGCGGCGCTGCCCGATCCTGTCGGAGAAGTGATCGCCGCCTGGGATCGACCCAACGGGCTAAAGATCGAGCGCATACGCACGCCGCTTGGCGTTATCGGCGTGATCTATGAAAGCCGTCCGAATGTGACGGCGGATGCCGGCGCTTTGTGCCTCAAGGCCGGTAATGCCGTGATCCTTCGCGGCGGTTCGGATTCGCAGTATTCATCGCGTGCTATCCATGCCTGCCTTGTGGAGGGCTTGAAGATCGCCGGTCTTCCCGAGCACGCCATTCAGCTGGTGCCGGTGACCGATCGGGCAGCGGTTGGAGCGCTTCTCGGTGGCCTCAATGGCTCGGTTGACGTCATCGTGCCACGCGGCGGCAAGAGCCTCGTGGCCCGGGTACAGACGGAAGCCCGCGTGCCGGTCTTCGCGCATCTGGAAGGCATTTGCCACATCTATGTCGACAAATCCGCCGATCTGGACATGGCGAAACGCATCGTTGTCAACGCCAAGATGCGCCGCACCGGCATTTGCGGAGCTGCAGAGACGCTTCTGGTGGATGCCGCCGCCGTTGCCACCCATCTCGCACCGCTGGTCAAAGCTTTGATTGAAGCAGGTTGCGAAGTGCGCGGTTCGCAGGCGGTTCGCGATGTCGTTGACGGTCTGAAGGCTGCGACCGAAGAAGACTGGCGTACCGAATATCTCGATGCGATCATTTCGGTCACCGTGGTGGATGGCATTTCCGGTGCGATTGATCATATCGGCACCTATTCGTCCAATCACACGGAGGCAGTAATCGCTGAGGACCCATCCGTGGTCGAGCGGTTCTTCAACGAACTCGATTCGGCCATTCTGCTGCACAACGCCTCGACGCAATTTGCTGATGGCGGCGAATTCGGCATGGGCGCGGAAATCGGTATCGCCACAGGCAAGATGCACGCGCGGGGTCCCGTTGGCGTCGAGCAGCTGACGTCGTTCAAATACCGTGTGCATGGCACCGGCCAGACACGGACGTGATATTTGCCGGCTGATCAGCGCCTCGACAGACGTTATCTCACCATGCCGCATGTGGAGCGCGGCATGGTCGTCGGGCTTTTCGGTGGATCCTTCAATCCGCCGCACGCCGGCCATGCTCTTGTGGCGGAAATCGCACTGCGCAGGCTGGGTCTCGACCAGCTCTGGTGGATGGTGACGCCAGGTAATCCGTTAAAGAGCCGGTTGGAGCTGGCCTCCCTCGAAGATCGCATCGCTGCATGTGAAAAGCTTGTGCACGATCCTCGGATCAAGGTCACGGCTTTCGAAAAGTCGCTGGGCATAAGCTATACCGCTCATACGCTCGCCACGGTGAAGGCGAAAAATCCGCACGTGCGCTTTATCTGGGTCATGGGTGCGGATAATCTCAAGAGTTTCCACCACTGGCAGAAATGGCGCACCATCGCGGAGACTTTCCCGATTGCGGTGATCGATCGGCCGGGTTCGACGCTCTCCTACCTCTCCTCCACCATGGCGCAGGCCTTCAGCCAGGCGCGAATCGATGAGGACGATGCTGGTGTCTTGTGGAAGAAACCAGCGCCCGCATGGGTATTCATTCACGGACCGCGTTCCACGCTCAGCTCCACGGCGCTGCGTAACGGCCGTAAATGAAGGGGCCGATCACAAATGATGTATGTGACCGCCGTCGAAGGCTCCATATCTTGAAAAGTTAATGCTTTGATGCCACCTTTATTGTGTGACGCAGAGAATCGCGTTGCACAGTGCCTGTTTTGTCATTCTTTGAAAGGAAAACCTCTGACAACAGTACACGCCAAGGGAAGAGCATTTGTTGCTATCCCGAAGGGCCAGGACAGTGGCGCCGATGCCGCCGGCCACGCCCTCGAAACCGTCCTCGCGAGCCTCGAGGACTCCAAGGCTGAAGATATCGTTTCTCTCAACATTGCCGGAAAGTCGGCGCTTGCGGACTACATGGTTGTGGTTTCCGGGCGCTCGAACAGGCATGTGTCGGCGATCTGCGAGCATCTTCTCAAAGACATGAAAGATGAGGGGTTCGGCAATGCCCGCGTTGAAGGTCTCGAGACCGGAGATTGGGTGCTGATCGATACCGGCGATATCATCGTTCATGTGTTCCGACCGGAAATCCGCGCCTTCTATAACATTGAGAAAATGTGGGCGACGCCGGACATGCCGGAAGAGACGCTGCATTGACGCGGTGAGTCGTTGTACGGGCGTTGTTTTGCCGAAGATCATAATTGACTTCGGGCTTCCTCCCTCGGCCGGAAATCGGGCCGACCGCATAGGAATCCGTGTGTTATGCTGTTAAGAGCGGGACCCTATGGGTCACGACGGATGCAGGTTTGCGATGCGGATTTCAATTTTTGCGGTGGGACGGCTGAAATCCGGCCCTGAAAAGGATCTTGCGGCCCGTTATATCGACCGTCTCGCCAAGACGGGTCCGGCAATCGGGCTCGAATTTTCGCGGGTCATAGAGGTGGCGGAAAGCCGAGCCTCGAATGCCGAGACCCGCAAGCGCGAAGAGGCCGCGATGCTGGAAAAGCATCTGGTCGACGGCGCGGCGCTTGTTCTTCTGGATGAACGCGGCAAGGCGCTCGATAGCCCGGCCTTCGCCTCATTTTTCGGCGACTTGCGCGATAGCGGCCGACGTGATCTCGTGATCGCGATCGGCGGGGCTGATGGCCTTGATCCCGCGCTCTACGAGAGGGCGGCGGCGGTGCTCAATCTCGGCAAACTGACTTGGCCGCACCAGATCGTCCGTATCTTGATTGCCGAGCAGCTTTACCGGGCCGTCACCATCCTTTCAGGGCATCCCTATCATCGCGTTTGAACGTATCTTGATCGAATAGCTGTCTCAATTTCAACATGAAGCTTCGCGACATCGCTTGTTGCACACGGCTTTGGCGGCGGCCTCTCAGGCCTCTTGGAAGATCGAGGTAAAATCCGTAATATTGCCGCTCCTGCTTCGGCATAAAGAAAGCTCGTATGGACATGACGCCTCAACGAAACCGGCACGTTGCGCTTGCAGGCGCAGCTGTTGCTGCTTTCCTCATGGCGGCAGCTCCGGTTTGGTCGCGCGACGATGCCGGGGCTGCCCCGGGAACTAGCGAGGACTCGTCACCCGATGCGTTGCAGGCGTTGGAGCAGCGCCGCGACCAGAACCGGCAGGATCTTGAAGAGCTTGTCGACAGCATCGGTCTTTCCGAAGACAAGACGAGAAAGCTCGAAGAGAGCATTGCTGCCCTCAACCAGGACAGCGCGCGCATTCGGGAGGAGTTGATCGCTTCGGCTTCCCGGCGTAAGGCGCTGGAGACCAAGATCAGCGATGGTGAGGACAGGCTTGCCAAGCTTTCGGTACGTGAGGACGCGGTCAAGGCGTCACTGCGGGAGAGACGCGGCGTTCTTGCCGAGGTTCTGGCTGCCCTGCAACGCATGGGCAGAAATCCGCCGCCCGCCCTTCTTGTCTCGCCTGAAGATGCGCTGGCCTCGGTGCGAAGCGCCATTCTTCTTGGCGCCGTCGTGCCCGGCATCAGGGGAGAGACGGACAAGCTGATCGCCGCTCTCAAAGAATTGACCGATGTCCGACAGGCAATCGCTCGCGAAAAGGACGATCTTACGGCTATGATGACGGCCAGTCTGGAAGAGGAAAAGCGCCTCGACCTGCTGATTGCCGAGAACGACCGCAAGAACTCCCAGACGGCGGCGGCGCTGGAGGCTGAACGCAAGCGATCCGAAGAGCTTGCAGGCAAGGCGACGAGCCTTGAAGGGCTCGTCAGTTCGCTTGAAAATGAGATTACCTCGGTGCGGGAGGCGAAGGAAAAGGCGCGTGCGGAAGAGCAACGGCTGGCCCGGCTTTCCGAGGCGGAACGTGAAAAAGAGCGTGCCGCGGCCGAGGCGGGAATGCCCGATAAAAACCGCATTGCGCCCGCATATCCCTTCGCGAGTCTGAAGGGAAAGCTGGAGCTTCCAGTGGCGGGCGACGTGTTGCGACGTTTCGGCGATGCGGACGGAACGGGCCACTTTTCCAAGGGAATTGTCGTTGCGAGCGGCCCGGAAGCCATCGTCACGGCACCTGCGGATGGCTTTGTTGTATTTGCCGGAGATTTCCGCAGTTACGGCCGGATGATCATCCTGAATACGGGTGATGGATACCATGTGGTTATGACGGGCATGGACAATGTGAGGACGCGGCAGGGCATGTTCGTGTTCTCGGGAGAGCCCATCGCCTCCATGGGTGCAAAAAGAGTAGCGAGTGCAGCAGCATTGGCGCTGGAAACCGACCGGCCAACGCTCTACATTGAGTTTAGGAAAGATGGTGTGCCGGTTGATTCTCAGCCGTGGTGGACCGCAAAAAATACCGGAAGGGCGCACAATGATTCGTAAGGTTTCGCTTCTCCTTATCGGTGGGCTTATGGGCGCCACGGCGATGAGCGTGATTTATTCGGCGAGCATGCCGGCACAGGCAGCCGGGCCTTCGACCTATAAGGAACTGTCGATTTTTGGCGACGTGTTCGAACGCGTTCGCGCGCAATATGTGACGCCGCCGGATGACGAGAAGCTCGTGGAAAATGCCATCAATGGCATGCTGAGCTCGCTCGATCCGCATTCCAGCTTCATGAATGCCAAGGATGCCAATGACATGCGCACCCAGACCAAGGGTGAATTCGGCGGTCTCGGCATCGAAGTGACCATGGAAAATGAGCTGGTCAAGGTTATCTCGCCGATGGATGACACGCCGGCCTCTCGTGCAGGCATCCTTGCCGGTGACTACATTTCGGAAATCGACGGTACGCCGGTTCGCGGCCTGAAGCTGGAACAGGCGGTCGAAAAGATGCGAGGCGCGGTCAAGACGCCGATCAAGCTGACGGTTATCCGCAAGGGTGCAGACAAGCCGCTGGAAATCACCGTCGTGCGCGATGTCATCGCCGTTCGCGCCGTGAAGTCGCGCGTTGAAGGCGACAATGTCGGTTATCTCCGCGTCATCTCCTTTACCGAGAAGACCTATGACGACCTCGAAAAGGCGATCAAGAAGATCAAGGCCGATGTGCCGGCCGACAAGCTGAAGGGCTACGTTCTTGATCTGCGCCTCAATCCGGGCGGTCTGCTCGATCAGGCGATCAATGTTTCCGACGCGTTCCTTGAGCGTGGCGAAGTCGTCTCGACCCGAGGCCGTAACCCGGACGAGACCCGCCGCTTCAATGCGACTGCCGGTGATCTGACCGATGGCAAGCCGGTGATCGTGCTGGTCAACGGCGGCTCCGCTTCGGCGTCGGAGATTGTGGCTGGTGCGCTGCAGGATCTGCGTCGCGCGACCGTGGTTGGCACGCGTTCCTTCGGCAAGGGTTCGGTTCAGACGATCATCCCGCTTGGCGAGGCTGGGGCTCTTCGACTGACGACCGCGCTTTATTATACGCCATCGGGCAAATCCATCCAGGGCACAGGCATCGAGCCTGACATCAAGGTCGAACAACCCCTGCCCCCTGAATTGCAGGGCAAGCTGACGACCGAGGGTGAATCCAGCCTGTCCGGCCACATCAAGGGTCAAAGCGAGACGGATGAAGGTTCCGGCTCCTCGGCCTACGTGCCGCCGGAAGCAAAGGACGATATCCAGTTGAACTACGCGCTGGATCTCTTGCGTGGTGTCAAGACCGATCCCTCCTTCCCGCCGAACCCGGACAAGGCTGTGGTCAACAAGCAGTAAGATCGATGCGCCGGCCACCAGCCGGCGCATTGTCTTTCTTGCCCAATCTGGACAGGTCGTTCATTGCCTTCGGATCTGCGGAAACCGCTTCTGGGTCGCCAGAAAAAAAGCGCCGGTATCAACCGGCGCTTTTCCGTCATTTTGGTGCTGTCGACGCTCGCTGCCCTGTCGATAGGTGGTCTGTCGATCTATGCGGCACTATCCCCCGGTAATCTTCAGAAGACGTCGCCGGGGCAGGACGTCTCCCCGAAGCTCGCGGAACAGACAGCCGCAAAAGACGGCCCCGGGAACGCGGCTTCGGAGGACACGGCTGGCCTGCAGCCGCAGAGTGGCAAATCCGGCGCCAATATTAGCCGTGAGACGATGTCGGACGGCAATGTCGTTTCTGTCTATTCGCCGCGGCCACGCGACGGGACCGGGCCGGTGCTGATGAGCGGCCAGACCTATGGCCAGGACCCCCGCATGGCGACGCGGCCGAATGAAGAACTCGTGGAAGAGACGGCGTTTGGCCAGCTGCCGGTTGTCGGGGCCGATGGTCTGCGGCCCATGGAACAATATGCGCGGCCGTGGTCCGGAACGCGCGGCGTCCGCATTGCGATCATCGTTGGCGGCCTTGGTCTCAGTCAGACGGGGTCACAGAAGGCAATCCGTGAGTTGCCGCCGGAGGTGACGCTGGGCTTTGCTGCCAGCGGTAACAGCCTGCAGCGCTGGATGCAGGAAGCCCGCCGGCAGGGCCATGAAATCCTCCTCCAGATACCTCTGGAGCCCTTTGGTTACCCCGGCACCAATCCCGGCCCCGACACGCTGCTGGCGAGCGACCCCGCCAAGATCAATCTTGATCGTCTGCATCGCTCAATGGCGAAGATCACCAATTACACCGGCATCATGAATTATCTTGGTGGTCGTTTTCTGGCGGAGCAGGCGGCTCTGGAGCCAGTCATGCGCGATATCGGCAAGCGCGGCCTGCTCTTTCTGGATGACGGCTCTTCGGCGCAGTCGCTAAGCGGAGGGATCGCAAAGGCCATTTCCGCCCCGCAGGGTTTTGCGGACGTGCTGCTGGATGGTGAAGTCACCGAGGCTTCCGTCCTCCGCAAGCTGGACGAACTGGAGCGAATTGCACGCCGCAACGGCCAGGCGATCGGCGTTGCATCGGCTTTCGATGAAAGCGTTGCTGCCATATCAAAGTGGTCGCGGGAGGCCGGCGGCCGCGGTATCGAAATCGTCGGTGTTTCTGCGCTTGTTTCCGGTCAAGCGGGGCAGTAAACCTTCGCTGCAGCCATTGCGTCCACCAGAAATTGCGGGTTCCCATGACAGTCAAAGCAGAAGATTTGCCCTACCGTCCCTGTGCCGGGATCATGGTTCTGAACGGGGACGGCCTCGTTTGGGCCGGTCGGCGCATCAGGGAAGGCAATTCCGAATATGATGGCTCACCGCATCTGTGGCAGATGCCGCAGGGTGGCATCGACGACGGCGAAAAGCCGCTGGCGGCCGCCATTCGCGAACTTTACGAAGAGACGGGAATGAAAACGGTGAGCCTTCTTGCCGAGGCGAGCGACTGGATTCACTATGACCTTCCGCCCGAACTGATCGGTATCGGCCTCCGGGGCAAGTATCGGGGGCAGGCACAACGCTGGTTCGCCTTCCGCTTCGAAGGCAACGAGAGCGAAATCCAGATCAACCCGCCGCCGACGGGACATGAGGCTGAGTTCGATGCCTGGGCCTGGAAGCCAATGGAGAGTTTGCCTGAACTTATCGTGCCCTTCAAACGCGGGGTCTACGAACAGGTGGTTGCTGAGTTCCAACATCTCGCCGGCAGATAAAAAGGCGGCCGGGGCCGCCTTTTCCGTGTCGCTGGCTTATTCCGCTTCGTTGGCGGAATCGGCGTTAAGCTGACCGTATTTCTCTTCGCCAATCTTTGCGAGCAGCTCAAGCTGGGTCTCGAGGAAGTCGATATGGCCTTCCTCGTCGATCAGCAGCGCTTCAAACAGCTTCATGGAGACGTAGTCTCCGGCTTCGTGACAGATGTCACGGGACTGCTTGTAAGACGCGCGGGCATCGTATTCGCCCGCCAGATCAGCTTCTAGAACTTCCTTGACGTTCTGGCCTATCCGGAGAGGCGCCACGGTCTGAAGGTTCGGGTGGCCCTCAAGGAAAATGATGCGGTCGATCAGCTTATCGGCGTGCTGCATCTCTTCGATGGACTCAGCGCGTTCCTTCTTTGCGAGCTTGGTGTAACCCCAGTCGTTCAGAAGACGATAGTGAAGCCAATATTGATTTACTGCACCGAGTTCGAGGAACAGTGCCTCGTTAAGCCGCTCGATGACTCTTTTGTCGCCTTTCAATGTCCGCTCTCCTATTCTCTTCATGGAATCGCTTTAGGCGGGACATAAAATCAAAAACATCGGCCTCCGTCGAGTGGCGACGGGCGTGATATTCTTCCGTGGTTTTGATGATGAGGTCGACAACGGAGGGAAAACAGCCGCAGCAGCGACCACGTTTTTCCATGGCATGATACACTTTTGCGGGGACGATGAGCTGCCAACAGTCCTCGTCGAGAAGCTCGTTGATGACGTCCTTGATCTCATGATCAGTGATGTAATTGCAGCTGCAAACCAGCATGATAAACTGCCTGTATGACGCAACACGTTGTTTTCGTTCTTAAACCAAAACAGGACAGTGGCTGTCAAGAAAAACATCCGAAGCGACCGGTAGTCATTCTTTTAGATCTTTTCTAAACTAGACAAAAAATATCGTATTTTCAATTGTTTAGTTGTGCAAAATGATTAGAGAAAGACGCTTGAAATATAAGAAAATACTTAACTAACCCGTTGTTATCACGGGATTGTGATCGGCCATGGGCCGGTCGCCGCCCCGGAGCGAGGGCCCTCACGCGAAATATTGCCCGCCATTGGCGGTCAGGGTGGCACCGGTAATGAACCCGGCCTCGTCAGACACCAGAAACAGGACGCAGCGCGCGATCTCTTCCGGCTCGCCAAGCCTGCCAACGGGAATTTGCGGAATGATGCGTTCGGAGAGAACCTTCTCGGGGATCGCTCTCACCATTTCCGTGCCGATGTAACCGGGGCAGATGGCGTTGACGGTGATGTTGCGGCTTGCGCCTTCCTGGGCGAGCGCCTTGGTGAAGCCTATATCCCCCGCCTTGGAGGCAGAGTAGTTCGCCTGCCCTGCCTGACCCTTTTGACCATTGATGGAGGAGATATTGACGATGCGGCCAAAGCCGCGCTCACGCATGCCTGGCCAGACGGGGTGCGTCATGTTGAAGACGCCGGTCAGATTGGTATCGATGACCTCGCGCCATTGCTGTGGCGTCATCTTGTGAAACATCGCGTCGCGCGTGATGCCGGCATTGTTTACAAGGACTTCAACGGGACCTAAAGCCTTCTCCACCTTCTCGATGCCCTCAAGGCAGGCGTCGTAGTCACGCACGTCCCACTGAAAAGCCGGAATGCCGGTCTCAGCCTGAAATGCTTCCGCCCTGTCGCTCGTAAAAGCGTAATTCACCGCGACGCGATAGCCGGATGCCTGCAGGGTGCGGGCGATGGCGGCGCCTATGCCGCTCGTCCCGCCGGAAATCAAAGCAACTCGGCTCATATCGGCCTCCATGACCTGTCAGTGAAGCGCCCGCGCCCAAGAGGCTCTTCCAATGTTGCAGACGTTTCGTTGTGCTCAACGGCCACAGAAATGAGGCCAATGGGAGGCTGCTTCTACCCTATCGCGGGCTGGACCGGAATTGCTTTTTGACAGGTCACGCCTTCGCTTCAGAGCGCTTCAATGCACATGGCGACACCCATGCCGCCGCCGATACACAGCGTCGCGAGACCCTTCGATACATTGCGGCGGCGCATCTCGAAAATCAGCGTGTTTAAGACGCGCGCACCAGAAGCGCCGATGGGGTGGCCGATGGCAATTGCCCCACCATTGACGTTGACGATTTCGGGATTGAGACCCAGTTCGCGCACGACCGCGCAGGATTGCGCTGCAAAGGCCTCATTGGCCTCAACAAGGCCGATATCGTTGATCGACCAGCCGGCCTTGGCGAGCGCCTTGCGGGAAGCGGGGATGGGACCAGTGCCCATGATCTGTGGATCGACACCCGCGGTGGCCCAGGACGCGATACGGGCGAGTGGCTGGATGCCACGCCGTGCGGCTTCCTGTTCAGACATCAAAAGGGTCGCTGCTGCGCCATCATTCAGGCCGGAGGCATTGCCGGCGGTCACCGTACCTTCCTTGTCGAAGGCAGGACGTAGCTTGGCCATGGTCTCAAGCGATGCGCCGTGACGAATATGCTCGTCTGCGTCGATGACGATATCAGCCTTGCGGCCCTTGACCGTGAAGGCGACGATCTCGTCAGCGAAGCGACCGACGCTCTGGGCGGCTTCGGCCTTGTTTTGCGATGCAACGGCGAACTGGTCCTGCTCATCCCGGGACAGTTGCCATTGCCGAGCGATGTTTTCAGCGGTGATGCCCATGTGATAGCCGTAAAAGGCGTCGGTCAGGCCGTCCTTCAGCATGGTGTCGATCATCTTGAAGTCGCCCATCTTCACGCCGCCGCGCAGGTGCGCGCAATGCGGAGCCATGGACATGGATTCCTGTCCGCCGGCAATCACGATGTCTGCGTCGCCTGTAACGATCTGCTGCATGCCAAGGGCCACCGCGCGCAGGCCGGACCCGCACAGTTGATTGAGACCAAAGGCGGTGGCCTCCTGGGGGATGCCCGCCTTCATTGCCGCCTGCCGTGCGGGGTTCTGTCCCTCACCTGCCGTCAGAACCTGGCCGAGAATGACCTCGTTGATTTCGTTCGCCTCGACGCCGGCGCGCTCCAGCACCGCGCCTATAACCGTCGCGCCAAGTTCGTGCGCCGGCGTATTCGCGAAGTGGCCATTGAAGGAGCCGACCGCGGTTCTGGCGGCGCTGGCGATCACGATGGAAGGCAGGGTCATCTCTTTTCTCCTCACTTGCGGGCGGAGACTGGCAAAGCTTTGAATACAAGTCAAATGCCGAAAGTTGCTTTAAAAGATGTTGCTAATTTGCGCTTATATCTTTCGGAAAATTGCTGCGCAAAAAACAGACTGTTGCGATGCACAAAACATTTGTCAGACAGCGCGTTTTGCGCATACACTTTGTATTGGGAAGAGCAAGAACACCAAAAAAAAGAAAATACCATCATCGCGAGGAGGCGGGCATGGCGAAACACGACGGCGAAACTATCATTAAAAAATACGCGAACAGGCGGCTCTATAACACCGGTACAAGCACCTATGTGACGCTTGATGACCTGGCGCAAATGGTCAAGCGCGGGGAAGACTTCAAGGTTCAGGACGCCAAGTCGTCGGAAGATATCACCCATGCCGTGCTGACGCAGATCATCGTCGAGCAGGAGGCCAAAACCGGCAACACGCTGCTGCCCACGGCTTTTTTGCGCCAATTGATCTCCTATTACGGCGACCAGATGCAGACGGTCGTGCCGACATTCCTCGAACATTCGATGAAGACCTTTTCCGACCAGCAGAGCCAGATGCAGGAACATATGGCCAAGGCCTTCGGCGACGGTTCTCTCGCCCGCAATTTTCAGGCGCCGCTGCAGATGATGGAAGAGCAGATTCGCCGTAACACGGAACTGTTTCGGCAGGCGATGCAGGGTTTCACACCCTTTGCCGCACCGCAGGCGCCCAAGGAAACCCGCAAGCCAAATCCGTCCGAAATCGACGAGCTGAAGGCGCAGTTGCGCGCATTGCAGCAAAAGCTCGATCAGCTCTGAGCCGGCGCCAGCTGGCCGATGCTCGACTTGGAAACGGCGTCGGCCTCACTTGCGCCTTCAGCCCGCCGTTCGTTCCGGCACGCGCAGGAGCATCAGGAAACCGGCTCCGAGAAAGACGATCAGCGTTGCCATGCCGATATGGGCGGAGCCGCTTACCGTCGTGGCTATGGAAAATGACAGTGTCGCCATGAAACTCGTGGCGCGCCCGGAAAGTGCATAGATGCCGAAATAGCGTCCGGCTTCCGCCACGCTGATGTTGCGGGCAAGATAGGAACGCGATGAGGCTTGAACCGGGCCGAAAGCCAGGCCGATCAGCACCCCGTAAAGCAGGTAAGCTTTTTCAGCGCCGGTGGCGAAGATGCCGCCATTGTCGGCGGTAGAAAGTTGTATCCAGCCGAACAGGGTAGAACTCTTTTCCGTGGAAACGATACCGACCGTCGCGACCAGTAGCAGCGCCAGACTGATCAATATGGTGAAGCGCGAACCGAGGGTCTGATCGAGGCGGCCGGCGGCAAAGCAGCCCGCAATGGCGACCACATTGAGAAGAATGCCGAAGAGGCCGATTTCCATTGTTGCCCAGCCGAACATCCCAGCCGCAAATGCTCCGCCTAGGATAAGGACGCCATTCACGCCGTCCTGATAAAGCATGCGCGCAATGAGAAATCGCAACAGCGATGGGCGGTGGCGAAGTTCACCCAAGGTCGTCTTCAGTTCTCTTAGACCAGAGCGAATGGCAGCCCCGAAGGGCAGGCCCTTTTTCGCGTCCGGGGTCAATAAGAACATCGGCAAAATGAAGATGAGATACCAGAGCGCAGCAAATGGTCCGGCTATTCTCGCGTCCTGCCCGGAGGCGGGATCGAGGCCGAAAAGAGGCGTGATTCCAACGAGCGTAAGCCCGGTCTTGGGGTTTGCCGCCAGCAGGGTGACGACCGCAATCAGCACCACCATGCCGCCGAGATAGCCGAGGCCCCAGGCCAGATTGGAAATGCGCCCGACATTTTGCGGATTGGTGAGCCGCGGCATCATGGAATCGTTGAAGACAATCGAGAATTCCGCCGCGATGGAGGCGAGGATCATGCAGATTACGGGCAGAATGACCGGCGATCCCGGTGCCGCATACCAAAGGAGACACAGGCTGCTGATCTTGATGATCGCAAAGAAGGCGATCCACGGCTTGCGTGCACCGGACTGGTCGGCGATGGAGCCGAGAATGGGGGAGAAGAGGGCGATGATGATCGACGAGACCGTCGCCATGTTGCTCCATGTCGCCTGTGCCGAAATCGGATCATCGGTGAGCCGGGAAACGAAATAGGGTCCGAAAATGAAGGTGGTGACGACGGTGAAGAAGGGCTGCGCCGCCCAGTCGAACATGATCCAACCCCAGATGCCGCGTTTGGCAACCACTGTTTCCACATTCGGAGGAGGCACAGTCATTCAGAATCCTATAGGGAACAGTAGCTCGGCAGGCCCGGCGAGGTTAGCGTATCGCGATAGGTGCCGCCACCCGGAAGAGCTTAACCGGGTGGCTTTTTGCGTCGGTCAGCGCGACTGAACGATATCGCCGAGAAGCCCCGCCGCGACGGTGAGGCGGGCGAGGTTGGTGTCGCCGCTTTCGCTGAGCGCACCAAGTTCCGAGACGATGCGGTTGACGCGGACGCGGTCCGCCGCATACCAGGCCTGAACCGGGTCCTTCTCTTTCGCATACTCTGTGAGTGCCGAGATGACGATTCGGCGGCGTGATGAGGAAATCTGGTCCTGACTGCGCAGCAGCGCCAGACTTTCATAGTGATCCGCCGGCGTGATGCGCTGGCTGGCATCCAGCAAGCGTGCGACGCGGAAGGTCGAGGAGACGGTTGCATAGCTTTCGGCGGCGCGGGCAAGCGTAGTGCCAGCGCTTTCGGCAATGCGCATGATTTCAGGCACGTAGACAAGCAGCGACAGCGTATCCAGCTCTTCAAGAAGGGCCGGGGGAACGCCTTCGATTTCCGTTGCACCAAGCTCGCGGCGATATTTCGCTGCGGCCGGCGACAGCGTCTTGATGGCTGTTTTCAGGCGATCGATTTCGCTCGCCATGTCCCCCGTTGTCAGCCCCGTGCTGCCGGTCTGCAGGTAGAGCCTGCTTGCGTCGGCGTAGATTCGAGCGATGGTGGCGTAAAGTCCGTTCTGGACCTCGCCGCCGATCTTTCCGTCCAGCGCATCGACCTCGCTCCACAGTCGTTTGAGGCCAAAACCATCTTCCACGATAACAGCCGCCTTGACGACATCTTCGGCAAGCAGGCCGCTTGCATCGGCCAGCTTTTGCACGAAGCCCGGGCCGCCGCGGTTGACCACGGCATTGGCGAGCGCCGTCGCGACGATCTCGCGATGCAGGCGATGTGCCTTGATATCGTCAGCATAATTCTTCTGCATCTTCGCAGGGAAATAATGGAGCAGAAGATGCTGGAGGTAGGGCTCGTCTGGTAGCGGGCTCGCCACCAGCGCATCGAACAGGGTCAGCTTTGCGTAGGAGAGAAGCACGCCGATTTCCGGCCGGGTTAGCGGCTTGCCAGAGGCATATCTTTCACTGAACTCGGCATTGTTGGGCAGCGTCTCAACCTTGCGGTTCAACTGCCCGGTTGCCTCGAGTGCGCCCATCAGGCGGCCAAGTTCCTCGCGGTTGGCAAGCCCCAGCCGCTCCGTGAGCGAGATCGCTAGGGATTGCAGATAGTTGTTGCGCAGTACCAGCTGCGCCACATCAGGCGTCATGGAAGCGAGAAGCTGGTTGCGTTTCGGCATCGTCAGGCGACCGCTATTAACGGCGGAGGCAAGCGCGATCTTGATGTTGACCTCGACGTCGGAGGAGTTCACGCCCGCCGAGTTGTCGATGGCGTCGGAGTTGCATCGCCCACCCGCAAGCGCATAGGCAATGCGCCCCTTCTGGGTGATGCCGAGATTGGCGCCTTCGCCGATGACCTTGGCGCGCAGCTCTGTAGCATTAACGCGGATCGGGTCGTTTGCCCTGTCACCCACCTCGGCATTGGTTTCCACCGCCGCCTTGATGTAGGTGCCGATGCCGCCGAACCACAGGAGATCAATCGGCGCCTTCAGAATGGCGGTCATGATCTCGAAGGGCGTGGCGACTGACTTGTCGAGGCCGATGGCAGCCACGGCTTCCGGCGTCAGCGTCACCGATTTTTCGGAACGCGAGATGATCATCGCGCCGGCCGAGAGGGCCGAGCGGTCATAGTCCTGCCAGCTGGAGCGCGGCAGGTCGAACAGCCGCTTGCGCTCGGCAAAGGACTTGTCCGTATCGGGATCCGGATCGATGAAAATGTCGCGATGATCGAAGGCGGCGATCAACCTGATCTTCTCCGAAAGCAGCATGCCGTTGCCGAAAACGTCGCCGGACATGTCGCCAACGCCGGCAACAGTGAAGGGCGTGGTCTGGATATCAGTATCCATTTCACGGAAATGGCGTTTTACCGTTTCCCAGGCGCCGCGTGCGGTGATGCCCATCTTCTTGTGGTCGTAACCGGCGGACCCACCCGATGCAAAGGCGTCGTCCAGCCAGAAGCCAGCCTCATGCGCAAGACCGTTTGCGGTATCGGAGAAGGTGGCCGTTCCCTTGTCGGCGGCAACGACGAAATAGGGGTCGTCGCCATCAAGCCGCAACGTGTCGGGCGGCGGCACAATGGCGTCGTCGACGATGTTATCGGTGATCGAGAGCAGCGTACGGATATAGGTTTTATAGGCCTCGCGGCCGGCATTGAAGACCTCGTCCCGGGAGCCGCCGGCGGGTAAGTTCTTCGGGAAGAAGCCGCCTTTTGCACCGACGGGCACGATGACCGCGTTCTTCACCTGCTGCGCCTTGACGAGACCGAGCACCTCCGTGCGGTAATCCTGGCCGCGATCCGACCACCGCAGACCGCCGCGGGCCACCTTGCCGAAGCGCAGATGCACGCCTTCGACCTCGGTGCCGTAAACGAAGATTTCGCGGAAGGGACGGGGATCGGGCAGGCCGTCCAGATGTTTGGGATCGAACTTGAACGCCAGGAGGTCAGGCGGTGTGCCGTCGGCATTTTTCTGGAAGTAGTTGGTGCGCAGCGTCGCATCGATAGCATTGACGTAGCGCCGCAGCGTGCGGTCCTCGTCGAGATTGGGAACACCGCTCAGCGCAGCTTCGATGGCCTTGTGAATTTCTGCGAGTTTCCTCAGCCGCTTCTTCTCTTCGATCGACGGATCGAAGCCGGCCTTGAACAACGCGAAAATATTCCGGGAAATGTCGGGATATTTATAGAGGGTTTCGGAAATATGCTCCTGCGAATAGACGATACCGGTCTGGCGCAGATAACGGGCATAGGCACGCAGCACGGAGACTTCGCGCACATTGAGGCCGCAGGCCAGGATCAGGCGGTTGAAGTTGTCATTGTCCACCCTGCCGGAGAAGGCGGCAAGGAAAGCTTCTTCGAGTTTCGGTCCGTAGTGCGGCAGATCGAGTGTCGCGCCGGCTGCGACCGATAGTTCCATGTCATGCAGCACGATGTCGCGCTTTTCGCCTTCCGAAACGACACCAATATCGAAGGTTCGTTCGCTGATGACGTTAAAGCCGAGATTTTCGAGCAGGGGCACGCGGCGCGAAAGCGGCAGGTGGCCGTCACGGTGGAAGATTTTCAGCGACAGCGTGTCGGCTGACTGGCCCTCCTGCTGGTAGAACTCGATGCGGACCGGTTCACCCTTTGCCGCGCCCATAATATCCGGCATATCGCCGATTGCCTCTTCCGGCGTGAAGGCCTCCTGATAGGCCTGATCGACCTCTAGTACCGGTGCGCCCGGTTCGGAGAGGGCGACGAAATGATCTATCCAGCGCGCCGCAATATCACTGACGGCTTCCTCCAACTTATCCTGAGCGATGCGCGGCGTCTTGCCTTCGGTGCGGCCGACGATGAAATGCACGCGGGCGACCGCGCCCTCGGGGAAGGCCGGATAATAGGCGGAGATATGCCCGTCATAGACCCGGCTTAGATAGTCGCCGATCTTCTCGCGGACATAGGAGTTATATTCTTCACGGGGCACGAAAATAATGGCTGAAACGAAGCGGTCAAAACGGTCTATGCGCGCAAGGACACGCACGCGCGGACGGTCGCTCAGTTCCATGATCTGCTCGACGAAACGGATCAGAAGATCCGTCTCGATCTGGAAGAGATCGTCACGCGGATAGGCTTCCAGCGTGTTTTGCAGGATACGGCCGGAGTGGCTGTTGGGATCAAACCCGAAATGCCGCTCCACATCAGCCACTTTGGCGCGCAGCAGCGGTATCTGCTTGACCGAGCGTGTATAGGCTGTCGCCGTGAAGAGACCGACGATGCGCAATTCGCCGACAACGTTGCCGTCTTCATCGAAGCGCTTGATGCCGATGTAATCCATATAGGCGCGGCGATGGACGATGGATTTCACATTCGCCTTGGTAACAATGAGGAAATCCGGGCCGTCGAGGAAGGCGAGGATTTCCGGCGTGGTCGTCACCGCGTTTTTGCCCAGACGCAGCACGCGCACATCGGGATCACTCAGGCTGCCAAGGCCAACGCCGTCACCGCGCTCGACTTTGGCATTCTTGCCTTTGCCGGAATAGGTGTAGTCTCGCATCCCGAGAAAGGTGAAATTGTCGTTGCGAAGCCAGTTGAGAAACTCGACGGCCTCCTTGCGTTCCGTTTTGCGCCGCGATGAACCGCGTTCCGACAATTCATCCAGTGCCTCGTCGAGCTTCGCCAGCATCGGCCGCCAGTCGCGATAGGCGGATTCCACCTGTCTCAACACGAAGCGAAGCCGCTCTTCCAGGGCTGAAGCCGCCTGCTGAGAAAGCGGCGCGATATGCAGCTGGATGAGGCTGATGTTACCGGCAGGATCATCCTCTGGCTCTGCAAGGCGGTAGCCGCCCTTTACATCGCCGGAGCGCACGAGAATGGGGTGCACGGCGAGGTAAAGACCGCGATAGCTGCTGGTGACTTCGCCCATGACGGAATCGTAGAGAAACGGCATGTTCCGACCAATGATGGTCAGAACCGTCACGGGTACATCCCGCGGCGAAACGCCCTCAACCTGGGAAATGCTGATATAGGGCGCATCACCGGTCCACCGCGAGAGTGCCTCAAAACTGTGGGCGGCACTCGCCGCCAGCATCTCTGCGGAATAATATTCTATATCGTCGGCGCTTGCCCTTCCATAAAGAATACCAGGATCAAGAAATTCGACATTTTCGGCAATTGCGTGCTGACGCGCTTTTTCGATCTGTTTTTCGCGTTTTGGATTATTTCTGTAGCCCATTTGACGTGGATTCCTCCAAAAATCACACTTTAATGTAAAAAAGCATCGCCATTTTGCGGATTTTGCCTTTTCAGTCGAATCGGATATTGGCGTGGAATTACGAAGAGTTTAAGAGGCTTTTGTATTTCTTCAGGCGGTAAGTGAAATTTTTTTGCTTCTTTTATCAAGCGGCTCGGTTTAGAAGCTTACGACAGTATTTTTGCGGCTAATTTTTAGGCGGTTCTCGGACCGCCATGTGATGTTGTGGCCACGGTTGAAGCAAATTATTGATTCGCGTCTATTTTTGTGGTACACCAATCACACTGATCCACAGCGTGGCATTTGTGTGCCCAAAAACACCACGAAAGCAACACCTCTTTTGCACGCGGTTTCCGTGACATATCGAGCGTTTACGTTATCGAACCCCGCAAGACGGGTAGGTGTTTTTTTGCGTGCACGGCTGGACCAGTGCGGAGTCACCTGACGGTTCCCCCGTCTCATCAGGGCCTGACCGACCCAACCCCGGCATCCCCGGGTATGTAACAGGGAGTTTTTAGAACGAATGACGACCCAGCAGAAGAAATCTCCAGCACATCACGGCTTTAAAACCGGTGAAGCGATTGTGTATCCCGCTCATGGTGTCGGTACCATTTCTGCCATCGAGGAACAAGAAGTCGCCGGCATGAAGCTTGAGCTTTTTGTCATTGACTTCGAAAAAGACAAGATGCGTCTTAAAGTTCCCGTCGCCAAAGCCGTCAGCATCGGCATGCGCAAGCTTTCCGAAGGCGATTTTGTCGAGCGGGCGCTGAAAGTGGTGCAGGGCAAGGCACGCGTGAAGCGGACCATGTGGTCGCGCCGCGCGCAGGAATACGATGCGAAGATCAATTCCGGCGATCTCATCGCGATTGCGGAAGTTGTACGCGATCTCTACCGTGCGGAAAACCAGCCGGAGCAGTCCTATTCGGAGCGTCAGCTTTATGAAGCTGCTCTCGACCGCATGGCGCGCGAAATTGCCGCCGTCAACAAAATGTCTGAAACCGAGGCCGTTCGCCTGGTGGAAGTCAACCTTGCCAAGGGTCCCAAGCGTGGCAAGACTGTTGAAGAGGACGATTCTCAGGACGAAGCCGCTTAATAACGGCTTTTCCTTCTAAAAAAACCCGCCTTGATGGCGGGTTTTTTGTTGCCTTATCGGCTGCGCGCGCATCACAGGATGCGGATTTTCGTGCCTTTGCGCATATGGGGCAGGATGCGCCTCATATCGCGGGGGTGGAGGGCTACGCAGCCCGCGGTTGGCTCATATCCCTGCCGGATCATGTGCATGAAGATCGCCGAGCCACGGTTGCGGCCTCGTGAGGTGATGTTCCAGTCCAGCACCAGACAGACGTCATAGAGGCCGTCCTTGCGCATCATTTCTTCATGACTTGCTTTGAAGGGTGCCTTGACCAATCTGTTGTAATTGGGATTGCGAGGCTCGTCGCACCACAGCATGGATTTCTGCGTTCGTTGCATCGGCAGGGCCGTCGTGAAACCGGTCAAGCGATCACCGCGATAGAAGCCGTGCATCAGGCGGGTCATTGAAATCGGCGATTTGCCGTCTCCCTCGCGTTTCAGAGCGGTGCGGCCATTCCGCCCGATGGCGGCGGGGAAGGTGAGATGCCCAAGTTGCACGATCGCCCGGCTGATTTTCATGGGAGCCGGCCGAACCATGAGTGTCGATACGCGTTTACGTTGTTCCGTGGGGCGTTTGCTCATGTTTTTCACGAGATTTTGCTTTGCAGGTTATTTAACGTGAAGTCATAGCACTTCATCATATGATGGCAATGGGTTGACCTTTTACCGGCAAATCGCTGAATTGGCTGACGATTAAAGTAAGAAAGGCTGAGAATCCGAATGACGGCTCGTACTATCCTTCTTGTGGACGATGACGACGATCTTCGTGAGACGCTGACCGAGCAACTCTCTCCCTATGAGGAATTCTCGCTTTTGAGCGGCGCGAACGCGGCACAGGCGATGCAGACTGCGAAGACCGCGCAGGTCGATCTCCTCATCATGGATGTCGGTCTACCGGATATGGATGGGCGCGAGGCGGTGAAGCTTCTGCGCAAAGGCGGCTTCAAGGCGCCGATCATCATGCTCACCGGGCACGACACCGATTCCGATACGATTCTAGGGCTGGAAGCCGGCGCAAACGACTACGTGACGAAGCCGTTCCGCTTCGCCGTGCTGCTTGCGCGCATCCGGGCGCAACTGCGCCAGTATGAACAGAGCGAGGATGCGGTTTTTACGGTCGGTCCTTATCAGTTCAAGCCCAGCCAGAAGCTGCTGACGACGGAAGACGGCAAGAAAATTCGTCTGACGGAAAAGGAAGCGGCGATCATCCGTTACCTTTACCGCGCCGGCAGCACGGTGGTGACGCGCGACGTGCTGTTGGAAGAGGTCTGGGGTTACAATTCCGGAGTGACGACGCATACACTTGAGACGCATGTATACCGCCTGCGCCAGAAGATCGAGCGTGATCCGTCCAACGCCGAAATCCTGGTGACCGAGAACGGTGGATACAAGATCGTTCCCTGAGACGGGGTTTCCTGTCGTGAATTGAAGCCGCGCCCTTTGAAAGAAGCGCGGCGTTCTAATATCTTGTATTTTGAGGGCCGATATCGGAAAACCGCTATAGTGGTGCAGGCGTTTTTCCGGAGTAGTAATCGACATGGCCTTGACGGACGATATCATTCTGCTGGGGCAAGTGCCGCTATTCGCAGGCTTCAGCGAGGATCAGTTGCGCCTCATCGCCTTCGGTGCTGAACGCCGGAGGGTGTCGGCCGGTCAGACATTGTTTCGGGAACATTCGCCGGCCGAGTGCGCTTTCGCCGTGACCTCGGGGCGTTTCGAGTTGTTCACGGCCGGGCGGGATGGTAAACCTGTGCTGCAGGCGACGCCCGGCAAGGGCGCGCTGCTGTCCGAGCTGGCGCTGTTTACGCTATGCGAGCGAAAATTTACGGCCATTGCTGCCGAAGATTCCGAGGTCATCCGCATCACGCGCATCCTCTTCCACCGGTTGGTGGAGGAATTTCCCGAGGTTGCCGATATCGTCTCGGCGCGCATTCGCGATAATATTGCGGCGCTGGCGGCGGGTTCGGCCCGTTTACAGAACCGCTTCGCCTGACAGCCCTCGTTCAGAAGCGAAAGTGGGCTGTGACTGGAACATGGTCCGATGGCCGGTTCCAGCCGCGGGCTTCGCGCAATATGTCGATTTTATCCAGTGAAGCGCCGAGATCCTGTGACGACCAGATGTGGTCGAGGCGACGGCCGCGATCAGCCGCTTCCCAGTCCTTGGCGCGGTAACTCCACCACGTGTAGATCTTCTCCGTCTCTGGCACGTTGAGCCGCATCAGATCGAGCCAGTTGCCCTGCTTCATGATCTCGAGCATGCCTTCGGTTTCGACCGGCGTATGGCTGACGATCTTCAAAAGCTGCTTGTGCGACCAGACGTCATTTTCAAGCGGCGCAATGTTGAGGTCACCGACGAGAATCGAGGAAGTGCCAGGAACACCATCGGCGCGAAGCGCTTTCATTTCCTCGATGAAATCGAGCTTATGGCCGAATTTGGGATTGATCGACCGGTCCGGCTCGTCGCCGCCAGCAGGCACATAGAAGTTATGCAACCGGATACGGCGCGATCCGACCTGAAAAATCGCGGAAATATGCCGCGCATCGCCAACACCGCAGTAGTCCTGCCGGTGGTCTTCGATCAACGGCACTTTCGAGGCGATAGCAACGCCGTGATAGCCTTTCTGGCCGTGGATGATGACGTGCTCGTAACCCAGCGCCTTCAACGGCTTCATCGGAAACTCACCGTTCGGGCACTTGGTTTCCTGTAGGCAGAGAATGTCGGGCTTGTAACGCACCAGAAACTGTTCGACGATCGGCATTCTGAGCCTGACCGAGTTGATGTTCCAGGTGGTTATCGAAAACGACATACAAGGGCTCCGTTCCTATCGCCTCGAAGCAGGCTTCGAGGTTGGTTCCGGGGCGCAGGCTTATAACATCGTGACGAAAACTGGAATGTATTTTAACGGCAAAATGAAAAAGGCGGCCTGAGAGCCGCCTTCACAGTATACATGGATAAGCAACATTAGCCGCGCTTGCGTACTTCCTCATAATTGATGTTGAAGACGCGTTCATCGAGGTTCACGCCGGTCTGGACATTGAAGATCATGACCGTGGTGTCCTTGTTTTGGGCATCTGTCGTGGTCCATTGTCTGAGATCGAAGGTTTTGGGGTCGAACATCAGGGTGATGGTCGAATCACCGAATACGCTCTTGTCTCCGAGCACGATGGTGGTCAGATCGGACTCCTCCTTCACGTTCCGGACTTTCTGGTTGCTCAGATCGATCCTGTCGGAAAGAAGCAGGCTAAGCGGGGTCTTCGACAGCGGATAGAGGTCCCATGTCTTCAGCTTCATATTGCCGATGACGACATTCTTGCCATCGGAAATCACGCGCATGGGCGAAGGATCTTCATAATTGAAGCGGAGTTTGCCGGGACGTTCGATATAGAATTTGCCGCCGGTCTGTTCGCCGCGCGGGCCGAACTGCACGAATTCACCCATCATGGTTTTGACGGAAGAGAAGTGATTGGCGATTTTTTGCGCCGTTGCGGTATTGCCGGCCGCCTGGGCAAATGCGTCGAGCGGCGAAAGGCCGGCGATAACCGCAGCCATTGAAAACGCTGTCAGCACGCCACGTCGCGTTACGCCGTTTTGTGTTGCGTTTGCGGTGGCCGTGTCGCCGGTGGTGAGGTCGTTCATTCTATTCTCCTTCATCGCAGCGATTGTCCGCATAAAAGGCGGCGGCTTCATGACGTTGAAAGCGTGTAATAACGCTTCTTCGCCCCGCTTGGTTGCGGACTTACCGCTCGATGATATCTGCTTCGGTCGGGACGAGGATTTCGCGTTTTCCGGCGTGGTTGGCGGGGCCGATGATGCCCTCCTGCTCCATCCGTTCGATCAGTGAGGCGGCGCGGTTGTAGCCGATGCCGAGACGGCGCTGCACATAGGAGGTCGAGGCTTTGCCATCGCGAAGTACGACGGCCACAGCCTGATCGTAGGGGTCTTCGGAATCAGAGAAGCTGCCACCGCCGGCCGGGCTCGCGCCTGCACCGTCCTCGTCTTCTTCTTCGGTGATTGCTTCCAGATACTCAGGCGACCCTTGTGTCTTCAGATAGGAAACGATCTCTTCGACCTCGTTGTCGGAAACGAAGGGCCCGTGCACGCGCTGGATGCGTCCGCCGCCCGCCATATAGAGCATGTCGCCCATGCCGAGCAGCTGTTCGGCGCCCTGCTCTCCGAGGATCGTGCGGCTGTCGATCTTCGAGGTGACCTGGAACGAGATGCGGGTTGGGAAATTGGCCTTGATCGTGCCGGTGATGACGTCGACCGAAGGACGCTGGGTGGCCATGATGACGTGGATGCCGGCCGCACGCGCCATTTGCGCCAGACGCTGTACCGCGCCTTCGATGTCCTTGCCGGCGACCATCATCAGGTCGGCCATCTCGTCGATGATGACGACGATATAGGGCAGGGGCTTCAGATCGAATTCTTCCGTCTCGTAGATCGCCTCGCCGGTCTGGCGGTCGAAGCCCGTCTGCACCGTGCGGGTGAGGATTTCGCCCTTGTCGAGCGCCTGCTGCACGCGGCTGTTGAAGCCGTCAATGTTGCGCACACCGATCTTCGACATCTTCTTGTAGCGCTCTTCCATCTCGCGCACGGTCCATTTCAGGGCCACGACGGCCTTCTTCGGATCGGTAACGACGGGGGAGAGCAGATGCGGAATGCCGTCATAGATCGACAGTTCCAGCATCTTCGGGTCGATCATGATCAGGCGGCACTGTTCCGGCGACATGCGGTAAAGTAGCGACAGGATCATGGTGTTGATGGCAACGGACTTGCCGGAACCGGTGGTGCCGGCAACCAGCAGGTGCGGCATCTTGGCGAGATCGGCGATGACGGGTTCGCCGCCGATGGTCTTGCCGAGCGCCATGGCAAGCTTCGCCTTGCTGTTTTCGAAGTCGCGGCTTCCGATCAGTTCTCGCAGGAACACAGTCTCGCGCGTCTGGTTCGGCAGTTCGATGCCGATGGCATTGCGACCGGGAACGACCGCGACGCGGGCAGCGATTGCGCTCATGGAGCGGGCGATGTCATCGGCAAGGCCGATGACGCGCGACGATTTGATGCCGGGCGCCGGTTCCAGTTCGTACAACGTGACGACGGGGCCGGGGCGGACGTGGATGATTTCGCCCTTGACGCCGAAATCCTCGAGAACGCCTTCCAGAAGGCGGGCATTCTGCTCCAGCACTTCCTCGCTCAGCATGTTGTCACGTACGACATTTTTCGGTTCTGCCAGAAGATGGACGGTCGGCAGCTGGAAACCATCGGCGGCGATGAACGAGGCCTGCGCCTCCCTGGCTACGCGCTCACTCGGTTTCGGGCGGGCGGAGGCGGCAGTTATTCTGGGCTGGCCACGTCCCGGTGCCTGGCGGGCGGTAAATTTCTGGTCGGTTTCGTCGCCGGAAAGAATACCGTTCGGCAGTCCGCGTCCATCCGCATCGAAAGACGGTTCATCGTCCATATCATCGTCGTGATCGAGCGCGATCGACGGAGGGGACATCTGCCGGCGGGATGCGGCGCGTTCTTCGAAAGAGGGTTCCGCGCGCTGGTCGAGGCGGTTGATCGCGGTTTTAAGGCGCGAGGGCTCGTTCAGCGTGCCGAATTCATATTCGTTAAAATCATAGGGATGCTCGAAGTCGTCGTGCAGGGATTTCGACTTCAGCCCGAACAGGCGGCGAAAGCGTGCCTGGGTGATGTACCAGTAATGGGCGATTGCACCAAAGGCGAGCATGTTGGCGAAGAAGCCTTCGCCATCGTCTTCATCATCCTCTTCCGCTTGCCGGGCGGCGCGCGCCTTGCTTGTGGCGACAGGCGCGACTTCTTCGCGCTCCAGTTCCTCGTCGAGACCACCGACAATACCGGCGGCAAACAGCATCAGCCAGGCTGCCGGCGCAGCGAAAATAACGCCAAGCACCGTCGCAATGGTGCCTGTGGGATAGGCGCCGATGAAGAGTGCGGGGAAACGCAGGATCATGTCACCGATCACCCCGCCGATGCCGTTGGGCAGGGGCCAGGTGATGGGTGCGGGGAAGCATCCGAGCGAGGCGGCGCAGACGATGGCGCCCGCAAGCCACGCGACGATGCGGGCGGGTATACGATTGAACCGTCGCCCGGCAATCAGCGCAATCGCCCAGGCGATGATGGGCAGGAACGAGATGATCGCGGAAAGCCCGAAGAATTGCATCACGATATCGGCAAAGATCGCGCCGCTGTAACCCAGAAGATTGGTAGGCTGGTTGCCGGTGGCATAGGACAGGCTCGGATCAGCCACATTCCATGTGGCGAGTGCGGCAATGCCGAGCGCAATCGTCGCCAAAAGAGCAAAACCGGCGAGAGCCATGATCTGACGCACGAAAAATGCCGTCAACACGAAGCGTGTGTGACGACCATCGAATGTCGGAGAATGCATTCTGCCCATGTCCCTGAACCCGTCGCTTTTTCTGGTTTCGGCAAGATCGGCTGGTGACCGAATCCCGGATTGACAGGGAAAGCTAACCGGTTGCTGGTTAATGTCGTGTTAACCATGCGCCTTTTTGCGGCGGCCTCCGGATTTACGGCAAAGAAAAAGGCCCGCCGAAGCGGGCCTTCTTTTGGGTAAGGGGATGGAGAACCCCTTTTCCCGATATCAGGAGTGGTAAGCGGCTTCGCCGTGGGTCGCAAGGTCGAGACCTTCGCGCTCGGCTTCGACCGGGACGCGAAGCCCGACGATCACGTCGACGATCTTGTAAAGGATCGCGGAGACGATGGCGCACCAGACGATGGTGATGGCGACGGCAACGAACTGCGTCCAGACCTGCGAGGCGATGGAGAATTCAGGCTTGCCAGTGCCGCCGAGCAGAGGCGAGGTGAAGATGCCGGTGCCGAGTGCGCCGATGATGCCGCCGATACCGTGGACGCCGAAGACGTCAGCGGTGTCGTCGTAACCGAACTTGTTCTTCACAACGGAGACGAAGAAGTAGCAGATCGGCGAGACAATAAGGCCGAGAACGATGGCGCCCATCGGACCAACAGAGCCTGCAGCCGGCGTGACGGCAACGAGGCCGGCGATCATGCCCGAAGCGGCACCCAGCATGGAGGCCTTGCCGCGGGTGAAGCTTTCAACCAGCGACCAGGAAACGATTGCTGCTGCGGTGGCGAGGAAGGTGTTCATGGTTGCGAGAACCGCACCGCCGGATGCTTCCAGGTTGGAGCCGGCGTTGAAACCGAACCAGCCGAACCACAGCATGGCTGCGCCAACCAGCGTCAGCGTCATGGAGTGAGGAGCCATCATGTCCTTGCCGAAGCCAGTACGCTTGCCGACCATGATCGCGCCGATCAGACCGGCGATACCGGCGTTGATGTGAACGACCGTGCCGCCAGCGAAGTCGAGAGCGCCCATGCCGAAGATCAGGCCGTTTGCGTCCCACACCATATGTGCGACCGGGAAATAAACGAAGGTGGCCCACAGGATGGTGAAAAGAATGACTGCCGAGAACTTCACGCGTTCCGCGAAAGCGCCGATGATCAGCGCAGGTGTAATCGCCGCAAAGGTCATCTGGAAGGCGATAAAGGTGTATTCGTAGATCACGACGCCCTGGGAGAAGGTTGCCGAGGTGCTGTCAAGCGTAACGCCATTCAGGAACAGCTTGCCGAAACCGCCAAAATAGGGGCCGGTGCCGCCGCCGAAGGCGAAGGAGTAACCGTAGATGACCCATACGAGCATCATGACGGCCGTGATGACCGTGCACTGCATCAGGACGGAGAGCATGTTCTTGGTGCGGACGAGGCCGCCGTAAAAAAGGGCCAGACCCGGAAGGATCATGAACAGCACGAGGATGGTCGCGACGTACATGAATGCGGTATCGGCTTTTTCCGGAACGGGAGCGGCCGCGGCCACTGCCGGCGCTGCATCCTGGGCAAAGGCGATGGCCGGTGCCATCAGGGCCGTCGCTGCGGCGCCCAGCTTGCCGAGCGTCAAAAACTTGTTGAGTTGCATGTTTGGAAAACTCCCCTGTCAGCCGTGCTTCAAAGCGCTTCTGTGTTGGTTTCGCCGGTACGGATGCGCACGGCCTGTTCGATAGAGTAGACAAAGATCTTGCCGTCACCGATCTGCCCGGTCTTAGCCGCAGATGCGATCGCCTCAACGGCCTTGTCGACCACGTCGGATGGAACTGCGATCTCGATCTTCAGCTTGGGAAGGAAGCTCACCGCATATTCCGTGCCGCGATAAATCTCGGTATGTCCCTTCTGGCGCCCGTAACCCTTTACCTCGGTCACGGTCAGGCCCTGGATGCCGACGCCAGTGAGCGCTTCACGCACTTCATCCAGCTTGAACGGCTTGATAATGGCCATCACAATTTTCATCTGGTTTCCCATCCTTTGTTTGTCCTCGGCGCGGAGCCGAACCTCCTGCCGCTGGCAGATCAGTAACAGCGACTGCGGACATACATTCAAAGGGCGTGCCAGTTTTGAGTGTGTATCTAACTTATTGAAATGTAATGTTTATGTGTCGGGCGTCTGAAAAAGGTGCATTTGTCGCCCAAAAAAGCGTCTATAAAATGTGCGATTTTTCCAAAAAGCGCATTATTTAATCATTTGCCCTTTTGCGGATCAAACCCTCCTGCGCGACAGAGGCGATCAGTTCACCATCTCTGGTGAAAATATTGCCACGGGTCAGCCCCCTGGCGCCGGATGCGCTCGGGCTGTCCTGTGTGTAAAGCAGCCAGTCGTCGAGCCGGCAAGGTCGGTGGAACCACATGGCATGGTCGAGACTCGCTACCTGAATGGACGGGTCGAAGATGGTCGTCCCGTGGGCATAGAGCGAGGTGTCGAGCAGGGTCATGTCAGAGAGATAAGCGAGGATGGCGGATTGCAGGCGCGGATCGTCCGGCACGGTTCCAACGGCGCGGACCCAGATATCCTGCTGTGGCTCCAGCTTTTCCTTGGAGATATAGTGGGTTAGCGAGACAGGCCTGATCTCGATCGGCCGCTTGTTGCTCCAGTAGTTGCGGATCGAAGCGGGCGCCTTTGCGAGGAAGGCCGCCTGCATCTGTTCCTCGCTCATCAGTTTTTCAGGCGGCGTCACATCCGGCATCCGGATCTGATGGGTAAAGCCGTCCTCGAATATCTGAAACGACGCCGACATGGAAAAAATTGCCTTGCCGTGCTGGATCGCCACTACCCGGCGGGTGCAGAAACTGGCGCCGTCGCGGATGCGCTCCACCTGATAGACGATTGGCACCACCGGGTCGCCGGGGCGCATAAAATAAGCGTGCAACGAGTGCACGAAGCGGTCGTCATCCACGGTCCTCTGCGCGGCGATCAGGGCCTGCGCAATCACCTGGCCGCCAAAAACCCGTTGCCAGCCGATCTGCGGGCTTTCGCCCCGGTAGAGGTTCTCCTCCAGCTTTTCGAGATCGAGCGTGGCGATAAGATTTGCCATCGGGTCTGACGATTGCAAGGGATGCGACATTTTTTCGGCCTGCTCCGGCTGTAGGAAGACGTCACATGGTCTATAGTGCCCAGATGATGCGTGCACAAGATTTGAGGAGAAGCGCGATGCTGGACGTTGTGGTTGCAGGTGGCGGATATGTCGGTCTTTCCGTCGCTGTCGCCATCAAGCAGGCGGCGCCGCACCTTCAGGTGCAGGTTGTCGAGGCTGCTCCCGAGGAGGTCTGGAAGAAGGATGTCCGCGCCTCGGCGATCATTGCAGCGGCCACGCGTATGCTCGAGGTCTTCGGTATCTGGAGCGACATCGAAACGGAAGCGCAGCCGATCAACAGGATGATCGTGACCGATTCGAAAACCGCCGATCCTGTACGCCCCGTCTTTCTGACCTTTGATGGGGCCGTAGAGGAGGGGAGGCCGTTCGCCCACATGGTTCCGAACGTCGCGCTCGTCGGCGCATTGCGCGGCCTGTGTGAGCGTTTGGGCATTGAAATTCGCCATGGTCTCAGCGTCTCCGGCTTTACCGCCGGTCCGCAATCGACAGCAATCACCCTTTCCGATGGCTCCTCGCTTGATGCGCGATTGCTCGTTGCCTGCGACGGTGTCCGCTCGGCTCTTCGGGATATGGCTGGGATCAAGACCGTGCACTGGGCCTACGACCAGTCGGGCATCGTGACGACCGTTGAGCATGAGCGGTCGCACGAGGGCTGCGCCGAGGAGCATTTCCTGCCATCCGGACCCTTCGCCATTTTGCCCCTGAAGGGCAACCGGTCTTCGCTGGTATGGACCGAACGCACGGCAGATGCGGACAGGCTGGTCGCTTCCGACGATCTTGTCTTCGAAGAGGAACTGGAGCGCCGGTTCGGCCACAAGCTCGGCCCCATCCGTCCTGTCGGGCCACGGCGCGCCTTCCCGCTCGGGCTTACGCTGGCGCGTTCATTCGTTGCGCCACGCATTGCACTTGCGGGGGATGCCGCCCACGGCATCCACCCGATTTCGGGTCAGGGCCTCAATCTTGGTTTCAAGGATGTGGCGGCTCTTGCCGAAACGGTGGTCGAAGCCGATCGCCTCGGGCTTGATATCGGCTCTCTCAACGTTCTGGAGCGTTACCAGTCCTGGCGCCGCTTTGACACGTTGCGGATGGGCGTGACGACCGACGTGCTGAACCGGCTTTTCTCCAACGATATCGGACCCATCCGTATCATAAGGGATTTTGGCCTGGGGGTCGTGGACCGTCTGCCGGGTCTGAAATCCTATTTCATCGATCAAGCCGCCGGCACCACGGGCGCCAATGGACCGCGCCTGCTTGCCGGCGAGGCGCTTTGATCAATGGTTGTCGATAGCGTGAGGCGCTATATCGACCTTGATGCTTGACAGCCGATTCTGTTCTGGTGCGCGCTTACAAAGCTGAATCCGGCCAAAGACTTACCTGGATTCATAATCTTGTATGAGTTGTGTGACCGGGACCCAGATGTTGCGGAGAACAAAAGCTGAATCGGCAGGAGTCTGCGATTCGTATTCGATTCGTTCGCAGACTGTTCCGTTACCGAATCGATTACCGATTTGCCGGATTCTTTTTGTACCTTCAACCCGCTGAATATGCACATGAAATTCGCCGCAGTCATTCTGCCGGGACAGTTTGCGGAGAAGCGCTATTGCCTTTGTCCGCAGGCGTTGCCATGTGTGGTGGGTTCGGCCTGCATCTGAAATGGAAGGGGCGCGACAAGCAATTGAAGTCGATTCGCGGATAGTACGTTGAATTTTCGCCCCATGATCCTGAGCGGCCGCGGTGTCACGGCCGTTCTCGGCCCCACCAATACCGGCAAGACCCATTACGCCATTGAGCGGATGGTCGCACACGGCAGCGGTGTCATCGGCCTGCCGCTGCGTCTGCTGGCGCGCGAGGTCTATACGCGCCTTGTCGAGAAGGTCGGTGCGCCAAATGTGGCGCTGATAACCGGCGAAGAAAAAATCGCACCGCCCAAAGCCAAATATTCCGTCTGCACCGTGGAAGCCATGCCGCGCGAGACGACGGCCGCCTTTGTCGCGATCGACGAGGTGCAACTGGCCGGCGATCTTGAGCGCGGGCACATTTTCACCGACCGGGTATTGCATCTTCGCGGGCGTGAAGAAACGCTGCTTCTGGGGGCGGGCACGATGCGCCCCATTCTTGAAAAGCTGCTGCCGGGCATAACGGTGGTCGAGCGGCCGCGTCTGTCGCAGCTTTTTTATGCCGGCCAGAAGAAGATTACGCGCCTGCCGCAGCGCACCGCAATCGTGGCTTTCTCCGCGGATGAGGTCTACGCCATCGCCGAACTGGTGCGTCGCCAGCGCGGTGGTGCGGCTGTCGTGCTGGGGGCGTTGTCGCCGCGCACGCGCAATGCCCAGGTGGGCCTCTACCAGTCCGGCGATGTCGAATATCTGGTGGCGACGGATGCCATCGGCATGGGCCTCAATCTCGATGTCGACCACGTCGCTTTCGCGCAGGACCGAAAATTCGACGGCTACCAGTTCCGTAATCTCAACCCGGGTGAAATCGGGCAGATTGCGGGCCGTGCCGGCCGTCATCTACGCGATGGCACCTTCGGCGTGACGGGCCGGGTCGACCCGTTCGATGACGAGCTTGTGGAGCGGATCGAAAGCCATCAGTTCGATTCGGTAAAGGTGCTGCAATGGCGGACGAAGAATTTCGATTTTTCATCCATCGCCAATCTGCGCGCCAGCCTTGATGCCGCACCGTCGATACAGGGCCTTTCACGCGCCCTGCCAGCGATCGACCAACAGGCGCTCGAATATCTCTCCCGCTACCCTGAGATCATCGATGTGACGACAACGGATGCGCGGGTGGAAAAACTCTGGGAGGCCTGCGCGCTGCCCGATTATCGCCGCATCGCGCCCGCACAGCATGCCGATCTGATCTCCACGCTCTATTTCGACCTCGTCAAACGCGGGACGGTGAACGAGGATTTCATGGCCGAGCAAGTGCGCCGCGCCGACCGCACGGATGGTGAAATCGATACCTTGTCTGCAAGGATTGCGCAGATCAGAACATGGACTTATGTATCGAACCGCCCAGGATGGCTTGCCGATCCGACACACTGGCAAGAAAAGACTCGGGAAATCGAGGATCGATTGTCCGATGCGCTACATGAAAGGTTGACGAAACGCTTTGTTGATCGCAGGACATCTGTGCTCATGAGGCGCCTGAGAGAGAATGCGATGCTTGAAGCTGAAATCAGTGTAAATGGTGATGTCTTCGTAGAAGGTCATCACGTCGGCCAATTGGCCGGGTTCCGGTTCACGCCGGTGCCGGGAATGGAAGGGCCGGATCAGAAGGCCGTGCAAGGTGCTGCCCAAAAGGCGCTCGCTCTCGAATACGAGGCGCGGGCCGCGCGTCTGCACGCCAGTGGAAATGGCGATCTTGCTTTGAGCTCCGATGGTCTGGTTCGCTGGTTGGGCGAGCCGGTGGCCCGCCTTTCGTCCGGCGACAATATCATGAAGCCGCGGGTGATCCTGCTGGCTGACGACCAGCTGAGCGGTAATGCCCGCGATCACGCGCTGGCGCGGGTCGAGCGTTTCGTCAATCACCAGATTGCCACCGTGCTGAAGCCGCTGGACGATATTTCCCGTGCCGAGGACCTTCAGGGTCTCGCGAAGGGCCTGGCGTTCCAGCTGGTCGAAAATCTGGGTGTGCTGTTCCGCCGCGATGTCGCTGACGACGTCAAGTCGCTCGATCAGGATGCGCGCGCCTCCATGCGCCGCTACGGTGTGCGTTTCGGTGCCTATCATGTGTTCCTGCCAGCGCTTCTGAAGCCCGCCCCAGCGGAGCTTGTGACGCTGCTCTGGGCACTGAAAAACGACGGTCTCGGCAAGCCCGGTTATGGCGACCTCATTCCGGTTCTCGCAGCCGGCCGCACGTCCGTTGTCACGGATGCAAGCTTCGAGCGCATGTTCTACAAGCTCGCCGGGTTCCGCTTCCTCGGCAAGCGCGCCGTGCGCATCGACATTCTCGAGCGCCTGGCCGATCTCATCCGCCCGCTGCTGCAGTGGAAGCCTGGCCAGCAGCCGCGTCCTGAAGGCGCCTATGATGGTCGCCGTTTCACGACCACCACCGCGATGCTTTCCATTCTGGGCGCGACGCTCGATGATATGGAAGAAATCCTGAAGGGCCTTGGCTACCGCGCCGATCAGGTGACGGCGGAAGAGGCGCAGGCGTTCCTCGCCAGCCATGCCGGCACGCCGGCTCCTGCTGCTGCAGACGCGGCGGCGGTTGAAGAGGAAGGCGCAGAAGGCGAGCAGGAAGAGACGGCGTCAGAAGAGCAGGCGTCACAATCCGAAGCCGTTGCGGAAGGCGAAGCCGCCGCCGAGGCACCTGTTGCTGAGGCTGTCAGCCCGGAGGTCGTCGCCGCCGAAGCTGCCCCGGAAGGGGCAGAGGCCGCCGAGCCCAAGCCGGTTCTTCTGTGGCGTCCAGGTGGTCGTAACGACAATCAGCGCGGTGACAACCGCCGTCCCGGCAACCGCGGTCAAGGCCGTGGCGAGGGCGCTCGCGAGCAAGGCGAGCGTCGTGGCGAAGGCCGTCGCGATAACCGCGATGGCGGCAATCGCGAGGCGGCCAATCGCAATGGCGATGGCGAGCGCAAGCGTGATGGTGGTCGGCCGGACCGTGGCAACAACCGCAACAACGACCGTCACGATCGTGGCGAGCGTAAGGATCGTCCGGAGCGCAATGACCGTGGTGGAAAGCCTCAGGGTCAGCAGCGTTTCGAAGCCAAGCCGCCGCGCAAGGAAAAGCCGCTCGATCCGGACTCACCTTTTGCAAAGCTCGCTGCTCTCAAGGAGCAGCTGAAGAAGTAAGCCCATGGGTAGCAACGAACAGCCACTGGAAAGCGCGCGTCAGCGTCTCGACAAGTGGCTGTTCTTTGCCCGCATGGCGAAATCTCGGTCACTGGCCCAGAACTACATCCAGTCTGGGCATGTGAAGGTCAACGGCTCCCCTATGCGCCAACCGAGCCACATGCTGAAGGCCGGCGACAGGCTGGAAATCAGCTTCGAGCGGATGGACAGGGTGCTGATCGTCAAAGCCGGCGGAACGCGCCGCGGCCCCTATGAGGAAGCAAGGCTTCTCTACGACGACCAGACACCGGCTCGACCGCCTTCCGACAGGCTGACGCCGCTTGAACAGGCGATGCGCCTGCCGGGCAGCGGACGCCCCACCAAAAAAGAGCGCCGTGCGCTCGACAGGTTTCTGTCGGACAGTGACGGCAGCGAAGATTAGAATAAACCTCCAAGCCGCACCCGTTTTTCAGAATTGTTTATCCTTGCTATCTGCAAGCAAAGGCATTACGTCACTTGCGAAATTGCCCTGTCTGAATTCCGGGCGACGGCTTGTGTTCCGAAGCCCAAAGACCCGGCCTGCATATTCTGGAGTTCATCATGACATATGTCGTGACCGACAATTGCATCCGCTGCAAATACACCGATTGCGTTGAGGTCTGCCCTGTCGACTGCTTTTACGAGGGCGAAAATTTCCTCGCCATCAATCCCGATGAGTGCATCGATTGCGGTGTGTGCGAACCGGAATGTCCTGCCGAGGCTATCAAGCCCGATACGGAGCCGGGTCTCGACAAGTGGCTGAAGCTCAATGCCGAATATGCGGCCATCTGGCCAAATATCACGGTGAAGCGTGATCCGATGCCGGAAGCCAAGGAAATGGACGGTGTCGAAGGCAAGCTGGAGCTCTATTTCTCCGCCGAGCCTGGCAAAGGCGATTGATCCGAGATCGCATCATCCTCTTTCACAAATTCAAAAGCCCTCGTTGTACCTTCACGAGGGCTTTCGTTTATCCGCCGCGGCCGGATTGCAGCGTGGTGGACAGCAGGGTTAGAAGCGCCACGCTTTCCTCCAGGCTTTGCCGTTGACGGCTTTGCAGGATGGCTGCCTGCAACCGGTTCATCTCGCGGGCAATCGCCGCTGGCTGCCATGTGCGCAGCGCTCTTTCGATGACCGGTTTCCGGCGGAAATGGATATGACGCCCGAGGGTCTGCATGACCTGTCCGGCCTGCTGCTTTTTCTCATCCATCTCTGCACGCATCTGATCGAGCAGCTGAAATTGCTTGAGGCACCCCTGCAGCACGAGGAAGATCGGCGTTTTTGAGGAAATGATCTTCTGGGTGGCGTGGAAAAAGGCGTTCCTGTCGCCCTTGAGGATGGCATCCACGGCGTCGTCGGCGGAAACCGTGCTGGCATCGCCGATAATGGCCATCACGTCATCCTCTTCGATCACCTCGGCGCCACGGCAATAGAGGGCAAGCTTGCGGATTTCATTGCGCGACGCGATACGGTCGCCGCCGAGTTGCTCGATTAGCCTCTGTCGAGCAGCGGGTGCGATGCGCAGATGATCTGCGGAGAGTTCCTGATCGATCAGCGCATTCAGCGAGCGGGCGTCATCGGCGTAACAGGGGATCGCGGCAATCGAGCGTGCCGGCTCGGCGATCTTGCGCAGGCCGGTACCCTTTTTCACGTCACCTGCTTCGATGATCAGGAAGCTCGATTCCAGTGGCGTTTCCGCCAGGATCTGGAGGGCATCCACGAGTGCCTTTTCGGCTGACGCGCCTTTAACCCACACGAGTTTTTCGCCGCCGAAAAGACCAATGGCGTTCACCTCATCCAGCAGACGCCCCGGGTCGCCCTGCAGATCGGATGCAGTCAGTTTCAGTGAGGCAAAAGCATCGTCGGGATCGACACCCGTCTTTTTGGCGATGACGCCTGCCCGCTCCGAAACAAGACCACGATCCGGCCCGTAGAGGACGAAAACGCGAAAGCGCTCCGCCGGGTTCTCGGCGAAGCGCTCGAATTCATGGGACTTTATCTCCGCCACGGCCGCCGCTCTCAGCGGCCGAGCGTGGCGGCGACATCGGTGCGGATGATCTCGGCCAGCTCGCGGGCCGCACGGTTCTCGGCGTCGCGGATCGCCCTGATCTTGGCGAATTCCTGCTGCGGCAGATCCACCTGCGCGGTGACGCTGCGGCGCGCTGAACGCAGAATCTGACCGTCGGATACGCGCGTCAGCACATATTGACCGGCCATCACGACACGACCGGGGTACGGCCCGTCGTAATTGTTGTTTGTGCGCGTCGTCAGGTCGTAATTCTGCACTTCGGTCGAGCTGGCGCTCGAGCTGACGCCGATCTTGAGGGTATATTGAGCCGTCGCAGGCTCGCCTGCACCTCCAGCCATCAGGAAGATCAACTGGTTACGGACTTCCTGCCCGGCACGTCCGCCTATCTGCGCAATGCTGACTGCTGCCAGTCTTTCTTTTGTTCCGGAAGCTTCGCCATAAAGCGGGCGTACCTGGCAGCCCGCCAGAAGACCAGCCATCATCACGACGGAAATTGCTGCCGCGACGCGGCTCCATCTCGAAAAAACGTCAGACAACAATGTTCACAATCCTCTGCGGAACCACGATGACTTTCTTGGGCTCGCCGCCGGCAAGAAGAGATTTGACGGCATCCAGAGCAAGGGCAGCCGCGCGGACCGCATCTTGATCCGCATCGCGCGCGATTGTCAATTCGCCGCGCTTCTTGCCATTGACCTGCACGGGCATGACCACGTCGTTTTCTTCCACCAGCGAAGGCACGAAGGTCGGCCATGGCGTCTCAGCCACCAGACCCTCGTTGCCCAGTGCCGCCCAGCATTCTTCGGCGAGATGTGGCGTCATCGGGGCGATGATGCGGATCAGGATTTCAACGGCGTCACGCGCTGCCGCCTTTGCGTCGTTGGACTTGCCGCCCGAAGCAACGTCGGCCAGAGGGCCGGCCAGCGCGTTGACGAGTTCGTAAATGCGCGCAATTGCCTTGTTGAAGGCGAGCTTGTCCAGATCCTCCTGAACCGCCTTCAGCGTCTTGTGAGCGGCCTTTGAGGCAGCAAGACCTTCACCGTCGGTCGCGGGCTTCGGCTCGACCGTCTTGAGCTCGTCGGCAGCTTCACCGATGATGCGCCAGACGCGCTGGACGAAGCGGTTTGCGCCCTCAACGCCCGATTCGGACCAGATCACATCGCGATCCGGCGGCGAGTCCGACAGCACGAAGAAGCGCGCGGTATCCGCGCCATAGGAGGCGATGATATCGTCGGGATCGACCACGTTCTTCTTCGACTTCGACATCTTCTCGATAGAGCCGATCTTCACCTCTTCGCCGGAGGAAAGCAGGAAGGCGCGGCGCGTGCCGTCCGTTTCCTCAATCCGCAGGTCCGCCGGCGGCACCCATTCTCGCGCCGTGCCTTCACCGCGGCTGTAGGTCTCGTGGACTACCATGCCCTGGGTGAACAGGCCCTTGAAGGGTTCTTTCACATCCACATGACCGGTCTCGCGCATGGCGCGGGTGAAGAAGCGCGAATAGAGCAGGTGCAGGATCGCGTGCTCGATGCCGCCGATATACTGATCCACCGGCAGCCAGTGATTGGCAACCTTCGGATCGGTCGGTGCATCTTCCCAGGGTGCCGTGAAGCGCGTGTAATACCAGCTGGAGTCGACGAAGGTGTCCATCGTGTCGGTTTCGCGACGCGCGTCATGGCCACATTGCGGGCAGGAGACGTGACGCCAGGTCGGGTGCCGGTCCAGCGGGTTGCCTGGCACGTCGAACGTCACGTCGTCGGGCAGCTTCACGGGCAGGTCCTTTTTTGGAACCGGCACGACGCCGCAGACTTCGCAATGGATGACCGGGATCGGGCATCCCCAGTAACGCTGGCGGGAAATGCCCCAGTCGCGCAGGCGGAAGTTGACCTTGCGCTCGGCCTGGGGTGCGTTGCCGAGCGTTTGCGCCGACAGCTTCTGCACGACCGCCTCGAAGGCATCCGTCGTTTTCATGCCATTCAGGAAGCCGGAATTGATCATGACGCCGTCGTCGGTGTAGGCGGTGTCATCGACCGTGAAGCTTTCCGCATCCGGGCCTTCGGGGGCGACGACAGCCACGACCGGCAGGCCGTATTTGCGCGCAAAGTCGAGGTCGCGCTGGTCGCCGGAGGGGCAGCCGAAAATCGCGCCGGTACCGTAATCCATCAACACGAAGTTGGCGACATAGACCGGCAGTTCCCAGGTCGGATCCAGCGGATGCACAACCTTGACGCCGGTATCGATGCCCTTCTTTTCAGCCGTTTCCAACGCTGCCAGAGACGTGCCATGGCGGCGGCATTCATCACAGAATTCGGCGATGGCGGGATTTTTTTCCGACAGCTCTTTCGCCAGCGGGTGGTCGGCGGCAATGGCCAGGAAGGAAGCGCCGAACAGTGTGTCGGGACGTGTGGTGTAAACCGTGATGTCAGAAAAGCCTTCCGGTGCCGTGTCGGCAACGGTCTGCCAGCGCAGCGACAGGCCTTCGGAACGGCCGATCCAGTTCTTCTGCATCAGGCGCACTTTTTCCGGCCACTGATCCAGCGTGTCCAGCTCATCCAGCAGGTCCTGGCTGAAATCGGTGATGCGGAAGAACCATTGCGTCAGTTCGCGCTGTTCGACCAGCGCGCCGGAGCGCCAGCCGCGGCCATCGATGACCTGCTCGTTGGCCAAAACGGTATGGTCGACCGGGTCCCAGTTGACCTTCGACTGCTTGCGGTAGACCAGCCCCTTTTCCATGAAGTCGACGAACAGCGCCTGCTGGCGATGATAATATTCCACATCGCATGTGGCGAATTCGCGGGTCCAGTCCAAGGACAGGCCCATGGATTTCAGCTGTCCGCGCATGGTGGCGATGTTCTGGTAGGTCCAGTCCTTGGGATGGACCTTGTTCTGCATGGCCGCATTTTCGGCGGGCATGCCGAAAGCGTCCCAGCCCATCGGGTGCAGCACGTTGAAGCCGCGGGCGCGCTTGTAACGGGCGACGACGTCACCCATGGCATAGTTGCGGACATGGCCCATGTGGATGCGACCCGACGGATAGGGAAACATCTCTAGAACGTAATATTTCTCACGCGGATCGCTGTTGTCTGTCACGAAGACCTTGTCTTCGTTCCATTTCTGCTGCCAGCGCGGCTCGGCGTCGCGAGGATTGTAACGTTCGATGGCCATTGTCTAAAATTCCGGGTATCGAGGGGAAAAATGTGCGCTGACCTTCACCATGAAACGACCGGGGCGTCAAGTTTGGCGGGGCGTTCGGTAGTGTAATCTTGGCCAGCGTGCCTCAAATGGTGCTAAAGCCGCTTGGCATCAAGGGATTCGGCGTCTAGTTAGCGGTTCGAACGTTTAAAAAGGTCCTGTGATGGAAATCGAAGCTCGTCTTGAGGATGTCAGGCAGCGTATCGCGCATGTGGCGGAAAAATCGGGCCGCAGGCCTGGGGATGTCACCCTGGTCGCCGTCTCCAAAACATTTGATGCGGAAGCGATCCAGCCGGTCATCGATGCGGGTCAGCGTGTCTTCGGCGAAAACCGTGTTCAGGAAGCGCAGGGCAAATGGCCGGCGCTGAAAGAAAAGACGCCCGGCATTGAGCTGCACCTGATCGGGCCGCTGCAATCCAACAAGGCTGCCGACGCCGTGGCGCTTTTCGATGTCGTGCAAAGCGTCGATCGTGAGAAGATAGCGCGTGTGCTTGCTGAAGAATGCGAAAAGCAGGCTCGCAGTCTGCGGTTTTACGTTCAGGTCAACACCGGGCTGGAACCGCAGAAAGCGGGCATCGATCCACGCGAAACCCTTGCCTTCGTGACACTCTGCCGGGATGAACTTAAGCTGCCGGTCGAGGGGCTGATGTGTATCCCTCCGGCGGAGGAAAACCCGGGCCCGCATTTTGCGCTCCTCGCAAAGCTTGCAAGGGAATGCGGCCTCAAGAAGCTTTCGATGGGCATGTCCGGCGATTTCGAAACGGCCGTGGAATTCGGTGCGACCAGCGTACGCGTGGGCTCGGCGATTTTTGGCGCGCGATAGGCTATAGGCAAAAAACCCGGCACTGAGCCGGGTTTTTCAAGCATTCGACAACGTCGATCAGTACTGATCGTCCTCGTCTTCATCCTTCTGCGTGGACTTCAGCGACGACAGCTTCTTGAAGACGGCATCGGCGTCGATCTGGTCGTCTTCCTCACGCTGGAAGTTGTAATCGAGACCTTCCGTCGCGGTCGCCGGCTGCAGCGTGTTATCCAGTTCCTCCGCAGTCGGCAGCGGACGGCCGCGGGAGGCGCGCTCGACTTCGAGGTCGAGATCGATCTGGCTGCAGAGGCCGAGGGTGACCGGGTCCATCGGCGTCAGGTTGGCCGAGTTCCAGTGCGTGCGGTCGCGGATCTGCTCGATGGTCGACTTCGTGGTGCCGACGAGACGCGAAATCTGCGCATCCTTCAGTTCCGGGTGGTTGCGAACTAGCCAGAGAATGGCGTTCGGACGATCCTGACGCTTAGAAACCGGCGTATAACGCGGGCCGCGACGCTTGGATTCCGGAACGCGAACCTTCGGCTCGGAAAGTTTGAGCTTATGGTTCGGGTTGCCTTCGGCGCGGGCGATCTCATCGCGGGAAAGCTGTCCGGTGGCAATCGGGTCGAGGCCCTTGATGCCCTGCGCGGCTTCACCGTCGGCAATTGCCTTGACTTCAAGCGGATGCAGTTTGCAGAACGTGGCGATCTGATCGAACGACAGCGCGGTGTTGTCAACCAGCCATACAGCCGTTGCCTTTGGCATGAGCAATTGTTGAGCCATAGATACAGTCCTTCTGTCCGTCCGCGCCGGTGTCGCGGGCGTGGTATCAACCACTGATTTCCGGGATATTGCCGCTCTATAACCGGATTGCATCATAATTGCAATTCTTTGCGAAACAAATGACCTTTGTCTAATTGCCGTGCGCAATTGACCTGCTATGAATTCAACACATGCCTGAGGTGGGAGTCTCGGGCCGCGTCAGAAGCCATACCCGGTTCCAGGAGGAGTTCATGTCTGCCAAAATCTACCCGGTGCTCAAGTCGGCGAAAGCCCGCACGCTCATCGACAATGAGCGTTACCAGAAATGGTACCAGGAGAGCGTCGAGGATCCGGAAAAATTCTGGGACAAGCACGGTCGGCGGATCGACTGGTTCAAGCCCTATACAAAGGTCAAGAACACGTCCTTCAGGGGGCGGGTGCCGATCAAGTGGTTCGAGGATGGCCTGACCAACGTCTCCTACAACTGTATCGACAGGCATCTGAAGACCCATGGCGAGCGTACGGCGATCATCTGGGAAGGCGACAATCCCTATATCGACAAGAAGATCACCTATAACCAGCTCTACGACTATGTCTGCCGTCTGGCGAACGTGCTGAAGAAGCACGGCGTGAAGAAGGGTGACCGCGTCACCATCTATATGCCGATGATCCCCGAAGCGGCTTACGCGATGCTTGCCTGCGCGCGCATCGGCGCCGTGCATTCCGTCGTCTTTGGCGGCTTCTCGCCCGAAGCGCTGGCCGGCCGTATCGTTGACTGCGAATCGACCTTCGTCATCACCTGCGATGAAGGCGTGCGCGGAGGCAAGCCGATCCCGCTCAAGGAAAACACCGACAAGGCGATCGATATCGCCGCCAAGCAATATGTCATCGTCAACAAAGTTCTCGTTGTGCGGCGTACCGGCGGCAAGACCGGTTGGGCGCCTGGCCGCGACATCTGGTACCATCAGGAAATCGCGACCGTGAAGCCGGATTGCCCGCCTGTGAAGATGCGCGCGGAAGACCCGCTGTTCATCCTCTACACGTCGGGTTCCACCGGCAAGCCAAAGGGCGTGCTGCACACCACGGGCGGCTATCTCGTCTATACGTCGATGACGCATGAATATGTCTTCGATTACAAGGACGGTGAGGTGTACTGGTGTACCGCCGATGTCGGCTGGGTCACCGGCCATTCCTATATAGTTTACGGGCCGCTTGCGAATTGCGCGACGACACTGATGTTCGAAGGCGTTCCGAACTTCCCGGATCAGGGCCGCTTCTGGGAAGTCATCGACAAACACAAGGTCAACATCTTCTATACGGCGCCGACAGCGCTGAGATCGCTGATGGGCGCAGGCGACCAGTTCGTCACGCGTTCCTCGCGCAGCAGCCTGCGGCTGCTCGGCACCGTGGGTGAGCCCATCAATCCGGAAGCATGGGAGTGGTATTACCATGTGGTCGGCGAGGACAAGAGCCCGATCGTCGACACCTGGTGGCAGACGGAAACCGGCGGTATTCTCATCTCGCCGCTGCCGGGCGCGACCGATCTGAAACCCGGCTCGGCGACGCGGCCGTTCTTCGGTGTGCAGCCGCAACTGGTTGATGCCGAAGGCAATGTGCTGGAAGGGCCGGCGGACGGCAACCTCTGCATCATCGACAGCTGGCCGGGCCAGTCGCGCTCCGTCTATGGCGATCATCAGCGCTTCATCGACACCTACTTCTCCACCTATAAGGGCAAGTATTTCACCGGTGACGGCTGCCGGCGCGATGAGGACGGTTATTACTGGATCACCGGCCGCGTGGATGACGTTCTGAACGTTTCCGGTCATCGCCTCGGTACGGCCGAGGTGGAATCGGCGCTGGTGTCGCATCATCAGGTTTCGGAAGCGGCGGTTGTCGGTTATCCGCATCCGATCAAGGGGCAGGGCATTTATTGTTACGTCACGCTGATGGCGGGCCAGAACGGCGACTATGCGTTGCGCGAAGAGCTGGTAAAGCACGTGCGCAACGAGATCGGGCCGGTTGCGACACCCGACAAGATCCAGTTTGCGCCCGGCCTGCCCAAGACCCGTTCCGGCAAGATCATGCGGCGTATCCTGCGCAAGATCGCCGAGGATGATTTCGGGGCGCTCGGAGATACTTCGACGCTCGCCGATCCGGCCGTTGTCGATGACCTCATCGCCAACCGACAGAACCGCACAGCGTGATTTTGAGAAAAGGCTGCTTCGGCAGTCTTTTTTGATCGGCTTTCGACAAACAAAAACACCCGGAGGCGGAACCTCCGGGTGTCTTTAACCTATGCAGTTGGGATTACTGACCGCGGATCTTCTTTAGGTCCGCCAGAACGGCGTCAACGACGTCGGCGCCGATTTCAGCCTTATGCTTTTCATAGACGACCATGGATTTTTCGCGGATACGCGCCTGCTCTTCGGGAGACAGCGTGTTCACTTCGAGGCCGGCAGCCTTGATCTTCTCCAGCGACTTCTGGTTCAGTTCGCGGATGACCTTGCGCTCTTCGTCACGACCGACAACTGCGCATTCACGCAGGGCTGCCTGTTCTTCCGGCGTGTAGCTGTCGAAGATCGGCTTGGAGAAGAGGAAGAGGAACGGCGTGTAAGCGTGGTTCGTCTCGGTGACGTATTTCTGCACTTCGTAGAACTTCGACGTGTCGATCGTCACATAGGGGTTTTCCTGGGCATCGATCGCGTTGGTCTCAAGCGCCGAGAAGACTTCGCCGAAAGCCATCGGAGTTGCGTTTGCACCGAGGTTCTGGAAGGTGTCGAGGAAGATGTTGTTCTGCATCACGCGGACCTTGAGGCCCGAGAAATCTTCCCACTTGTTCACGGCATGCTTGGAGTTCGACAGGTTGCGGAAACCGTTTTCCCAGTAAGCCAGGTTGACGAGGCCCTGCTCTTCCAGCTTCTTGTTCATCATGTCGCCGAACGCGCCGTCCATGACAGCGTCTGCTTCCTTGGCGTTGGAGAACAGGAACGGCAGGTCGAAGACGCCGAGGGCCGGAATAAGACCGACGAGCGGCGAAGAGGACGTTACGACGGCTTCCTGAACGCCGGAGCGCAGTGCCTGGGTTGCCTGAAGGTCTCCACCGAGTGCGCCGCCCCAGAACGCTGTCAGCTTCAGCTTGCCGCCCGACTTGTCGTCGAGGCAGGCCTGCATCGCCTTGATGCCGTTGCCAACCGGATGGTCCTGATTGATGCCGTTCGAAACGCGGATGTTACGGCTGTTGAATTCGGCCATTGCCGGCGCTGCGGCGCCCACCGCGAAAGCGATTGCCGTGGCGGTCAGAAGAAGCTTTCTCATAATATCCTCCCTTGGATTGTGGTCGAGAAAAAGTTTCGATTAACGAAGGTACTGCAGAGGCACGAGGACGATGTCCGGGAAAATCACGAGCAGCGCCAGCACGATGGTTTCGGCAACGAGGAACGGCCAGACACCGACCGTGACCTTGCCGAGCGGGATCCGGCCAACGCCGCTGACGACGTTGAGCACCACGCCAACCGGCGGGGTAATCAGGCCGATGGCGTTGTTGATGATGAAGAGGACACCGAAATAGACCGGGTCGATACCCGCCTGCTTCACGATCGGCATCAGAACTGGCGTCAGGATCAGGATGGTCGGCGTCAGGTCGAGCGCGGTGCCGACGACGAAGACCAGCACCATGATGACGGCCATCAGCAGCATCGGACGGTCGATCAGCGGTTCGATGTAACCGGCGACTTCATTCGGAATATTCGCCGCGGTGATGAGCCACGCGGAAACGAGTGCCGCGCAGACGAGGAACATGATGATCGAGGTGCTCTTGGCGGCGCGCAGGAGCACGTGGAATAGGTCCGCCGGCTTCAATTCGCGGTAGATCACCATCCCGACGAAAAGCGCATAGGCGGCGGCAACCACGGCGGCTTCCGTCGGCGTCATGATGCCGGCCTTGATGCCGCCGAGGATGATGACGGGCATGCCGAGAGCCCAGCCGGCGCGAGCCGTGGCTGTCACGCGTTCCTTGGCCGTGGTTTTCGGCAGCGGCTTGACGTCATCCTTGCGTACAACGATCAGCCAGGCGATGATAAGCGATGCGCCCATCAGGATGCCGGGAACGATACCAGCGAGGAAGAGCTGGGTGATAGAGACGTTGGCGGCGACACCGAAAACGATGAAGGCCATGGATGGCGGGATGACCGGGGCGATGATACCGCCAGCGGCAATCAGACCGCCGGAGCGCGGAATGTTGTAGCCAGCTTTCGCCATCATCGGGATGAGGATTGCAGCAAGGGCTGCGGTATCGGCTGCCGCCGAACCGGAGATGCTGGCCATGATGATGGCGGCGACAATGGCCACGATGCCGAGGCCGCCTCTGATATGGCCGACCAGCGCGATCGCAAAATCGATGATGCGGCGGGAGAGGCCACCGGAATTCATCAGTTCGCCGGCCAGAATGAAGAAAGGAATGGCAAGCAGCGTGAAGGTGTCTGCGCCCGAGATCATGTTCTGCGCGATGATCGCGGTGTTGAACATGCCCATGTACCACATGAGCACGACGCCACAGAACATCAGCGAGAAAGCGACGGGAACGCCAATCGCCATGGCTCCGAGCAGAGAGCCGACAAAAACGAAAAGTGTCATGGTATCAGCGCTCCGAAAGCTGTTCGATCGTCAGGTTCTCGCCCGCAAACTGGGCGATTTCGTCTTCCGTGACGCGGCCGGTCAATTGCCTGTAGAGACGCTCCAGCGCGATGACGAACATGAGACCACCCGTGAACATGCCGATACCATAGACCCAGATCATGGAGAGTTTGGTGACCGGTGCGTGCATGCTGGCGTTGATGCCGGATTGTTTCCAGGTGCCCCAGAAGAAGATGGCGGAACAGGCCAGGATGATGATGTTGGAGATGATCATGCAGACGATACGGGCGCGGCGCGACAGAAACATCACGAGCGTTTCAATGCCCATATGGCTGTTCTCGCGGAAGGTCAGCACGGCGCCAAGGAAGGTCAGCCATACGAAGAAGTAGCGGGACAGCTCTTCCGAGACGTTGATGCCGGAATTCATCGTGTAACGCATGACGACGTTGACGAAGACCATGATCGACATGCCAGCGAGCAGCGCGACGAGAATGATTTCGAGAATCCGGTAAAAGAGATTGATGGTCTTTTGCATTTTCCCCTCCCGAAGAAATGTTTAGAGCAATCCTCGTTTTGCGAGGTTGCGCATCAGGGCCGCGGTGCCGAACGTCCATTCCGGGCATTCGTCCGTCGTCGTGACCCAGTTTATCAGCTTGCCGAGCTTGGGTGTGGAAATCTCGACCCGGTCGCCTTTGGAATGTGTGAAGCCGAGGCCGGGGCCGTGACGGTCCTTGACCGGCGCGAACATTGTGCCGAGGAAAAAGACCGCCCCGTCAGGATATTGATGATTGCGGTTCAAGAGCTGCGAGGCGAGGTTCTCCGGCGTGCGGCTGATTGCTTCCATGGGGCTGACGCCGGTCATGGTGAAGCCGTCTTCGCCCTCGACCAGAAGCGAGATCTGCGACTTCTTCACATCCTCAATGGTAAAGTTGCCGTCGAACAGGCGGATGAAGGGACCGATCGCACAGGATGCATTATTGTCCTTCGCCTTGCTGAGCAGCAGGGCGGAACGGCCTTCGAAGTCGCGCAGGTTGACGTCGTTGCCAAGCGTCGCGCCGACAATGCGACCGTCAGAGGTGATGGCCAGCACCACTTCCGGCTCGGGATTGTTCCATTGCGATTTCGGGTGAACGCCGATCAGCGCACCACAGCCAACCGAGGCCATGGCCTGCGCCTTGGAGAAGATTTCCGCATCCGGACCGATGCCGACTTCCAGATATTGCGACCAGAGGCCCATTTCCTGGAGCAGTTTCTTCACTTCGGCCGCTTTTTCGGAGCCGGCTTCCAGGCCCTTGAGGTTGTCGCCGAGAACCGGGGCCAGCCGGCCGCGAATTTCCTGCGCGCGCAGCGGATCGCCCTTGGCCTGCTCTTCGATCACCCGTTCCAGCATGCTGTCGGCGAAGGTGACGCCGGCGGCCTTAACGGCCTGAATGTCGTTGGGTGCAAGGAGTTCGCCGGCGGAACCGTCCAGAAACGCGTCCAGTGCGCCAAGCGCAACAAAAGCGGCGGTGTCGGCAAGTTGCGTCACCAGATCCGTTTTCTCCAGAAGCTCCGACATGGTGGGGGCAAGCGAGGTAAGGTCATAAAGCACGCCACCCTTGAGCAGTACAGGGCACGGGCCGTCCTCGCTCTTCGACCAGACGCGGCCGACGAGCAGCGCGTTTTCGAAATCGTCAGGCAAAATTGTGGTAGCGTCGATAGACCTTGTGCCGGCCATGTAGTCCTCCCCTTCACACCCGACAGGCCGCCCCCTGCGGTCTTATTGTCTGGATGTCTGACAACCTAATCTCTTTCTTCTTAGTATGACTTTTACAGCGAGTCTAGCGGTCCGTTAGACAAAAATTCGCCTTGATTGACACCGGCCATACAACACATGCGGTGAAGCTGTCCTATAACTTCGGCGTCAACGACGCCAAAATTCAAAATATATCGAGATCGATGTTCAGGCGCCGGGCAGCGCCTAAAATGTGCTGACGCATCGCATCCCGCGCCACCGCAACGTCCCGGGACGCGATCGCCTCCCGTAGCACCACGTGCTCGTTGATGGTGATTTCGAGAATTTCGCCGTAAACAGCGCGCGAAAACGCCGTGTTGATGGCGGAACTGATGCGCTGGGCGATGAAGCCCAGAAAAATCAGGAAATATTCGTTGCCGGTCGCTTCGGCCATGGTGCGGTGGAAATCGAGATCGGCTTCGACACCGTCCTTCGACCACTCGACGGCATTGCGCATGCCGTAAATCGCCTTGTCAAACCTTTCGAGATGTTCGGGTTTGTGATGCAACGCGGCGAGGCCGGCAGCATCGATTTCCAGCGACATACGAAGCTGCATCAGGTCGCGAAAGTTCTCGGGATCGTTGAGGGTGGATTGCTCGATCCGGATCGACAGTCGCTGTCGCGGGTCGGTCACAAAAGCTCCGACGCCCTGCCTCGTCTCAACGAAGCCTTCATTGCGTAGTTGCGCGATCGCCTCGCGAATGACCGAGCGGCTGACACCAAAGGTCTTGGCGAGAACGTGTTCGGTCGGCAGCCTGTCGCCCGGCCCGAGTTTCGAATCGTTGATTTCGCGCGCCATCTCCGCGGCAATCCGGCCCGGCAGATGGTCGTTGCGATGAATCTGATTGAACTCCAGCGTCATGATTGCTCCCGTTCGGCCGAAACGATGATTGCCCGTTCACGCGGCAGGCGACTTCCTCCTTCGCCGTCCACGCTATCTCAAGGGGCGGCGTTCTCCGCCCCGTCGTTTCTCGATTAGCTATCCGGTTGGAGGGTTATCTGGCAACCGGGATTCATGCGTAGAGCCGGATCAAAGGCGTTTTTCAGACCCATGATCATCCGCCGCTGCACGTCGGACAGCCGGCTTTCGAAATCGGAGCGCTTCAGGCGACCGATGCCGTGTTCGGCGCTGATGCTGCCGACATAACGGTCGAGCACCTCGTTCACCAATGTCTTCGACTTGTAGATAAAGGCCTCGCGCTCGTCCGGCGTCGAACCGTTGGGCGGCAATACGTTGAGGTGCACGTTGCCATCGCCGACATGGCCGTAGGAAACCGCCAAGCACTCCGGCAGCTTTTCCGCGAGTTCCGCTTCTGCCTCTGCGACAAATGCGGCCAGTTTTGACAATGGCACGGAAATATCGGTGCGCATGTGGCTGCCGCGCAGCGCCTGTCCTTCATTCATCCCTTCCCGGAACAGCCAGAGCGATTGCGCCTGCGCGCGGGAAGAGGCGATGACGCCATCCAGCACCAGCCCGTCTTCCATGACGCCTTCGAGGAAGCGCCCCATCAGGTCGGCCGTGTCTACCAGGCCGGAGCCTGAAATTTCCATCAGTACATAGGCCGGGTAATCGCCGGCGATCGGCATTTTGAGGTCGGGAATTGCCTCGATCGCCAGCGTGAAGGCGATCGGGGGCATGAATTCGAAGGCGGACATCAGGTCGCAGCATTCGCGGCGGGCGCGGCGGTAAAGCTTGATGGCGTCATCGAGCGAATTCAGGCCGAGCAGCGCCGTTTCGACATGTTCGGTATTGGGATAGAGTTTAACCGCAACGGCAGTAATGATGCCAAGCGTTCCTTCCGCGCCGATGAAAAGCTGCTTCAGGTCGATGCCACGATTATCCTTGCGCAGGGTCGAGAGGCCGTTCCAGATGGTGCCATCCGGCAGGACCACTTCGAGGCCAAGCACCAGTTCGCGGGTCATGCCATAACGCAGCACGTTGATGCCGCCGGCGTTGGTGGAAACATTGCCGCCAATACGGCAGCTGCCCTGCGCACCGAGCGAAAGGGGAAAGAACATGCCCTTGTCCTGCACCGCATCCTTGAACTCCGAGAGGATGCAGCCGGCTTCGACCACGGCAGAAAAATCGTCGCTGTCGATGGTGCGGATGGCATTCATGCGCTCAAGGCTCAGTACGACCTGATGGTCGGGCGCATCGGGAATGCTACCAAGTACCAGACCGGTATTGCCGCCCTGGGGAATGACTGCGAGGCCGAGTTCCGCGCAGACGCGGACGGTGTCGGATACTTCCTGCGTGGAGCGCGGGCGAATGACCGCAACCGCCGAACTGGTAACGTCGCCGTGCCAGTCCCGACAATATCGCAGCATATCTTCCTGCGATGTCAGCAGCAGAGCTTCACCCAGCCTATCCTTCAGCGACACCCGCAACTTTTCGATATCGTGTTCGCCCCCGATCGTCATTCCACCCTCTCCGTTCCATCCGCCCTGACAATTGGCGAGAGCCGTACCATTGTGTTTGATGGTGCCCTTGCTTTTGCCGGTTTGCGAAAAAATACTATTTTCAACCGGAGCATATAAGGTTATCAGACAACCTTACAAGCTAATTTATCGGTCTGTCGGCCGGTGAGGTATTTTTCGGTCTCGGGAGTACGACCGGGGCAAAGAGGAGGAAGACATGCATATCGCAATCATCGGCGCCGCAGGCATGGTTGGCCGCAAACTGACACAGCGCCTCGTGAAAGACGGAGCGCTCGGCGGCAAACCGATCGAGAAATTCACGCTCATCGACGTGTTCCAGCCTGAGGCGCCCGCTGGTTTTTCCGGGGCGGTTGACGGGCGCGCGGCCGATTTGTCGGCGCCGGGAGAAGCTGAACAGCTGGTCGAAGCCCGCCCGGACGTCATCTTCCACCTTGCCGCCATCGTATCAGGTGAAGCCGAGCTTGATTTCGACAAGGGCTACCGCATCAATCTCGACGGCACGCGTTATCTCTTCGATGCCATCCGCCTTGCCCATGGCAAGGATGGCTACAAGCCGCGCGTGGTCTTTACCTCCTCGATTGCCGTCTTCGGTGCGCCGCTTCCTTATCCGATCCCGGATGAATTCCATACCACGCCGCTCACCAGCTACGGCACACAGAAGGCGATCTGCGAGCTGCTGCTGTCCGATTACAGCCGTCGCGGTTTCTTCGACGGTATCGGCATCCGCCTGCCGACCATCTGCATTCGCCCCGGCAAGCCCAACGCGGCCGCCTCTGGCTTCTTCTCCAACATTCTTCGCGAGCCGCTGGTTGGTCAGGAAGCAGTTCTGCCAGTGCCGGAAAGCATTCGCCACTGGCACGCTTCGCCCCGTTCCGCCGTCGGTTTCCTTATCCATGGTGCGACTATCGACGTGGAAAAGGTCGGTCCGCGCCGTAACCTGTCGATGCCGGGCCTCAGTGCTACCGTTGGCGAACAGATCGAAGCACTGCGCAAGGTCGCTGGAGAAAAGGCCGTCGCCCTCATTCGTCGCGAGCCGAACGAGATGATCATGCGCATGTGCGAGGGTTGGGCCCCGGTTTCGAAGCCAAGCGCGCCCGCGAACTGGGCTTTACGGCCGAAAGCTCCTTCGAAGAAATCATTCAGGTTCACATCGAAGACGAGTTGGGAGGTTCCCTGAAATGAGTGTCAGCGGGGAGGAGAAGAAGCGGTCAGTCGCCTTTATCGGCACCGGCCTGATGGGGGGGCCGATGGCGCGGCGTTTGCTCAACGCCGGCTTTTTGGTGACGGTCTGGAACCGTAGCGCCGATAAGGCCGAAGCTCTTGTCGCTGACGGTGCGGTTGTCGCCGCATCTCCGGCAGAGGCCGCGAAGAACGCCGATATCGTCATCACCATGCTAAGCGACGGCGCTGCCGTCGGCGAGGTGCTGTTTGAGGCGGGGGTAGCCGACGCGCTGACCAAGGGTGCCGTCGTGATCGATAGCAGTTCGATTGCGCCGCCGATCGCGCGGGAGCATTCGTCGCGTCTCCAGGCGCTCGGCATTCATCACGTCGACGCACCGGTTTCGGGTGGTGTGCCGGGCGCGACGGCCGGGACGCTCGCCATCATGGCCGGTGGGGACGAGGCGTTGATCTCAGGTCTTGCGGATGTCTTCGCCCCGATGGGCCGGCTCACCTATGTCGGTCCTTCGGGCGCCGGCCAGCTCTGCAAGCTCGCCAACCAGCAGATCGTCGCCATCACGATTGGCGCAGTTGCCGAGGCGATGATGCTGGTGGAAGCCGGCGGAGCATCGCGTGAAGGTTTCCGCAACGCGATTCGTGGTGGGTTTGCCGAAAGCCGGATTCTTGAACTCCATGGCGAGCGCATGGTGAAGCGCAATTTCGTGCCGGGTGGTCCGTCCAAATTCCAGCTCAAGGACCTGAACGGCGTTCTGGCAACGGCGAAGGATCTCTCGCTCAACCTTCCGCTCACCCAGCAGGTCACGCGGGAATTCGATGACTTCGTTGGCGACGGCGGGGCCGATATCGATCACAGCGGCATCCTGCTTTATCTCGAAAAACTCAACAACCGCGAACGGGGCTGAAGCGATCTCATGAGCGATAAGACACCCATGCGCCGGCTGCGATCGCAGGACTGGTTCGACAACCCTGATCACCTCGACATGACGGCGCTCTATCTGGAGCGCTTCATGAATTATGGCGTAACGCCGGAAGAGCTTCGCTCCGGCAAGCCTGTCATCGGTATCGCCCAGAGCGGCAGCGACCTCACGCCCTGCAACCGGGTGCATGTGGAACTTGTCAAGCGGGTGCGCGATGGCATCCGCGACGCGGGCGGCATTCCGATCGAGTTTCCGACGCATCCGATGTTTGAAAACTGCAAGCGCCCAACGGCCGCCCTCGATCGCAATCTGGCCTATTTAAGCCTGGTTGAAGTGCTTTATGGCTATCCGCTTGACGGCGTCGTTCTGACCACCGGTTGCGACAAGACCACGCCTTCAGCGCTGATGGCGGCAAGCACCGTCGATATTCCGGCCATCGTCCTATCTGGTGGTCCGATGCTCGACGGCTATCATGATGGCGATCTTGTGGGTTCCGGCACCGTCATCTGGCGCATGCGCCGCAAGTATGGCGCTGGCGAAATCACCCGCGAGGAGTTTTTGCAAGCGGCGCTCGAATCGGCGCCCTCGGTAGGGCATTGCAACACCATGGGCACGGCCTCCACCATGAACGCCCTTGCGGAAGCGCTCGGGATGTCGCTCACCGGCTGCGGCGCCATTCCTGCCGCCTACCGCGAGCGAGGGCAGATGGCCTATCGGACCGGCCGTCGTGCCGTTGAACTGGTCGTCGAGAACATCAAGCCCTCTGACATCATGACGCGCGAAGCCTTCCTGAATACGATCCGCGTCAATTCGGCCATTGGCGGTTCCACCAATGCGCAGCCGCATCTGGCGGCCATGGCAAAACATGCGGGCGTCGAGCTGCGCGAAGAGGACTGGCAGGTCCACGGCTACGACATCCCGTTGCTGGCGAACGTTCAGCCGGCCGGCAAATGGCTGGGGGAGAAATATCATCGCGCCGGCGGCACGCCTGCCATCATGTGGGAGCTTCTGAAGGCTGGTAAACTCGACGGCAACTGTCCGACGGTGACCGGCAAAACCGTGGCGGAGAATCTGGAAGGCCGTGAATCGACCGACCGCGATGTGATCCTGCCCTACGACCAGCCGCTGAAGGAGCGCGCCGGTTTCCTCGTGCTCAAGGGAAATCTCTTCGATTTCGCCATCATGAAAACAAGCGTGATCTCGGCGGAGTTTCGCCAGCGTTATCTCAGCGAGCCGGGCCGCGAAGGCATTTTCGAAGGCAAATGTGTGGTCTTCGATGGTTCGGAAGACTATCACGCGCGCATCAACGATCCCTCGCTTGATATTGATGAGCGCACGATTCTCGTCATTCGCGGCGCAGGGCCGCTTGGATGGCCGGGATCGGCCGAAGTCGTCAACATGCAGCCGCCGGATGCCCTGTTGCGAAAAGGAATCACCAGCCTGCCCACGATCGGCGATGGCCGGCAGTCTGGAACGGCGGACAGCCCGTCCATCCTCAACGCCTCGCCGGAAAGTGCGGCCGGCGGTGGGCTGGCGTGGCTGCGCACCGGTGACGTAATCCGCATTGACTTCAACAAGGGTGAGTGCAACGCGCTGGTGCCGGATGAAGAGCTCAACGCCCGCAAGGCCGATGGCATTCCCGTCGTGCCTGCGGATGCGACGCCCTGGCAACGCATCTATCGCCGATCCGTCACGCAGCTTTCGGATGGGGCGGTGTTGGAAGGCGCTGCGGATTTCCGCCGGATTGCCGAGAAAATGCCCCGGCACAATCACTGACGACGATGACAAGTCCCCGGCCAAGACCGGGGATTTTTCTTTTCGAGGTGGTTTCGCGATTTGTTTTGACCTCCTAATGTACCGGCGAATCCACACGACATTCGCGGACTGGGGCAGGGCATGACAGATATTTCGATGATTGAGGCAGCGCGTCAGCGCATTGGCAACGAGGCGGTGCGGACCCCGCTGCTCACATCACCCTTTCTGGACGAAATTGCCGGACGAAAGCTTTTCGTGAAGGCGGAATGCCTGCAAAGGACCGGGTCTTTCAAGTTTCGTGGTGGGTGGTCGGCGGTGTCAGGCCTGCCGGCCGAGAAGCGCGCCAGGGGCGTGATCGCCTTTTCCTCCGGCAACCATGCGCAGGGCGTGGCGCTTGCGGCGAAACTGCACGGCGTTCCCGCCGTCATCATCATGCCGTCGGATGCGCCGAAGATCAAAATCGACAATACGCGCGCTTATGGCGCGGAGGTGGTGCTCTATGACCGGGCGCATGAAGACCGTGACGCCATTGGTGACCGCTTGTCGAGCGAGCGCGGGTTGACGCTGATCAGGCCTTATGACGAGCCACTGGTGATTGCGGGGCAGGGGACGGTCGGGCTTGAAATCGCCGAGCAGGGCGCCGAACTCGGCATCGATGCCGCCGAGGTTCTGGTTCCGTGCGGCGGCGGCGGCTTGACCTCGGGCATCTCTCTTGCGCTTGCCGTGAATGCCGCGAAGTACAAGGTGAGAACGGCAGAACCGGAGCGATTTGATGACGTGGCCCGTTCGCTGGCCGCAGGCAATATTGAGCGGAATGCAACGACATCCGGTTCGATCTGCGATGCGATCGTTACGCCGCAACCCGGTAACATCACCTTTCCCATCATGGTAAGGCATTGCGGCGAGGGCTTGGCCGTCACCGAGGAGGAGGCGCTGCGGGCAATGGTTCTTGCCTTCAACCGACTGAAGATCGTCGTTGAACCGGGTGGCGCGGTTGCACTTGCGGCGGCGCTGTTTCATGGCGATGAGCTGGAAAGCGAGACGGTGATTGCCGTTGCGTCAGGCGGTAACGTTGATCCGGGGATCATGGCTGACGCCCTCTCCCGCTTCGGCTGATTGACGGCGCTATCAGGTTTCAAGCCGTCTTGCGACTTCCGCGGCGATTGCCATCGAAGCGGTCAGCCCGGGGCTCTCGATCCCGAAGAGATTGACCAGGCCGGGCATGCCATGGGTTTCCGCTCCGTCGATGCGAAAGTCCATGGCGGGATCGTCCGGCCCGGAAATCTTCGGCCTTATGCCCGCATAGGCAGGCGCAAGAGCATCCTGCGGCAAGCCTGGCCAATAACGCTTTATCGCATCGCCGAAACCCTCCATGCGACGGGCATCGACGGCGTAGTCTATGGCGTCGACCCATTCCACATCAGGCCCGAACCGGGCCTGCCCGGCAAGGTCCAGCGTCAGGTGCACGCCAAGCCCGTGTGCGTGAGGCGCGGGATAGATCAACCGCGAAAAAGGCGATTTGCCTGCCAGCGAAAAATAGCTGCCTTTGGCAAAACGCGCCTGCGGGATCACCTCCGCCGGCAGTCCCTCTATCGCCCTTGCCACCATGGGCGCAACAAGCCCGGCGGAATTGACGAGCAGCCGGCAGGTGAGGCTCGCGGGCTCCCTGCCACCCACGAAAACGAGATAATGACCGCCCCTCGCTTCCGCTCTCTCGAACGGCGCGTTGAGAGCAAGTGCCGCCCCATGGTCTTCCGCCTCACCGAGTAGCGCCAGCATATAGCCGTGGCTGTCGATGATACCGGTGGAAGGGGACAGCAGTGCGGAGACGCAGGCAAGGGCTGGTTCGAGTGCACGGGCGTGCGTTGCCTCGATCAGTCGCAGATCGTCGCAGCCATTGGCTCTGCCTTTCTCGCGCAGCGCGGTAAGCAGCGGCGTTTCGTCATCGGTTGTAGCGACGATGAGCTTACCGCAACGGCGATGCGCGACGCCGTGCGTCCGGCAGAAATCATAAAGCCGTTCTTTTCCCTCGACACAGAGTTTCGCCTTGAGGCTGCCGGGTGGGTAATAAAGGCCCGCGTGGATGACCTCACTGTTGCGCGATGAGGTTGCCGAGCCAAATTCATTCGCGCTTTCGAGAATGATGACCGAACGACCACGCATCGACAGTTCACGGGCGATCGCAAGGCCAATGACCCCCGCTCCGATGATGATGGCGTCGATGTCAATCATATCGTCCTGCCATGCAAATTGCGTTTGAACAAACGTCCTGCCGCCGCGTTAATATTTGACGTTGGGTAGATTGATGCTTGTTGGGAGGCAAGTGGCGACCCCTATTTTTCCCGACAGGCGCTTCTTATAGAATTCTATCTCTCCTTAAACGGCGGGGAAGAGAGATATTGTTGATCCAAGATGAGCGATGCCCGCTTCAGATGGGCAAGCAGGAAGGGAGTGTACAATGTCTTATTCCAAGGCAGGAAAAGTAAAAGACTTTGTCTCGCAGCCCCAGTCGCCGCGTAGCTGGAGAGATTCGGTTCATGCGGCCCTCGTTGGCGTCTGCATGGCCTTCGTCGCCGCCGTCATTCTTGGTCTCGTTCCCTGATCCTCCCGATTTTGCCATCAGGGCTCGAAAGCCGGTCGCTCCTCCGACCGGCTTTTTTTATGTCATCGGGACTTTAGATAGTCCTCCGCCAGTTCCACCCAGAAAGCGGTTCCGAGCGGCAGGATATCGTCGTTGAAATCGAACTTCGGGTGGTGCAGGGGCGGATCGTTTTCGGTGCGCGCGGTGCCGAGGAAGAAATAGCAACCGGGCCGCTTTTCCAGCATATAGGCGAAGTCTTCCGCGCCCATCGACGGGCGCTTCATCTCTGCCACGTTTTCGGCACCCGCGAACCGGCGGGCGAGGTCGGCGACATAATCCGTTTCCGCCTTGTGATTGACGGTGGCGTTATAGCCGCGCTCGTAATCGACGGTGACGCTCATGCCATAGCTGGCCGCCTGGCCCTCGGCGATCGCACGAATGCGCTTTTCCAGCTCGTCACGCACGCCCGGATCGAAAGAGCGGATGGTCAGCAGCATCTCCGCTGTTTCGGGAATGACATTGCTGGCGGCGCCCGCATGGAACGCGCCGACGGTGATCACCGCCGATGATTGCGGATGGATGTTGCGGGATACCACCGTCTGCAGCGCCATGATGATGCTCGCGCCGGCAACGATTGGATCGGCCGCGTCCTGTGGTTCGGCACCGTGGCCGCCATAACCCTTGACGGTGATCTTGCATTCATCGACGGCGGCAAGGATCGGTCCGTCGCGCAGCACGAACTGGCCGAAGGGCAGGCCTGGATCATTATGCAACGCGAACACTGCATCGCAGGGGAAGCGCTCGAACAGGCCGTCCTCGATCATGATGCGGGCGCCGCCGAAGTTTTCTTCCGCCGGCTGGAAGATGAGGTGCAGCGTTCCGTCGAAATTCTTTCTTTCGGCGATGATCTTCGCCGCACCCAGCAGCATGGCCGTGTGCCCATCGTGACCGCAGGCGTGCATCACGCCCTGATTGATGCTCGCATAGTCCGCGCCCGTCTCTTCGTGGATCGGCAGCGCATCGATATCGGCGCGTATGCCAAGCCTGCGTTGGCTGTCACCGTTTCGCAGCGTCGCAACAATGCCGGTGCCGGCAAGACCGCGTGTTACCTCATAGCCCATTGTTTCCAACTGTTCGGCGATGAAATCCGAAGTCCTGAATTCCGAAAGGCCGATTTCCGGATTGCGGTGAAGGTGGCGGCGAATGGCAACCACGTCGGGCATGTGATTGGCGAAGGAAGCAATGTTTGCGGTCTGTCTGGTCATTTGCAAGTTCCTGGCTACGCCGTCCTTTTCCAGTGCGTTTCCCCTTGGACATATCAGGATGTGAAAGGATTCTAAAGTGCCCTTCGCCATAGCGAAAGCCCTTAAAATTCAGCGCTTGCATCCCGCCGCGACCGGTGGCATGGAACTATTGATGGTCTGGGGCATTAGCTTCCCTCGGATGTAGCGCGCGCCCCTTGGCGTGCGTTGCCCTTCAGGTCATCAGCGGGGGAATATCGGACTTTGCGCGAACAATCTTCGCTGTATGAGCGTGCGCGACTTCCCGAGGGAACGGCAGGGCCGGGCCACTCGATCCCGTTAATCTTGCGCCACACACCCTTCTCTGCTGAAGCCATCCGTGCCCTGTCCCCGCCTTTAAATGGTTTCGCCCGGTTCACCGAAGGTTCAGGATAGGTCATAAATATAGCGTGGCCCGTTTCGTGTGTGTTCCCTCCACGGACGAAATGCCGGTCAAGTCGAACAAGTATCCCTTAAGTTCAGAATACGAGCCCGATGTCATTTCATATCACCCCGACCGCCGCCGCCCGTGATTCCGAGACGAAGCAGATCGATCATAACGATTCGATCCGCGCGTCCTACATGACGATCGAGGAACTGCATGATGCCGGTGCCGCGCTGTCGCGCGATGGCGCAGACAGCCTCCCCGGTTTCATGGCGTTCGATTTCTTCGAGCGACATCGTGAAAACGAGAAGGAAATCCTGCGGGTCTATCGGACCACGGCCGTCGACGCGGAGAACGGGGCGACGATTACGCCGGCGGCGGAGTGGCTGCTGGACAACCATTACGTCATCGAAGAAGCGATCCAGGAAGTGCGCCGCGATTTTCCGCGCAAATTCTATCGTCAGCTGCCGACAATGACAGTGGGCGGGGTGACGATTCCGCGGGTCATGGCGCTCGGCTGGCTCTATGTCGCCCATACCCACAGCACGGTGTCGCGCGAAAACATGACGGCTCTGGTTGATGGCTACCAGACATCGAAGACGCTTCAGATCGGCGAGTTGTGGGCGCTGCCCTCCATCATCCGGTTCGTCCTCATCGAAAATCTTCGCCGTATCTCGATCCGCGTCGAACGTTCGCGCCGCATGCGCCAAAAGGCGAATGAGGTGGTGGATGAGATCATCCGGCTGAACGATGCCGAAGCTTCGGCGGCACTTCTGAAACAGGTCGATTCGCTGGTCGATGATCCGACTTTCGCGACGCAGTTCCTCTATCGTCTCCGCAACGGTTCGCAGACCTCTGGCTTCGCTGTCGCGTGGCTCGAAGAGCGTCTGCATGCCGCTGGCACCGATGCTGAAAACGTCATGATGTCGGAACATAACCGTCTGGCATCCGGCAATGTGACGATGGGCAATATCGTCAAGAGCTTGCGCGAAATCGACGATACAGAGTGGTCGGTCTGGTTCGAGGAAGTCAGCCATATCGACAAGGTCCTGCGCGAGGAGACCGACTACGAGGTTCTCGATTTCGGTTCGCGCAACACCTACCGCAACACCATCGAGCTTCTGGCCCGCCGCTCCCCCAAGAGCGAAGTCGAGGTGGCGCGCGCTGCCGTTGAGATGGCGCGGGCGGATACGCCTGAAGGCGCCGACGACAACCATCGCGTCAACGTCGGTTCTGTGCTCGTCGGCCAACGCCGCTTCGAGCTTGAAAAGGCCTTGGCCTATCGGCCGCTGGTGTCGCAGCACATCGTCCGCGCCATGCGCAAGTTCAACTGGCTGGCAATCGCGGCGCCTGTGCTGCTGATTACCGCCCTTGCCATGCTTGCCGTCGGCTGGTTCCTGGCCAATGCCGGAATGCCCTGGTATGTCGTTGCCGCTTTCCTGCTGATGTTTGCCCTACCGGCATCGGAAGGTGCGACCGGCCTTTTCAACACACTCGTCACCTTCTTCGTCAAACCCTTCCGCCTGGTCGGGTACGAGTTCAAGAGCGGCATTCCCGAGGATGCCCGCACGCTCGTCGCCGTGCCGTGCATGCTGACCAGCCGCGACAGCGTCGATGAGATGATGCGCAATATCGAGGTGCATTATCTCGCCAATCCGCATGGGGAGATTTACTTCTCGCTGGTGAGCGACTGGCGCGATGCTCAGTACGAGCAGTCAGACGACGATATCGAGATCCTCGACTATGCCAAGCGCGAGCTTGCGACGCTGAACAGCCGCTACGCCTTTGACGGCAAGACCCGTTTTTACCTGCTGCACCGTCGCCGCATCTACAATCCGGCGGAAGGCTGCTGGATGGGCTGGGAGCGCAAGCGCGGCAAGCTGCACGAGCTGAACATGCTGTTGCGCGGCGACAAGGACACGACGTTCCTCAGCGGCGCGAACATCGTGCCGGAAGGTGTCAAATATGTCATGACGCTGGACGCCGATACGCGCCTGATGCGCGATGCGGTGACGAAGCTTGTGGGCAAGATGCACCACCCGATCAACCGCCCGAAGATCGATCCGGTATCGGGCCGTGTCGTCGAAGGTTACGGCCTGCTGCAGCCTCGCGTCACGCCGTCGCTCACAACAGGCAAGGACGCGTCCGTCTTTCAGCGTGTCTTCTCGATCAACCGTGGTATCGATCCTTACGTCTTCACGGTTTCTGACGTTTACCAGGATCTCACCTCGGAAGGCACCTTCACCGGCAAGGGTCTTTACGATGTGGATGCGTTCGAAGCGGCTCTGAAGGGCCGTATCGAAGAAAACGCGATCCTCAGCCACGACCTGCTCGAAGGCTCCTTTGCACGTTGCGCGCTGGTGACCGATGTGGAGTTGGTCGAGGACTTCCCGACCCGCTACGAAGTCGAAGTGTCGCGCCAGCATCGCTGGGCGCGTGGCGACTGGCAGCTTCTGCCCTTTATTCTGGACAGCGCCCGTGGCGTGACTGCGATCGGTCGGTGGAAGATGGTCGACAATCTGCGTCGCTCTCTCACGCCGATCGCCTGGTTCTTCGCGTCGATCCTCGGCTGGTATTTCATGGACCCGCTGGGTGCGCTGATCTGGCAGATCCTGCTGATCTTCTCGTTGTTCGTAGCACCGACGCTCTCGCTGCTCTCCGGCCTCGTGCCGCGTTCGACCGATATCGTTCCGCAGGCGCATTTCCACACCATCTGGTCGGAAATCAGGGCGACCAATGCACAGGTTGCGCTGCGTATCGTCTTCATTGCCGATGCCGCCTGCATGATGACGGACGCTATTGCCCGTTCGCTTTACCGTCTGCTTGTCAGCCATAAGCTGATGCTGGAGTGGCGCACGGCCGCCAGCATGCAGTCCAGCGCGCAGGGAAGCATCATCGACTACTATCGCCAGATGTGGCATGCCCCTGTGGTCGCGATGCTCGGCCTGCTGTTTGCAGCGCTGCCGGGCGACAATGCCTTCCTGATCGGTATTCCCTTCACAGTCCTGTGGGTCCTGTCACCGGCCGTTGCCTGGTATGTCAGCCAGTCGGCGGAGACCGAGGACCGGCTGTTCGTTTCCGAGCACGTCTCCTTTGAGTTGCGCAAGATTGCCCGCCGCACATGGCGCTATTACGAGACTTTCGTAACGCCGCAGGAAAACCATCTGCCGCCTGACAATTTCCAGGAAACGCCGGAGCCGATCGTCGCTTCGCGCACCTCGCCCACCAATATCGGCGTGTATCTTCTGTCCGTCATTTCGGCGCGCCAGTTCGGCTGGATCAGCTTTGCCGATACGCTGGAGCGGATCGAAAACACGATCCAGACCGTCGAGAAGATGGAAAAATATCGTGGCCATCTCTACAACTGGTATCACACAGACACGTTGCAGACGCTTGGACCGCGCTATGTTTCGGCGGTGGATAGCGGCAACCTTGCCGGCCACCTGATTGCGGTGTCGTCCGCCTGCCGTGACTGGGCGGAAGCGCCTTCCGCGCATCTGCAGGGCAATCTGGATGGCATTGGCGATGTTGCCGGCATCCTGCGCGAAACGCTGAACGCCCTGCCCGACAACCGCAAGACCCTGCGTCCGCTGCACCGGCGTCTCGAAGAACGTATCATCGGCTTTTCCAATGCGCTGGCTTCCGTCAAGCGGGAGCATGAATTCGCCTCGATCCGCGTCATCAATCTCGCCGTGCTGGCGCGCGACATCCAGAAGCTCGCCACCAATGTGGACCACGAGGTAAATTCGACGCAAAGTGCGGAAGTGACGCGCTGGGCGCAATTGCTGGTGGAATGCTGTGAGGCGCATATTTCCGACAGCGCCATCGACCTCACCAACATGGAGCCGCTGCGCCAGCGTCTTGCGTCGCTACGCGACCGCAGCCGCGATCTCGCCTTCTCGATGGATTTCACCTTCCTTTACCGGAAGGATCGCCGACTTCTGTCAATTGGCTACCGCGTCGAGAGCAAGGAGCTGGATGAGGCCTGCTACGATCTTCTGGCGTCGGAATGCCGCCTGACCAGCTTGTTCGCCATTGCCAAGGGCGACCTGCCGACAGAGCACTGGTATCGTCTCGGCCGTCAGGTCGTGCCGATCGGTGCGCAAGGCGCGCTGGTGTCCTGGTCTGGCTCGATGTTCGAATATCTGATGCCGCCGCTCGTCATGCAGGAGCGTCAGGGCGGCATTCTCAACCAGACCAACAATTTGATCGTCAAGGAACAGATGAACCATGGCCGCCGTCTCGGCACGCCATGGGGCATTTCCGAAGCAGCGTTCAACGCCCGCGATCACAACATGAACTACCAGTACACCAACTTCGGTGTGCCGACCCTTGGCCTGAAGCGTGGGCTTGGCCAAAACGCGGTCATCGCCCCCTATGCCTCGATTCTGGCCAGCCAGTACGATCCTGATGGCGCGCTGGAAAACCTCGAAAAGCTGCGCAAACTTGGCGCACTTGGTCAGTACGGTTTCCACGATGCGGTGGATTTCACGCCGACACGCGTTCCGGACGGTAAGGTCTGCGCGGTGGTTTACAATTATTATGCCCACCACCACGGCATGTCGATTGCGGCTGTCGCCAACGTTGCCTTCGATGGAATGCTGCGTGAACTCTTCCACTCCGATCCGGTGATCGAGGCGGCCGAGTTGCTGCTGCAGGAAAAGGCGCCACGCGAAGTGCCCGTTATGAGCGCCAAATACGAGCCGGAAACCCCCGGCAAGGAACAGGCGGATCTGCTGCGCGCCGAAGTACGCACCATTGCCGACCCCGCCGTGCGTGACCGCGAGGTGGTGTTCCTTTCGAACGGCCATTATTCCACCATGCTCACCGCGACAGGTGCAGGTTACTCGAAATGGAACGGACAGGCGATTTCCCGCTGGAAGGCCGATCCGACAGAAGATCGCTGGGGAACGTTTATCTTCCTGCGCGACACAACGAACGGACAATGGTGGAGTGCGACGGCTGAACCACGCGTGGCCGAAGGTGAAAAGACCAAGACCGTCTTCACCGACGACAAGGCCGAGTTTCACAAGACCATCGGCGACCTGCAGAGCGTCGTCGAATGCATCGTCGCAACCGAACACGATGCCGAGGGGCGCCGGATCACCCTTCTGAACGTGGGCTCTGAGGATCGCTACATTGAAGTGACCTCCTACATGGAGCCGGTCATCGCGTCTGAAGACGATGACAATGCCCATCCGCTCTTCTCTCGGATGTTCGTCCAGACGGAAATTGGACGTCGCGGCGATGTCATCCGCGCCTGGCGTAACCGTCGCAGCCCGAACGAACCGGGTACCGTGATCGCGCATCTGGCCGCCGATAATGCCGGCCCGTCGCGGCCGACTGAATTCGAGACCGACCGTGCCAAATTCATTGGCCGCGGACGCTCGTTGCGTGAAGCGGCGGCATTCGATGCCGGCGCGACGCTCTCCAGCACGGACGGGTTCACGCTCGATCCCATTCTCTCGCTCCGCCGCACCGTACGCGTGCCGGCTGGCAAGAAGGTTAGCGTGATCTTCTGGACGATCGCCGCCCCGAGCCGTGAGGAAGTCGATAAGGCGATTGACCGTTACCGTCATCCGGATGCCTTCGCCCATGAACTCGTTCATGCCTGGACGCGCACACAGGTGCAGATGCGCCATGTGGGCGTCACCTCGCAGCAGGCGGCCGCCTTCCAGCATCTCGGCCGTTATCTGACCTATCCCGACATGCACCTGCGGGCGGATTCGGAAACGCTGAAGACGGGCTTGGCCTCGCAGCGCGCGCTGTGGCCGCTTGCCATCTCCGGCGATTTCCCGATCTTCAGCCTGCGCATCAATGACGACATGGATATGGATATTGCCCGTGAGGCGCTGAGTGCTCACGAGTATCTGCGGTCGCGTGGCGTGATCTTCGATCTCGTTATCGTCAATGAGCGGGCTGCATCCTACGCACAGGACATGCAGCACGCTCTGGATCATATTTCCGAGGCGCAGCGCCGCATCAATCCTGCCGATGGCGGTCGCCCGCACGTCTTCTCGGTCCGCCGCGACCTGATGGACGAAGAGACGTGGAACGCGCTTCTTGCCGCGTCCCGCGTCGTGCTGCACGTTCGCAATGGCAAGATCGTTGACCAGATCAACCGTGCCGTGTCGCTGTTTGCGGCGCATCGCGGTCCTGACGGCACCGGCGATGTTGCGCAGGCGCGTCTCCCTATGCCGGCCTTCCCGGTTGCGGAGCCGGTCGAAGATGCTGATGATCTCGATTTCTGGAACGGTTTCGGCGGCTTTTCCAGAGACGGCCGGGAATATGTCGTGCGCCTGCATGGTGGCCAGTCCACGCCACACCCATGGATCAATGTCATCTCGAACGAGAACTTCGGTTTCCATATTTCGGCAGAAGGCGCCGGTTTCAGCTGGAGCCGCAATTCCCGCGATTATCAGCTGACGCCATGGAGCAACGATCCGGTCATCAACCGGCCCGGTGAGGCTTTCTACGTCGCTGACGTGGAGACGGGAAAGCTCTATACGCCCTGCGCCGCGCTCTCGCGCGATCCGGAAGCTCTGTTCGAAACCCGTCATGGCCTCGGCTACTCGGTGTTAACTGGAACGGCCGATACGCTGGAGGTGGAACTGACTCAAACGGTTGACCGGGAGAAGCCGGTCAAGTTCTCGCAGGTCATCGTTCGCAACAAGGGCTCGAAAAGCCGCCGCCTGAAAGTGTATGCTTACGTGGAATGGGTGCTGGGAACCAACGGTCAGAAATCTGCGCCGTTCATCCTCAGCAGGCACGACGCCGGCAGCAATGCGATCTTTGCATCGAACCCCTACAGCATCGATTATAGCGATCGCACGGCGTTCCTCACGCTGGACAGCGAGGCGAGCGGTTTCACGACCAGCCGCCGGGAATTCATCGGCCGCTTCGGCTCCGCACAGGCTCCGCAGGGTATCGTGTCGGGAGCGGCGCTGAGCGGTAGCACCGAAGTCGACGGTGACCCCTGTGCAGTGTTGATGCAGGAGATCCACCTGAAGCCCGGCGAAGAACGGCATATGACCTTCATTCTCGGCGATGCCGATACTGCAGGGGAAGCCGAAGCGCTGGTGAAGGACGTTCGCCAGGCGGACTTCCAGGCGGTGCTCGAAGAGAACAAGGCGTTCTGGACGGGCTTTACCGGGCAGTTGCACGTGTCCACACCGGACGCAGGCTTCAACCACATGGTCAATAGCTGGCTGCCATATCAGGCGCTCGCCTGCCGTATCCTGGCCCGCACGGCCTTCTATCAGTCGAGCGGTGCCTTTGGCTTCCGCGACCAGTTGCAGGACACGCTGGCGTTCCTGCTGTACCAGCCGGATCTCGCCCGCAAGCAGATCCTGCGTGCGGCTGGCCGGCAGTTCCCGGAGGGTGACGTCCAGCATTGGTGGCTGCCGCTGACGGGCGCGGGCGTTCGTACGACGATTTCGGACGACGTTGTCTGGCTCGCCTATGCGATCAACCAGTATGTTTCCGCGACCGGCGATGTTGCCATCCTCGATGAAAGCATTCCCTTCCTGAAAGGGCCTGCGCTGATGCCTGGCCAGCACGATGCCTTCTTCCAGCCGGAAACCAGCGCCAAATCCGCGACGCTGTACGAACATGCTGCGCTTGCGCTTGATCTCGCCATTCACCGGACGGGGGAAAACGGTCTGCCGCTGATCCTTGGCGGTGACTGGAACGACGGGATGAACCGGGTGGGCGTCGGTGGCAAGGGCACCAGTGTCTGGCTTGGCTGGTTCCTGGCCGGGGCATTGCGCGATTTCATCGAGATTGCGGAAAAGCGCGGGGATAGCGACCGTGTCGGCAAGTGGGCATCGCATCGGGAAAAGCTGCGCAATGCGCTGGAAACAGCGGGTTGGGATGGCAGCTATTATCGCCGCGGCTATTTTGATGACGGCACGCCGCTTGGCTCAGCCAGTAGCGAAGAATGCCGGATCGATTCCCTCGGCCAGAGTTGGAGCGTTTTGTCCGGCGAAGGCGAAGAGGGGCGATCCCGCCAGGCGATGGACGCCGTCATGGAGCATCTTGTCGATGAAGAGACCGGCATTATCCGCCTCTTCACGCCAGCCTTCTCACGTGCACCGCATGATCCCGGTTATATCAAGGGATATCCGCCGGGCGTGCGCGAAAACGGCGGGCAATATACCCATGCAGCCACCTGGGTGGTGCTTGCGCTCGCCAAACAGGGCAGGGCGCAGGAGGCCTGGAACTGCTTCAAGCTTCTGAACCCGGTCAATCACGCGCTCGATGCGGCCTCATCGGAAACCTATCGGGTCGAGCCCTATGTGGTGACCGCAGATGTTTATGGCGAGGGCGCTTATGCGGGCCGTGGCGGTTGGAGTTGGTATACGGGTTCGGCCGGTTGGCTCTATCGCGCAGCGGTCGAGGGTATTCTCGGCGTTACCCGCACCGACGGCAACCTGCATGTCACGCCGTCTCTGCCAGCCGACTGGGATGGTTTCTCGATAAAGGTCACGCTTGACGGTAAGACAAGAAATATTGCCGTTACACGCAAGACTGGCTCGGAGGACATTACCGTGTCCGTCGATGGAAAAGATTTGGCGGCCGGTGACAGGGTGATCCCGTTCGACTGATGCGACAAGGGCATGTCCGCGCTTAATGCTGGGCCTCTGCGGGATGCAGGGGCCCTTTTTTGTGGTGCCCTCCCGGTCAGCTTCAGGGCGTGGCCGGATAACAGGTCCAGCGCGGCCTCCTTAACTTTAGAGCTGGAAGGCCCCGCTAAGCAGGACGTGAGCCAAGATCAGTGAGCTGCATGGCGAGGTCACGATATTCACGCTCCCCTTTCACAAGCAGGGTCCTCGCGAGTGCGTCCTGGCCTCACCCGTTTTGTGGGCGAAGCGGACCTGCGTGAGCCATTTTGCAAAGCCGTCTTGACGTCCGCGTCCGCGTCCGCGGGGTGGTGACATCTTCGAAAGATCGAAAGAAAGCGATCGTTGTCCTTCAAACACGTCATTCGCAGAAGCCGAGCTGCTTACATTTTCGCCCATTCTTTGCTGGCCTTGTCGTGTTGGCAGGCGCGCGCTGGGCATCCTTGTTCGAATTGCACACTTTATCTCGCTGCCGTTTCGTCGGCTTTCGGGAAATCTGCTTCCCATTGGCCAGACCGACTTTTGGCTATCGAATTTGCTGACTGGTGCTCCTTGACCGCAGGCAGCGATGCGTCTGGTAGATAAAGCGGGAATAAAAAAGGGCGGACATTGCTGTCCGCCCCCGCTTTCGCCCTGGTCCATCCTCAGGAGGCTATCGCCTTCGGTCGGTTTTGCTGGGCTTCGTCTTCCGTCAGCAGGCCGCTGGTGCGCAGCAGCGATGTGAAACGTCCACCGCGCTGGCTGAGTTCATCGAAGGTACCCTTTTCGATGACCCGGCCCTGATCGAGGAACAGCACGAGGTCGGCATCACGCACCGTGGAAAGCCGGTGAGCGATGATGAATGTCGTGCGGTTCTTTCTCAGCGCGTCGACAGCGGCTTTCACGCGGGCTTCGGTTTCAACGTCCAGCGCACTGGTTGCTTCGTCCAGAACAAGGATAGGCGCGTTCTTGAGGATGGCGCGGGCGATGGCGATACGCTGGCGCTCGCCGCCTGACAGACGGTTGCCGCGCTCGCCGACCTGCGTCAGGTAGCCGTTGATGCGGCTGTCGATGAAGTCCGTCGCTGCTGCCGCTGCTGCCGCCTCCACCACTTCCGCATCGGTGGCGGTCTCCCGGCCGAGGCGAATGTTTTCACGGATCGAGCGGTTCAGCAGGCCGGCATCCTGGAAGACGGTCGCGATGGAATTGCGCAGTGAGTTTTTCGTCACCGTTGAAATATCGGTACCGTCGATCAGGATCTGGCCGGAATCCGGATCATAAACGCGCTGCAACAGGTTGATGAGCGTGGTCTTACCCGCACCGGTCGGCCCAACGATCGCAATCGTTTCGCCGGCCTTCGCCGTAAACGACACGTCGTGAACGCCCTGTTTGGTATTGGCGAAACCGAAATTGACGTTGCGGAACTCGACCGTACCGGAGACATTCGACAATTCGCGGGCATCGCCGGGTTCTTCGCGTTCTTTCACGGAATCTTCCAGAACGAAGAAGTCCTCAAGCTTGGCACGTGCCTCGAAGATCTGCGTCACGAACTGGCGCATCTGGTCGAGACGGCCGATCAGCAGATTGGCGAAACCGATGAAGGCGATCACGTCACCGACGCGGATTTCGCCATTCTTTACCAGCACCGTGCCGATGACGAGGATGATCATCATCGAAACAGTGGAGGCCGTGCGGTTCAGCGCACTGGCGAATGCCCACCAGTCGAGTACCGGATATTGAGCGCTCAGCAGCTTTTCCGTGAAGGATTTCAGAGCCTTCGTTTCCGCCTCGATACGGTTGTAGCTGTGCAGGACCGAAACGTTGCTGATGGAATCGCTGACATGGGCAAAAACGCTGTGATAGTGTTCTTCCACGGAGGCCTGGCCGTCCTTGGTGCGGCTCATCACCCACTTGCCGATGAACCAGTAGACGATGCCGAGGCCGATCAGCACGAAGCTGAGGCGCAGGTCCATGGACATGGCGGTCGGCACGAGTAGAACCAGCGCAACGAAGGTCGCAAGGTGCGTGCGCATGAATTCGAGCCAGAGGCCGAAGAGCGTTTCGCTTGCGCGCAGCAGGGTATGCAGCGCATTGGACGTGCCACGCTGATGATGCCAGGAAAGCGGCATCGAAATAATGCGGCCGAAGGCTTCCGTCAGGAGCGACGCCCGCCTGCCATGGGCAAGCCTGTCCGCCTCGCGGGCAACCGCGACATAGGCCACGGTGTTGAAGACGCCAAAACCCGCCCAGAGGATAAGGATGGACGTGACGTTGGAGCCGGAAGAGATGGCGTCGATGATACGGCCGAACAGAACGGGTTCGGCGATGGTGATCGCTGCAAGAATGACGTTGGCGATGACGACAACAGCCACACGCCATTTATGAACGGTCAGATAGCGCAGGGCGCGCGTGTAAACCTGAAACAGGGTCAAATTTTCAATCCAGTCTGAGCGTCTTTACAAGCGGTTTGGTGTTCGGATCAGAACAAAGCTACTTTAGCAATGTTGCATGGTCCGGCGAATTTTGTGTAATTATCGCTCTTTCAGTCTGAATGGCGGCTTAACAGATCACGCTCGCTGTTGTTCGCCGCCTGCAGCCGAAGTTTTCAACACGGTGCCGTCACAAGATTTCGCATTATCGTTTTAGGGATTGCTAACAACGGTATGTTCAATTTTTGCCGACCGGCGCCCGAGTAACATGACGTCATCGCGGGACTACGTCCTCCGTGTCATCCCATCAAGCCTAGTCCGGACTCTGTGTCTTTATGCAAGATATTCTTCACTTCATCTCTGCGTGTTACCAGGCAGGAAGCGCCGACCGCGTCCGCTCCGAATTTTCGTCGCTCATTCGAGACTATGGCTTCGACTATTTTCTGGTCAGCAAACGGATGACGGGCGAGCTCGCCTCGACCGGTCAGGTTCTTGCGCAGCATTTGCCGGAGGGCTGGCTGGAGGTTTACAGGGCCAAGAAGTACAATCTCGTCGATCCCGTCCGCAAGGTAATCGGCATGGTCCACAAGCCGTTCCAGTGGAAGGACGCGCTGGATGGGCTGCCGCGGGCAATGCATCGCAAAAGGGCAAGCGTTTTCCTGCACGATGCCAGCCGTTACGGCCTGCAGGGAGGTTATGCTTTCCCGGTGCATGGGCGTGCGGGATTCATCGGTGCGGTGTTCATTGGCGGAGAAGATCGGCAATTGTCTTCCCTGCAGGTGGAGCTACTCGATTCCGCCACGCGTGCCGTCTTCTGGCGGCTGCTCGATCTTTCCGGGCAAGGCGAGGGTTTCAGCAACGCACCGGAGGTTTCGGCGCTGGAACTGACGCGACGCGAAATGGAAGTGCTGGCACTGATGGCTGATGGCATGACCTCGACGGAGATCGGCCGTCAGTTGTCGATCTCCAATCATACGGTCGACTGGTATATAAACGGAATCCAGCGACGCTTCTGCGCCAAGAACAGGCAGCACACGGTGGCACTTGCTTTTCGCCATGGTCTGCTGAGTTAACGCAAACAGAACAATTCTCGCCGGAATTGCCCTTTCCAAGACGGGGTTTTGCTGCTTAATTCCGCAGTGCAGCAGAATATTGTTTTGGCGTGTGGGGAGACCGTCTTGAAGATATCGAAAATACTTGTTGCCAACCGTTCCGAAATTGCCATCCGCGTTTTCCGGGCTGCCAATGAGCTTGGAATTAAAACCGTTGCGATCTGGGCGGAAGAGGACAAGCTTTCCTTGCACCGCTTCAAGGCGGATGAATCCTATCAGGTTGGCCGCGGCCCGCATCTTGCCAAGGATATGGGGCCGATCGAGAGCTATCTTTCGATCGAGGAGGTTATCCGTGTCGCCAAGCTCTCGGGAGCCGATGCGATCCATCCCGGCTACGGCCTTCTGTCGGAAAGCCCGGAATTCGTGGAGGCCTGCAACAAGGCCGGCATCACCTTCATCGGACCGACGGCGGACACCATGCGCCAGCTCGGCAACAAGGTGGCTGCCCGCAACCTGGCGATTTCGGTCGATGTTCCCGTCGTTCCCGCAACCGATCCGCTGCCTGATGATATGGCGGAAGTGGAGCGCATGGCCGAGGAAATCGGCTATCCCGTGATGCTCAAAGCCTCATGGGGCGGTGGCGGTCGCGGCATGCGCGCCATCCGCAGACGAGAAGACCTTGCCCGCGAGGTGACGGAAGCCAAGCGCGAAGCAAAGGCCGCCTTCGGCAAGGACGAGGTCTATCTGGAAAAGCTGGTCGAGCGCGCGCGCCACGTGGAAAGCCAGATTCTTGGCGATACACATGGCAATGTGGTGCATCTTTTTGAACGCGACTGTTCCATTCAGCGCCGTAACCAGAAGGTCGTCGAACGTGCGCCCGCGCCTTATCTTACCGAAGCGCAGCGGCAGGAACTTGCGTCCTACTCCCTGAAGATTGCGGGTGCCACCAACTATATCGGCGCTGGCACAGTCGAATATCTGATGGATGCCGATACCGGCAAGTTCTACTTCATCGAGGTGAACCCACGCATCCAGGTGGAGCACACGGTCACCGAAGTCGTCACCGGCATCGATATCGTCAAGGCGCAGATTCACATTCTTGAAGGTGCCGCCATCGGCACGGCGGAATCGGGCGTTCCGCGCCAGGAAGACATCCGCCTCAACGGCCATGCGCTGCAGTGCCGTATCACGACGGAAGACCCCGAACACAACTTCATTCCCGATTACGGCCGTATCACCGCCTATCGTTCCGCCTCGGGCTTCGGCATCCGTCTGGACGGCGGCACTTCCTACACGGGCGCCGTCATCACCCGCTATTATGATCCGCTGCTGGTGAAAGTGACGGCCTGGGCGCCGCAGCCGGATGAAGCGATCAGCCGCATGGACCGCGCGCTGCGCGAGTTCCGCATCCGCGGCGTGGCGACCAACCTTACCTTCCTGGAAGCCATCATCGGTCACGACAGCTTCCGCAACAACACCTATACGACGCGTTTCATCGACTCGACGCCGGAGCTATTCGCGCAGGTGAAGCGTCAGGACCGCGCCACCAAGCTTCTCACCTATCTGGCCGATGTGACCGTCAATGGTCACCCGGAAACCAAGGGTCGCGCCAGACCGCCCGAAAAGGCCGCAAAGCCTATCGTGCCTTACATTGATGCGCCGACGCCAGATGGCACCAAGCAGCTGCTGGACAAGCTCGGCCCGAAGGGCTTTGCGGAGTGGATGCGCAATGAAAAGCGCGTTCTGATCACCGATACGACCATGCGTGATGGCCATCAGTCGCTTCTCGCTACCCGCGTTCGCACCCATGACATTGCCCGCGTCGCCAGCGTTTACGCCAAGGCCCTGCCGCAGCTTTTGTCGCTGGAGTGCTGGGGAGGTGCGACCTTCGACGTTTCCATGCGCTTCCTGACGGAAGATCCCTGGGAGCGTCTCGCACTCATTCGCGAAGGCGCGCCGAACCTGCTGCTGCAAATGTTGCTGCGGGGCGCGAATGGCGTCGGTTACAAAAATTACCCCGACAATGTCGTAAAATACTTCGTCCGGCAGGCCGCCAAGGGCGGGGTCGATCTCTTCCGCGTGTTCGACTGCCTGAACTGGGTGGAGAATATGCGGGTTTCAATGGATGCCATTGCCGAAGAGAACAAGCTCTGCGAGGCGACTATCTGCTACACGGGCGATATACTGAACTCGGCCCGCCCGAAATATGACCTGAAATATTATACCAGTCTTGCTAAGGAGCTGGAGCAGGCCGGCGCGCATATCATCGCCGTCAAGGATATGGCTGGCCTGTTGAAGCCGGCCGCGGCGAAAGTCCTGTTCAAGGCGCTGCGCGAAGAAACGGGCCTGCCCATCCATTTCCACACCCACGATACGTCGGGTATTTCGGCGGCGACGGTTCTTGCCGCCGTGGATGCCGGTGTCGACGCCGTCGATGCGGCCATGGACGCCTTCTCCGGCAATACGTCGCAGCCATGCCTTGGCTCGATCGTGGAGGCGCTCGCAGGATCGGAACGCGATACCGGCCTTGATCCCGAGTGGATCCGCCGCATTTCCTTCTATTGGGAGGCCGTGCGCAATCAATATGCCGCCTTCGAGAGCGATCTCAAGGGACCGGCCTCGGAAGTCTATCTGCATGAAATGCCGGGCGGCCAGTTCACCAACCTCAAGGAACAGGCGCGTTCGCTGGGCCTCGAAAGCCGCTGGCACGAGGTGGCACAGGCCTATGCGGATGCGAACAGGATGTTTGGTGATATCGTCAAGGTGACGCCGTCCTCCAAGGTCGTCGGTGACATGGCGCTGATGATGGTGAGCCAGGACCTGACGGTCGCGGATGTCGAAAATCCCGACCGTGAAGTGTCCTTCCCGGACTCTGTCGTGTCGATGCTGAAGGGCGATCTCGGACAGTCGCCCGGCGGATGGCCGGCGGCCCTGCAGAAAAAGGCGTTGAAGGGTGACGAGCCCTATACGGTTCGTCCTGGCTCGCTTTTGCCCGACGCCGACCTGGATGCGGAGCGGAAGGCAATCGAGACAAAACTGGAGCGCAAGGTCGACGACTTCGAGTTTGCATCCTACCTGATGTATCCGAAGGTCTTCACCGACTTCGCTCTGGCAGCAGAAACCTACGGCCCTGTCTCCGTTCTGCCTACCCATGCCTATTTCTACGGCATGGAGGATGGTGAAGAGCTGTTTGCCGATATTGAACGCGGCAAGACGCTTGTTATCGTCAATCAAGCCTCGTCCGGCACGGATGACAAGGGCATGGTCACGGTGTTTTTCGAGATCAACGGCCAGCCGCGCCGCATCAAGGTGCCGGATCGCGCCCATGGCGCTTCCGGCTCTGCCGCGCGCCGCAAGGCCGAACCGGGAAGCGCGTCGCATGTTGGCGCGCCAATGCCGGGTGTCATCAGCAGGGTCTTCGTCAACCAGGGTCAGGAGGTCAAGGCCGGCGACGTGCTGCTTTCTATCGAGGCCATGAAGATGGAAACCGCGCTGCATGCCGAACGCGACGGCAAGATCGCCGAAGTCTTGGTACGACCAGGCGACCAGATCGACGCGAAGGACTTGTTGATCGCTTACGCCGAATAACGGCGTAACTCCTCCCGGCAACAGACTCGTAGACGCCCGCCTTCTCGGCGGGCGTTTTTTTATTGCGCTACGGCAGAAACTTGTTTATGCATGTTCTTACACGTTTGTTCCCGTTTATGCATGAGTTTTCATGAGCGACCATTTTGTCAGTGAGCGGCAGGCGCTTATCCTCGAGCAGTTGCGGCAAAGCGGCCGCGTTCTCGCGCAGGATCTGGCGCAAAACTTCGGCGTTTCCGAAGATACCGTGCGCCGCGATCTGCGCGAAATGGCAGCGCGCGGGGAATGCCTTCGGGTTTACGGTGGAGCCTTGCTCTCGGATAACAAGACGGTTCCGTTGAAGACACGGATTGCCGAGGATGAGGACCGGAAGGCGCTGTTGGCGCGGTCCGTGCTGCCGCTGCTTGAGCCGGGGAAGGTCGTCTTCATCGATGCGGGTTCCACCAATCTTGCCATTGCCCGCGCGATCCCGGCCGGTCTCAACCTGACCGTGGTGACGAATACCCCGGCCATCGCTGCCGAACTGACGGGGCGTGCCGATATTGATCTCGTGCTGATTGGCGGCAAGGTCGATGCGGCCGTTGGTGCTGCAATCGACGCCATGGCATTGCGGCAGCTGGAGTTGATGCGGCCGGATCTGTGTGTTCTCGGTGTCTGCGGCGCTGCTGCCGAGACCGGGCTTTCGGCGGATGTTTTCGAGGACGCGGTGTTCAAGCGGCTTGCCTGCAGCGCCAGCCAGCGGATCGTCGCCGCGATTACCACGGAAAAGCTCGGCCATAAGGCTGCTTTTCACGTGCATGATTTTTCCCCGCCTCTTAGCCTCGTGCTCGAACAGGATGCCGACCGCGCCATGGTCGAGGCGCTGCGTGCAAAAGGCGTCGAGGTTGATTGCGGCGCGAGTGACGCTGTGCGATTTCCACTGGTCAAGTCTAAAGGATAGTGCCGATGAATGGCCCTACGACATTTTCGCCGACGGCCAAGCGCTCGTCTTATCTGACAAGGCAAAGGCTGGGCGTTTCCCTGCTGTTCCTGATGAACGGCTTCATGATGGGATCATGGGCGCCCAAAATTCCGGAATTCGCGGCGCGGCTTTCGTTGAGCGAAAGCGCGCTCGGCCTCATCATTCTCGTCTTCGGCATCGGCTCGCTTGTCTTCATGCCGATTGCCGGCTCCCAGATCGCCCGTTTTGGCTCAAGGACCGTAAGCCTCGTCACGGCTGCGATCTTCCTGCCGACGTTGCTCTTCATCTCCTGGGCAGGCACGGTCTGGGCCGGCGTGATCGCGGTGTTCCTGTTCGGTGGACTGACCGGGGCTATGGATGTCGCGATGAATGCCAACGCCGTCGCGGTGGAGCGGGATATGCGGCGGGCGATCATGTCGTCCTGTCACGCCTTCTGGAGCCTGGGAGGCCTGATCGGCGCGGGTCTTGGTGGTTACCTCATCACGGCCATCGGTGTGCAGGGACATGCCATTGCGCTTACACTCATCGCGCTTGTGCTTCTGGTCATCGCCTGGCCGCGGGTCCTCGCGGACCGGCCGCATCCGGAGGAGGAGCGTCCGAAAGGCGGACTGCCGCTGACGCCGTTGCCCTGGATCATCGGCTTGATGGCCTTGTTCTCGATGATCCCGGAAGGGGCGATTCTTGACTGGGGTGCACTTTATCTGCGCAATGAACTCGGTGCGTCCGTCTCGCAATCCGGTTTTGCTTTTGCGGCCTTTTCCATGACGATGGCGGCGATGCGCTTTGCTGGCGACCTCGTGCGCGATCGCTTTGGCGCCGTCACGACGCTGCGCTTCTGTTCGGCAATGTCGATCCTCGGACTCCTGATTGCCGGTGTTGCGGAAAATTCCACCATCGCCATTATCGGCTTTGCGATTGCAGGCATCGGCATCTCCAACATGGTGCCCATTGCCTTTTCGGCGGCCGGCAACATGCCGGGGTTGGCACCGGGGATTGGTCTTTCGGTCGTCACGACAATGGGTTATTCGGGCATTCTGGTGGCGCCGTCGGCAATCGGCTTCATTGCCGAGCATACCGGCCTCGCCAGTGTTTTCCTGTTCCTGCCGCTTCTGCATGTCGTGGTTCTCCTGCTTTCGCGGCTTGCCCGCCATGCAGATGGTGCGGGCAAGGAATAGGCGTCTCGAATTTTGCCATGATTGCGGTAAAGTAGAAGCTCCCGTGCGTTGGGTGTTGACAAGCAGGCTTGCCTGTTTCACCTCAAATGCCATACCTTGCCGCAAGCTCCAGAGACCGCCATGACGTCACCTGCCGATTACGATCCAAAGCCCCGCCGTGCATCCGTCGCCGTCGACGTCGGCGGTGTCATCGTTGGTGGCGGGGCCCCCGTCGTCGTGCAGTCGATGACGAACACCGACACGGCGGACATCGACGCCACCGTGCAACAGGTGGCGGCGCTCTTCCGGGCCGGCTCGGAAATCGTGCGCATTACGGTTGATCGTGACGAGAGCGCTGCCGCTGTGCCGAAAATCCGCGAACGGCTGCTGCGCCTTGGGATGGATGTGCCGCTTGTCGGGGATTTCCATTATATAGGCCACAAGCTTCTGGCCGATCATCCGGCCTGTGCAGAGGCACTGGCCAAATACCGCATCAATCCCGGCAATGTCGGTTTCAAGGACAAGAAGGATAAGCAGTTCGGCGAAATCGTCGAAATGGCGATCCGTTATGACAAGCCCGTTCGCATCGGCGTGAACTGGGGGTCGCTCGATCAGGAGCTGCTGACGACGCTGATGGACAGGAACAAGGAGCAGGGTTTTCCGCTCTCCGCCCGTCAGGTCACGCGGGAAGCCATCGTTCAGTCAGCGCTGATTTCCGCCGAGCTTGCCGAAGAGATCGGCCTGCCGCGCAATCGCATCATCCTGTCGGCTAAAGTCAGTCAGGTTCAGGACCTGATCGCCGTCTATTCGATGCTGTCGGAACGATCCAACCACGCCCTGCATCTGGGCTTGACCGAGGCGGGCATGGGTTCGAAGGGCATCGTCGCCTCCTCCGCCGCCATGGGTTATGTGCTGCAGCATGGCATTGGCGACACGATCCGCGTATCGCTCACGCCCGAGCCGAATGGCGACCGTACCCGTGAGGTGCAGGTGGCTCAGGAATTGCTGCAGGTGATGGGTTTCCGTCAGTTCATTCCAGTCGTTGCGGCATGTCCCGGCTGTGGACGGACCACGTCCACTGTCTTCCAGGAGCTCGCCCAGAACATCCAGAACGACATTCGTAAGAACATGCCGACCTGGCGTGAGAAATATCCCGGTGTCGAGGCGCTCAACGTCGCCGTCATGGGCTGCATCGTCAATGGCCCCGGCGAAAGCAAACACGCCGATATCGGCATTTCGCTGCCCGGCACCGGTGAGAGCCCAGCGGCACCTGTTTTCATCGATGGCGAAAAGGCGCTCACCCTGCGCGGCCCCAACATCGCCGCTGATTTTGAGGCGCTGGTGATCGATTACATCGAAAAGCGTTTTGGCCGGAAAGACGCGGCGGAATAATGCGTAAGCTGCAATGGCCCGAAATCCACTGTCATACCTCCTGAACCTCTCGGAGCATCCAGAAACATGATCAAAAAAATCGCGATCGTCGCCCTTTGCGGCACTTATCTTTCCGCCTGCACCACGACCGATCCCTATACGGGCGAGCAGAAGATGTCGAACACGGCAGGTGGCGCCGGCATCGGCGCCGTTGTCGGTGCTCTCGGGGGTCTTGCTGTCGGCGGTTCGCCGGTCGGTCGCCGCAATGCTGCGCTTATCGGCGCTGGTATCGGTGCGCTCGCAGGTGGTGCGATCGGCAACTACATGGACGGCCAGGAAGCCGAGCTTCGCGCCCAGCTGCAGGGAACCGGCGTTTCGGTGACGCGCCGTGGCGACAGCATCGTTCTCAACATGCCATCGAACATCACCTTCGCGACGGATCAGGATCAGGTCATTCCGCCCTTCTACCCAACGCTCGATTCCGTCGCCATCGTGCTGAACAAGTTCAACCGCACGCTGATCGACATCAACGGCCACACCGATTCCACCGGTAGCCTGCCGCACAACCAGGCGCTTTCGGAGCGTCGCGCGGCGTCAGTCGCAAATTATCTCGGCGCACGCGGAGTCGACCAGCGACGTATCTCGACCCTAGGCTTCGGTCCGTCACAACCGATTGCCTCGAATGCAACGCCCGACGGCCGCGCGCAGAACCGCCGCGTTGAAGTACTGATTTCGCCGCTAAAGCAATAGCTTAAAGCCGTCACCCCGGACTGTTCCGGGGTGACGTGCAATCAAGTCATTGATCGCTGAAAACTCCTTCTCTGGCGCAAACGCGTATTCGCTGGATGCCGGATCTCGTCCGTCATGACCGAGCAACGTCGCGAAAACCTTGTCAGCTTTTCCGTTCAGCGATGAACTTTGCGGCCGCGGTGAGAATCGCGGCCTTTTCGCCATAGGGGGCCAGGAGTTCGCTCGCTTCGCCCACCTGCTCCTGCAACTTGCGGCGCGCCCATTCTTCGCCGCGCAGGGCCACAAGCGTGCCCTTGCCACGGGCAGCGTCCTTGCCAGTTGCCTTGCCCATGGTGGCGGCGTCGGCAGTCAGGTCCAGCAGGTCATCGGCCAGCTGGAACGCCAAGCCGAGCTTTTCACCGAAGAGGCGCAGTCTTTGCCGTTCGGATAGGTCACTGCCAGCAATCAGCGCGCCAGCCTCGCAGGCAAAGCGCAGCAGGGCGCCCGTTTTCATAGCCTGCAATGTAACGACTCCGGGCTCGTCGGGCGGGTTCTTTTCGGCCGCGAGATCAAGCGCCTGCCCACCTGCCATGCCGCCGATCCCGGCCGCCCGGGCAAGCGAAAGCACAAGCGCGACTTTGCGATCGGGTGAAAGCGGATTTTCGTCCGAGGCGATGATGTCGAAGGCAAGTGTCAACAGGCTGTCACCCGCGAGGATGGCAGTCGCCTCATCAAATTTGCGATGCACGGTCGGCTGGCCGCGGCGCAGGTCATCATCGTCCATGGCTGGCAGGTCATCATGAACAAGCGAGTAGCAATGAAGGCATTCCAACGCGACGCCGACGTGAAGTGCGGCATCGGCATCTCCGCCCAGAAGCGCGGCGCTTTCGATGACCAGGAATGGCCGCAGGCGCTTACCGCCGTTCAGCACGCCATGGCGTATGGCGGCAAGCAGCTTCTCCGGGCGCGTTATCTCGTCCGCGCGGGCTTCGCCCGAAAGCAGTTGCCCGAGCAGGCCCTCGGTCCTCGCCGCGTTTTCACGCAGCCGCATTTCGAATTTGATCATCTGAGCGTCCATGCCGCGCTCTTTGGCATGCCGGGCGAGGGCAAGCAACCTTTTCGTGATTCCATGGGAGCAAGCTGCCGGCGGACTCGCCTTGAAGGCAGCAATGGACTATGAAAGGCTTCAATTGGTGCGGGGCTTTGACGAATATTGAGCAGTACGCCTGAAAGCGACGCAGATTACGCCGTCTCGGCGCAAGACCGGAGCAGTCCGAAGGTGGATTTTCGCACGTTGGCCAAGCGCATCATCCTGACCTTGCTGGCATTGCTTATCCTGCCGTATCTGCTGATCCCGGTTTATGCGCTGCCATTCATCCGGCCGGTGTCCACGCTGATGCTTGCCGATCTCGCGACTTTTCAAGGTTATGACAGGCGCTGGGTGCCCCTCGAGGATATTTCGCCGCGCCTTGTTCAGTCGGTGATGATGTCTGAAGACGGGCAATTCTGTTTCCATGGCGGCGTCGACTGGAACCAGATGCAGTCCGTTGTGACCGATGCGCTGGACGGGGCCTCCACGCGTGGTGCCAGCACCATTCCAATGCAGACGGCCAAGAACCTGTTTTTATGGAATGGACGCTCTTTCCTGCGCAAGGGGCTGGAGCTGCCGTTGGCGATCGCGGCTGACTTCGTCTGGTCGAAAAAGCGGATGATGGAAATTTATCTGAACGTCGCGGAGTGGGGGCCGGGCATTTACGGCATCGAGGCCGCAGCCCAGCACCATTTCAAAGTGCCGGCCGCAAAGCTCAGTTCCAGGCAGGCAGCACTACTCGCGGTCTCGCTGCCCAATCCGATCGATCGTGTTGCAAGCAAGCCCGGGCGCGGACTGCAAAGGCTCGCCGGTCTTATCGAGCGTCGTGCCCGCGCCTCCGGCAGCTATGTCGGCTGCGTGCTGGATTGATTCGCTCGCGCCGCGTCAGCCTTTCTTGAAAATATAATCCGTTTCCTGACGCAGGGTTTCGCCCGGGCGCAGGATGGCGTTCGGAAAATCCGGATGATTGACGGCGTCAGGCCAGATCTGCGTTTCCAGGCAGAAGCCGGCGAACGGGCCATAACGGCGGCCATCAAGGCCAGGAACCGGAACGTCCAGCTTGAAGGCGGAATAGAACTGCACGCCGGGCTCAGTGGTGTGAACCTCAAGGGCGATGTCGGAGGCTGGAGAATAGGCGCGGGCGACCTTGGACTTGGCGCGACGCTCCGGGGAAAGACAGAAATTGTGATCGTAGAGCACCTGTTCGCCGTTTTCCTCGCGTCGCATTGGCGTCGGCTGGCGCAGGTCGAACACCGTCCCGTCCACGGGGCGTATTTCCCCGGTTGGGATCTGCCGCTCGTTTGTCGGAAGGTATAAGTCGGCGGCGATGCTGATCTCGTGGCCGAGGGCCGTATCCGCCCCATCCAGATTGAAATAGGAATGCTGGCAGACATTGGCGATGGTGGGTTTGTCGGTCACCGTTTCGTAAACGACCGACAGCACCCCACCATCAAGGATCGTATAGGTGGCCGTAACCGTGCAGTTGCCGGGGTAACCAGCGCGGCCATCGGGGTCGATGATCTGCAGGACCACGTGGCTTTCGCCATGTTCCATCAGCATCCAGTTGCGCTTGCCCATGCCGTCGCTGCCGCCATGCAGGTGGCTTACGCCTTTTTCGTTCAGTTCCAGTTGATAGTCGTGGCCATCGATGGAGAACTTCCCGTTGCCGATGCGATTGGCATTTCGGCCGGGGGTGGCGCCGAAATAGGAGGAATATTTGTAATCCTCGAATTTGTCGAAGCCGAGAACGAGTGGCGGCTGATGACCCTCAAGGCGCAGATCCTGAATGACGGCGCCCCAGGTAATGACCTTCGCCGTAAGGCCACCCTTGGAGATGGTTACCCGTTCGATCTTCTCACCGGTTGCCGTGAAACCGAAATCTTCCCGTGCCGCGCCGTCGCTCATCTCGTCATTCTCCCTGGTGTCGCGAATTGCCGGGCGGACGTTGCGTCATTTTCCGGCAATTCGCAATCCCGCAGTTCAGGCGGCCATCTGTCCGATAGCGTCGAGATCGTAGGGCGTCGTCTGGTAAATTTCGTTGATCCAGTTCCCGAAAAACAGGTGGGCATGGCTGCGCCAACGGTTGAGCGGTGCAAGTTCCGGGTCGTTGTGCGGGAAATAATCATGCGGCAGCTTGATTGGCACGCCGGCATGCACGTCGCGGAAATACTCGTCCGAAAGCGATGTCGAATCATATTCGACATGATTGAACATGTAGAGACGATTGCCCGCCTTCTCATGCACCAGGCAAACACCCATTTCCTCCGATTCCATCAGAATTTCGAGATCGGGATGCTTTTCGATATCGGCGCGGCGAACCTCGGTCCAGCGCGAGACCGGAACCTGGAAGTCATCTGAAAAGCCGTTGAGATAGATCGAGGAGGGGCAGAGATTGCGGTGGCGATAGACCCCGAAAGCTTTTTCCTTCAGCTCGTATTTCGGAACCCCGTGGAAGTGATAGATGGCGGCCATCGCGCCCCAGCAGACGTTGAGCGTCGAATGGACATTGGTGCGGGTCCACTCGAAGATCTTCTGCATTTCATTCCAGTAGGTAACGTCCTCATAGTCGAGGAGCTCGATGGGAGCGCCGGTGATGATGAAACCGTCGAACTTGCGGTGACGCACCTCTTCCCACGTCTCGTAGAAGGAGAGGAGATGTTCTTCCGGCGTGTTCTTGGCGCGATGACCGCCGATCCGGACGAGCGAGAGTTCCACCTGAAGCGGCGAGGCGCCGACGAGGCGCGCCATCTGGATTTCCGTCTTGATCTTGTTCGGCATGAGGTTGAGAAGCCCGATCTGGAGCGGACGGATATCCTGCCGGATGGCAGCCGTTTCGGTCATGACCCGCACACCCTCATGAACCAGGGTCTCAAAGGCGGGAAGCGTATCGGGAATCTTGATTGGCATGTCGAACTCTCTTTTCCGGATGACGTAAAGAACGTTGCGAAAACAAAAAAACCGGCAGCGGAAATCGCGACCGGTCCCAGGAAATTGCCCTTTTCCTCGACCCTTTAGCGACTTCTTTAAAGTGGCTGCAAGCCGGTCGGCAAATCACCACTGAGGCGTTTCATAATCCCGAAGCTGGCGAAAATCAATATAGGCGGTTTTATAAGGCTTTCGCCTTTCCATTTTCGGCCGAGGTGCGGTAAGGCAGGGCATGGACAATGCGCGTTTCACCATTCTGCTTGGCGGCGATGTGACGGTTACCGATCGCCTGAAACAGGCCGTCGCGAATAGCCGCGTGATCGCTGCCGACGGCGGTATGCGCCATGCCGCGCCGCTTGGTTTAACACCCGAACTGTGGGTGGGCGATTTCGATTCCGCCAATCAGGCGCTGCTCGACACCTGGCCCGATGTCAAACGGCAGCCGTATCCGGCCGCAAAAGCCGTGACGGATGGGGAGATTGCCGTTTCGGAGGCGCTTTCCCGCGGCGCTCGGTCGCTGGTGCTCGTTGGCGCATTGGGCGGCCCACGCAGCGACCATGCACTTCAGCATCTTCTTTATGCGGTGGCGCTCGCCGAGCGTGGTCTTGAAGTGACACTGACATCCGGCGAAGAAGAGGCACGCCCCTTGCTCCCCGGTTCGATGGATATCGATCTGCCGCCCGCTTCGCTGTTCTCTGTTGCCGGCTTTACGGCCCTTGAGGGGCTCGATATCGGCAATGTGCGCTATCCGCTGGACGATTTTGCGCTTGCTTTCGGCTCTTCCCGCACTATTTCCAATGTCGCGAATGGCGGGCTCGTGCATTTCTCGCTGAAAAGCGGAAAAGCCATCGTGCTTGCCCGCCCCTATGATCTGACCGGAGCCTGATGCCTTGGCACCCCCAATTCTGAAACTCGATGACATCAAGCTGACCTTCGGCGTGACCCCGCTGCTCGACGGCGCCAATCTCCAGGTAGAGCCGGGCGACCGCATCTGCCTTGTCGGACGCAATGGCTCGGGCAAGTCCACGCTGATGAAGATTGCCGCGGGTCTCGTCGAGGCGCAGTCGGGCGAGGTGTTCCGGCATCCGGCCGCGACGATCCGTTATCTCGAACAGGCCCCGGACTTTGCCGGTTACGATACGGTTCAGGCCTACGCCGAAGCGGGGCTCGGGCCCGGCGACGATCCCTATCGTGTCACCTATCTTCTCGAACATCTTGGCCTCACCGGACAGGAAAATCCGGAGAGCCTTTCCGGCGGCGAGGCCCGCCGGGCGGCTCTGGCCCGCGTTATGGCGCCGGAACCCGATATTCTGATGCTGGACGAGCCGACCAACCATCTGGACCTGCCGACCATCGAATGGTTGGAAAGCGAGTTGCAACAGACACGCAGTGCGCTGGTGCTGATTTCGCACGACCGTCGCTTTCTCGAAAAGGTTTCGACCTCTACCGTCTGGCTGGATCGTGGCCAGTCGCGCCGTCTCAACCGTGGCTTTGCCCATTTCGAGGAATGGCGCGACAAGGTGTTGGAAGAAGAAGAGCTGGAGCAGCACAAGCTCGGCAAGGCCATCGAGCGCGAAGAACACTGGATGCGCTATGGTGTGACCGCAAGGCGAAAGCGCAACATGCGTCGCGTCGGCGAGCTTCAGGCAATGCGCGCGGAATATCGCGGCCATAAGGGGCCGCAGGGCTCCGTCCAGGCAACCGTGACGGAGGGTCGAGAGTCCGGCAAGCTCGTCATCGAGGCCGACAGCATCACCAAGGCCTATGGCGAGCGCGTCATCGTCGCGCCGTTTTCGCTGCGTGTCCATCGCGGTGACTGTATCGGTTTCGTGGGCCCCAACGGTGCTGGCAAGACGACGCTTCTGAAGATGCTCACGGGCCAGCTCGAGCCGGATAGCGGCACGGTGAAGCTCGGCACCAATCTGGAGATCGCGACGCTCGACCAGAAGCGCGAGGATCTCAACCCGAACGATACGCTCGCGCATTATCTGACCGATGGCCGCGGGGAAAACCTGCTCGTTAACGGCGAGTTGAAGCATGTGACGGGGTACATGAAAGATTTCCTGTTCCAGCCGGAACAGGCCCGCACGCCCATTCGCAACCTGTCCGGTGGCGAACGCGCGCGCCTCATTCTCGCGCGTATTCTGGCGCGGCCGACCAACCTTCTGATCCTCGACGAGCCCACCAACGATCTCGATATCGAAACGCTCGACCTCCTGCAGGAAATCGTTGCCGGCTTCTCCGGCACGGTCATCCTCGTCAGCCACGACCGCGATTTTCTCGACCGCACCGTGACCTCCACGATCGCGCCTGTTAATCCCGACCAGCCTGACGGGCGCTGGATCGAATATGCCGGCGGCTATTCTGACATGATGGCGCAGCGCAAGGGTGCTGCGGACGAAAAGCGCAAGGCGGAGAAGCAGGAAAAGGCGAAAGCGTCATCTTCCGCCTCGGCGTCGCAGGAGCCTGCAAAGACGAAGGGTAAACTCTCCTTCAAGCAGAAATTCGCGCTCGAAAATCTGCCGAAGGAGATGGAGAAGACCCAGGAAGAGATCGCAAAACGGGAACAGCGTATGGCTGACCCGGAACTCTTTGCCAAGGACCAGACGACCTTCAACAAACTCGCGCAGGAAATGGAAAAGCTGCGTGACAAGCTGGAGGCCATGGAAGAGGAATGGCTGGAGCTTGAGATGTTGCGCGAGGAGCTGGAGGGTTGATGCAGCGTAACGGGTGCATCCGCGCTTTGACACACAGGCGGAATTGACGTTCTATGCCCGCTCGTCATGGAGGAGGTCTGAAATGCGCATGATTTTCGTCAACCTGCCGGTCAAGAGCATCGAAGTATCGAGAAACTTCTTCACGGCACTCGGTTTCAGCTTCAATCCGGAATATTCCGACGACCGCACGCTCTGCATGATCGTAGAAGAGAACATCTTCGTGATGCTTCTTCAGGAAGAGCGTTTTCGCGATTTCATCAACGGTGAGATTGCCGACGCCAAAAGCAGCACCGAGGTGTTAACCTGTCTTTCCGCCGGCAGCCGCGAGGAAATCGACCGGATGATCGCAACCGCTCTCGCATCTGGTGGCAACGGCTGGAAGCCGGTTCAGGACCACGGCTTCATGTATGCCGGCAGCTTCCAGGATCCCGACGGGCATGTCTGGGAACTCGTGCATATGACGCAGCAGGGCTGAGACGAGCCATCTTGCCAAGATAAGGCGAGGGGACTACACCATCATCTTGATCTAACGGGGTGTCTTGTGCGCTTTTGTGCAGAAGGCTGAGAGGCTTGCCAACCCGAAGAACCTGATCCGGTTCATACCGGCGGAGGGATTAGACGGCTTTTGGACAGGCGGCTATTTCCCTTTTTGTTTGAGGAGATACCCGTGCGCCGTCGTTTTTTCCTGAATTCTGTCATCGCCGCTTTGCTGCTGCCCGGTTTTGCTGAGGCGCAAGACAAGCAAGAGCTCACTGTTTATACCTATGAAAGCTTTGTTTCGGAGTGGGGTCCAGGCCCTAAAGTGAAGGAAGCTTTTGAGACGGTCTGCAACTGCACTGTCAATTTCGTCGGTGTGGCGGATGGTGTCGCGCTGCTCAACCGGTTAAAGCTCGAAGGCACGGGGTCCAAAGCCGATGTCGTGGTTGGTCTCGACACAAATCTCATCGCGGAAGCCAAACAGACCGGGCTTTTTGATGTCAGCGGCATCGACGCCTCGGCTGCCAAGGTGCCGGGCGGTTACAAGGACGATGTCTTTGTGCCTTATGACTATGGTCACTTCGCCGTCATCTACGACACGCAGACCGTCAAGATACCGCCGGCAAGCCTGAAAGAGCTGGTGGAAGGCGATCCTTCGCAAAAAATCGTCATTCAGGACCCGCGCACCTCCACGCCGGGGCTTGGGCTGCTGCTGTGGGTAAAGTCCGTCTATGGCGACAAGGCCCCTGAAGCCTGGGCGAAGCTTAAAAAGCGCATTTTGACCGTCACGCCGGGCTGGTCAGAATCCTATGGCCTTTTCACCAAGGGTGAGGTGCCGATGGTGCTGTCGTACACGACCTCTCCTGCCTATCACATGGTTGCTGAAAAAACTGATCGGTACCAAGCCGCGCCGTTCTCTGAAGGTCACTACATCCAGATAGAGGTTTCCGGCCTTCTCAAAAATGCGCCGCACAAGGAGCTGGCAAAGCAGTTCCTTGCGTTCACGCTCACGCCGGGCTTTCAGGATGCCATTCCCGAAAACAACTGGATGATGCCGGCTGCGGCCACCTCCAAGCCGCTGCCGGAAGCGTTTTCAAAGCTTGTGGTGCCGCAGAGGACATTTCTGATGGATCCGGAAGAGGTGGCGAAGAACCGCAAAGTCTGGATCGACGAATGGCTTGCCGCCATGAGCATGAACTGAGCAAGAGGCACGCTTCCGCATGATGTTGCGTCGGGATTATCGACGGTCGATCATCCTCGGAACGGCGGCTTTTGCCGCCGTTTTCCTGTTCATGGCGCTCGCTGTCGCAGCCCTTTTTACCTTCGATGCGGGAGGATCGGCCGCCGGGGTGATGGATCCCTATACGCTGCGTATCCTGCGTTTCACACTATATCAGGCAACGCTCTCTACGGTTTTTTCCATTGTCTTGGGGCTGCCGGTAGCGTTGGCGCTTGGCCGACGCCGGGCCTTTCCCGGGCGGACCTGGGTGATCAGGCTGATGGCGGTGCCGATGGGGCTGCCTGTCATCGTCGGCGCCTTCGGTATTATCACCATCTGGGGCAGGCAGGGGGTGTTGAACACAGTCCTGACGTCCGCCGGCGTGGACGAGCCGTTCAGCATTTACGGTCTTTCCGGCATCCTCATCGCCCATGTGTTTTTTAATCTGCCGCTTTCGATCCGGCTGATGCTGGCGACGCTGGAGCGGATTCCGGGCGAATATTGGCGCATGGCGGCAAGTCTCGGCATGGGGCCGGTTTCGACTTTCCGTTTTATCGAATGGCCAGCGGTCGCTCGGGTCATGCCCGGCATCGCCGGCCTCGTTTTCATGTTGTGCGCGACCAGCTTCACGCTCGTGCTGCTGTTAGGCGGCGGACCGGCAGCCACCACACTTGAGGTGGCGATCTATCAGGCCCTGCGGTTCGATTTCGATCCGCAGCGGGCGATCGCGCTGTCTGTTTTGCAGATTGCGCTCACCGCCATTCTGCTTGGCCTTCTTGCGCTCCTTCCTTCCGCTGAGGCCGAGATTCCGTCGCTTGGCCGGCCCCTTCGCCGGTTCGACGGCCGGGGCATTGGTGTCCATCTATGGGATGGTGGGGCTATCACTCTTGCCGTTCTCTTCATTAGCCTGCCGCTTATCGCCATCGCCGTCTCGGGACTGAGTTCCGACCTGCCGCGCCTTCTGTCCGCGCCAATTTTCCGGCGGGCGGCGATGACCAGCCTTGCAATCGCTATGCTTTCGGCGACGTTCGTCATCGTCTGCTGCGTGGCGATCATCGGCGCGCGTCAGGCGATAGGCTCGAGGCGGCGGGTGTGGCGGCCCCTTCGCGCCCTGTCGGCCATGCTTGGTGCCGGGTCTTCGCTGGTGCTGCTGGTACCACCGGTCGTGTTGGGCAGCGGGTGGTTTTTGCTGTTGCGCGGTTTTGGCGATGCCACCTTTCAGGCGCCCTTTCTCGTGGCGCTCATCAACATGCTGATGGCTTTGCCGCTTGCCATGCGGGTGCTGGAGCCAGCCTTTGCCAGTCATTTCCTGCGCACTGGTCGGCTTTCTGCCAGTCTTGGCCTTGAGGGCGTGAGGCGATTAAGGATTGCCGATCTGCCGGTCCTGTGGCGACCGCTCGCCATGGCGTTCTCCTTCGCCATGGCTCTGTCGCTGGGTGATCTCGGCGCGGTCGCGCTGTTCGGTTCGGAGGATTTTGTAACCTTGCCCTGGCTGGTCTATAGCAGCATGGGCAGCTACCGGACAAACGACGCGGCCGGTTATGCCTTCCTTCTCGGGGTCGTCTGCCTGCTGCTGGCCGCGGGCGGCGTCTCACGACAATCCCAATCCGCAAGGGCCAACATATGACGGAGAAAGATTTCGCCGTGAAGCTGGAGGAGGTCAGGCTGCGACTCGGAACGCAGGATTTCCGGCTGGACTGCACCTTCCCGCAAGGGCAGATCATTGCGGTCGTCGGCGCATCGGGTTCAGGCAAATCGACGCTTCTCAATCTCGTCGCCGGTTTCGAGGAACCCGATTCCGGTCGCGTGATGATCGATGGGCGTGATGTAACGGGCCTCGATCCTTCCGAACGGCCGGTCTCATCGATCTTTCAGGACAACAATCTCTTCGCCCATCTCGATATCTTCACCAATGTCGCTTTGGGTGTGAGCCCTGGATTGCGGCTGCGACCGGAAGACCGGCAACGGATCGAGGTGGCGCTGGCAAGGGTCGGTCTTGCCGGGTTCGACAAACGCCTGCCGGGCACGCTTTCCGGCGGAGAGAGGCAGAGAGCGGCGCTGGCGCGCGCACTGGTGAGGAAAAAGCCGGTCATGCTGCTTGATGAGCCTTTTGCGGCCCTCGATCCGGGCCTGCGGGCCGGCATGACGTCGCTCCTGCTCGACTTGCATCATGAAACAAAAAACACGGTGATTATTGTCACGCACCATCCCGAAGACATCAAAAAGCTGGCGCAGAAGGTGGTTTTTCTTGATCAAGGCCGCGTTGTCTATACGGGGTCGACCCAAGATTTCTTTGTCACACAAAATGTGAAGGCGGTGGACAGTTTCCTGAACGGGTGACCGCCTTATTTTCGACGCGTGCCGCTGGCAATCGCTTCGGGTGACTTCAATGACGCGAATTTGCAATTGCCAGTTTCTAGTTGTTGCCCGAGAAAAGATGGGAATTATTGGGTTCTTCAGGAATATTCCGCACTGGGTGGATCGTTTTTACCGTTTTGGCATTCATCGCCCTTTGGGGCGAATCTGTTATTCTGGTCTGCAATTAACGGATGATCAGGAACGTTAGGGGCAGGCAGAGAGAATGAGAAATAGCATGACTGCACAGGGGGGGCTCATTTCCCGGTCAGGACGTCGCCGTTCCGGGAGAATGGTTGCTGCCTGTTCCGCGTTGGCGGCGTCCGCGGTGTTGCTATCATCCTGCCAGTCCCTGTTCAGTCCTGCCTACCAATCCACCTTGCGTCCTTCGGACAATCCGCAGACCGTGGAACAGGTTCAGAAGAACGATCCCCGTGCCCAGATGGGCGCGCGTGAGCATCCGCGCATCGTGGCGAGCTACGGTGGCGAATATCGCGATGCGAAGACGGAGCGGCTTGTCGCCCGCATTGCGGGGGCGCTGACGGCCGTCTCGGAAAATCCGCAGCAGTCTTACCGCATTACCATCTTGAACTCGCCAGCCATCAACGCTTTTGCGCTGCCGGGTGGGTATCTCTATGTGACGCGCGGGCTTCTTGCGCTTGCCAACGATGCATCGGAAGTGGCAGCCGTGCTGTCGCATGAAATGGGCCACGTCACCGCCAATCATGGCATCGAACGTCAACGCCGCGAAGAGGCGGAGGTCATTGCCAGCCGCGTCGTCGCCGAGGTGCTTTCGAGCGATCTCGCCGGCAAGCAGGCTCTGGCGCGCGGTAAGCTGCGGCTCGCGGCGTTTTCCCGTCAGCAGGAATTGCAGGCGGACGTCATCGGCGTGCGGATGCTTGGCGAGGCGGGTTACGACCCCTTTGCTTCGCCGCGGTTCCTGGATTCCATGGCGGCCTATGCGCGATTTTCCTCGGCCGACCCTGAAAACGATCAGAGTCTCGACTTCCTTTCCAGCCACCCCAACACGCCGCAGCGCATCGAGCTTGCACGCCGCCATGCGCGCGCCTTCGGCCAGGAAGGCCAGGTCGGGGATCGTGGCCGCGACTGGTTTCTGGATGGCATAGACGGCCTGCTCTACGGCGACAGTCCGCAGGAAGGTTATGTCCGCGGCCAGACATTCCTGCACGGCACGCTCGGCATTCGTTTCGATGTGCCGGAAGGTTTCGTCATCGATAACAAAGTCGAGGCCGTGCTGGCGACGGGTCCGGGTGACGTGGCAATCCGCTTTGACGGCGTGGCGGACCCGAAGCAGACGAGCCTTGGCAACTACCTGACCAGCGGCTGGGTTGCCGGCCTGCTGCCCGAGACCGTCAGGGAAACGCAGATCAATGGCCTCGAGGCGGCAACGGCCCGTGCAAGTGCCGATAAATGGGATTTTGACGTGACCGTCATTCGCGTCGGCGACCAGATATTCCGGTTCCTGACGGCGGTACCGAAAGGTAATACGCAGCTCGACTCCATCGCCAACACCTTGCGCACCAGTTTTCGCAAGATGACTCCTCAGGAGATCGCGTCGCTCAAGCCGCTGAGGGTGCGGGTGGTGACGGTGACGCCCGGCGAAACCGTGGCAACGATGGCAGCCCGGATGATGGGCACAGAGCGCAAGCTCGACATGTTCCGGATGATCAATGCGATGAGCGCAACCGCCACGCTCCAGCCCGGACAGCGTGTCAAGATCATCTCCGAATAAACGAAACCCCGGATCGCTCCGGGGTTTTTGCCATCAGCGAGCTGGGATGATTATTGCCATTCGCGCACATCGACGAAATGACCGGCGATCGCCGCCGCAGCGGCCATGGCCGGCGAAACGAGGTGGGTGCGGCTCTTGTAGCCCTGACGGCCCTCGAAATTGCGGTTCGAGGTCGAGGCGCAGCGTTCGCCGGGCTTCAGGCGGTCATCGTTCATGGCCAGGCACATGGAGCATCCCGGCTCACGCCATTCAAAACCGGCATCGAGGAAGATCTTGTCGAGACCTTCCTGTTCCGCCTGTTCCTTCACGAGACCGGAGCCGGGCACGATCATGGCCGAGACGGTTGGTGCTACCTTACGACCATCGACGATCTTGGCGGCTGCCCGCAGGTCTTCGATGCGTCCATTGGTGCAGGAACCGATGAAGACGCGGTCTATCGCGATGTCGGTGATCCGCGTTCCGGGCTTCAGGCCCATATAGTCGAGCGCGCGCCACTTGGAAGAGCGCTTGTTTTCATCATCGATATCATCTGGATTGGGGACGATGCCCTGAACCGAGGTCACATCTTCCGGCGATGAGCCCCAAGAGACGATGGGCGGCAGATTGGCGGCATCGAGAATGACGACCTTGTCGTAATGGGCGCCTTCGTCGGACTTCAGGGTTTTCCAATAGGCGATGGCCTGTTCCAGCGTTTCGCCCTTCGGCGCCCGCGGCTTGTCCTTGATGTATTCGAAGGTGGTCTCATCAGGCGCGATCAGACCGGCGCGCGCGCCGCCTTCGATGGTCATATTGCAGACCGTCATACGGCCTTCCATGGAGAGCGAACGGATCGCCTCGCCGGCAAATTCGATCACGTGGCCGGTGCCACCAGCGGTGCCGATCTCGCCGATGATGGCAAGGATGATGTCCTTGGCGGTGACGCCGTCAGGAATCTTGCCATCGACACGCACCAGCATGTTCTTGGCCTTTTTCTGGATAAGCGTCTGGGTCGCCAGCACATGCTCCACTTCGGAAGTGCCAATGCCATGTGCCAGTGCACCGAAAGCACCGTGGGTCGAGGTGTGGCTGTCGCCGCACACGATGGTCATGCCCGGCAGGGTGAAGCCCTGTTCCGGGCCGACGATGTGGACGATACCCTGGCGCTTGTCCCGCTCCGAATAATATTCGACGCCGAAATCCCTGGCGTTCTGCGCCAGCGCTTCCACCTGGATGCGGCTTTCCTCGTTCTTGATGCCTTCCAGACGGTCAGCGGTGGTCGGCACGTTATGGTCGACGACGGCCAGCGTGCGCGTCGGCGAATGCACCGGACGACCGGCCATCCGCAGGCCTTCGAAGGCCTGCGGGCTCGTCACCTCATGAACGAGGTGACGGTCGATATAGAGAAGACAGGTTCCGTCAGGGTCACGGTTGACGACGTGGTCGTCCCAGATTTTGTCATACAAAGTGCGGGGTGCGCTCATGGCTCTATGCCTTGTCATGTAAAAGATGATGGGGGTTCAGGAAGGCGATGGACAGCAGGGTGCTGTCAGGCGAGCCTAAGTCGGCTGGTGAGCGCCCCGGAGACGCGCGCGAAGAAGCGTGCCGGCAGACGCTTGTGGTCCTGCAGCACATAAACATTCTGCGCGAGACATCCGAATTTAGATCCCATGGAAACTTTCATAGCAGATGGATGGTTTTACAGCAACATGAATGCGCATCTGGCGCGTGACCGGGCAGGGTCATGTTCCGAAGTGTAATTCATCAGGGCCAGACAGGCTGGGCTACCGCTCTCTGCGTCTCTTATGGTGCAACGCAACTTGCCTATTTTGCGGCGCACATATAGATGGGTTCCCTTATCATTTGCATTCGACGAGAAATCGAAGGGAGGAAAGCATATGGTATCCGAAAAGGCCCTTATCTCGAAGATCACCTGGCGGCTGATGCCGTTTCTTGGCCTTCTCTATCTCATCGCCTACATCGATCGCCAGAATGTCAGCTTTGCCAAGCTGCAGATGGTCGATGCGCTGAGCCTCAGCGAATATGCCTATGGTCTAGGCGCTTCGCTGTTCTTCATCGGTTACTTCATCTTCGAAGTGCCGAGCAACCTCTTCCTCAACCGTTTCGGCGCCAGCAAATGGTTCGCCCGTATTCTGGTTTCCTGGGGCGCCGTCACCATCGCGCTTGCCTATACGCAGAACGCCACGATGTTCTACATCCTGCGCTTCCTGCTCGGCCTCTGCGAAGCCGGCTTCTTCCCGGGCGTGCTGTTTCTGATGACGCTGTGGTTCCCGCGCGATTATCGCGGCCGCATGATCGGCCTGTTCATGATCTTCAGCGCGCTTGCCAATGCCATCGGTGCGCCGCTCGGCGGCATGCTGCTCGATCTGGATGGATTCCTCGGTTACGCAGGCTGGGAGTGGGTGTTCCTGGCGACGGGTATTCCGGCTGTGATCGCCGGTATCGTTACCTTCTTCTATCTGGATGATACGCCCGAAAAGGCGAAATTCCTGTCGCAGGACGAGAAGGACTGGTTGAAAAACCGGCTGGCCGAAGAGAACAAGGGTATGGAAGAGCATGCGGAAGATGGCTTCAAGGCCCTGATCAACCCGCGCGTTCTGTTCATGTCGCTCTGCTATGTCGGCTTTCCGTTGGCGGCCTACGGCCTCAGCTATTGGCTTCCGACCATCGTCAAGAGCTTCGGCGTATCCAACACCGCTAACGGCTTCATCAACATCATCCCCTGGGTGATCGTGGCCGTCGCGCTTTTCGTCGTGCCCCTGGCAGCCGACAAGGCAAGGAACAAGACACCCTATATCGTCGGCCCTGCCTTCATCGGTGCGTTCTGCCTGTTGATGTCGGCCTTGCTCAGCGATCCGGTCCTGCAGTTCGCGTTCCTCTGCATCGCAGCGGCTGGCATTTTTGCCGGCCAGCCGGTGTTCTGGAGCCTGCCCGGCCGCTTCCTGAAGGGCGCGGGTGCAGCGGCTGGCATTGCCGCCATCAACTCCGTCGGCAACCTCGGTGGCTTTGTGGCGCAGAACGTGGTGCCCTGGATCAAGGACCAGACAGGCAGCACCATCGCGCCGATGTTCTTCCTTGCCTTCTGCCTGGCGCTCGCAGGCGTGCTGGTGATTATCGCCACACGCAAAATGAGCAATCAGGTCAAGGCGGCCTGATATCCAATACGGTGACAGCCGGGGGCCGGCTGTCACTTTTCCTCACCCGCGTCGCGAGCGCATCGCCTTTTCCACCCGACGCAGGATGAGTGATAGACCGATCGTCAAAACCAGATAGACATAAGCGACAATCGAGTAAGTCTCGAAAAAGCGGAAAGACCCCGCGGCATACACTTTTCCCATTTGGGTGATGTCGGTCACGCCGAGGACGGAGACAAGGGAGCTGTCCTTGACCATTGATACGAAGTCGTTGGAAAGCGGCGGAAAGATCGTCCGGATTGCCTGCGGCAGGATGATCAGCCGGAAGCGCCGATAGCGGCTGAGCCCCAAAGCCTTGGCGGCCTCGATCTGGCCTTCGGGAACGGCCTGTATGCCGGCGCGAAAAATCTCCGCTATGAAGGCCGCGTAACCGATCGTCAGGGCAATTATCGCCCGCCAGATCAACGAGACGTCCCGCACGAGCAGCGGCTCCGCCCACTCTTTCGACACCAGCGGCGTAATCAGCCAGTTATACAGCGACACCAGGCCCGGCGTTCCCACGAACGCGATGTAGAACAGCAAAACGATGATCGGGATGCCACGCACGACTTCGATGTAACATCGCGCTGCTTGTCGCAGACCGATGTGATCAGACATTCCCATCAGCGCGATACCGAGCCCCAGCACGACGGCGAGACCAAACGCAGTCAGCGTCACGGTGATTGTGATGCCGATACCCTTGGCCACCGTCGTAAAAACCTGCGTGTAAACGCCATTGACCGCGATCAATACGGCAAGCGCGATGCCGAAAAAAACGATGGCAACGAGCCACCACGGAAAATCCTCAGTTTCTCTTTCGGGCGAAGTCCTGTCCGTTGTGGCCTGATGAAGCGTCATTCGCCGAGCTTATAGTCGAGAAACCATTTCTTATCGAGCTTGGCGAAGGTGCCGTCGGCCTTCAGTGCCGCTATCGCCGCATTGATCGGGGTTACGAGATCAGAACCCTTTTTGAAGATGAACCCGAAGTCGTCGCCGCCGAGCGGACCACCGATGAGTTTGAGGCCACCATCCGAGGCATCGACATATCCTTTGCCCGCAACGCCATCGGTCAGCACCAGATCCACGTCACCGGTCTTCAAGGCCTGTACGCTTGCGCCAAATGTTTCCATCAGCCTGATACGCGGATTTTGTTCGTTGCCGTCCAGAACATCATAGACAGCGGTGTAAAAGGGCGTTGTGCCGGCCTGCGCACCCACAAGGCCCTTATCGAAGGCCGCGAAGCTTTTGGCATCCGTAAATCGATTTTCGTCGGCCCTCACCAACATGAACATTTCCGAGCGCATATAGGGTGCGGAGAAATCGACCTTTTCCTTGCGATCGTCCTTGATGCTGATCCCCGTCATGCCGATCTCGTATTGTCCTGCCGATACCGACTGTATCATCGCATCCCACGAAATGTTCTGATACTCGACCTTGAAGTTCAGACGTTTGGCGATCTCTTCCATTGCGTCATATTCCCAGCCGATCGCTTTTCCGCTTTTGGGGTCTACGAACTGCAGCGGAGGGTAGGCATTCTCAGTGACGACGACGACGGTTCGCTGCTTTAGATCTGGCAGCTCGGTAGCCAGCAGGGGGGTCATCACCATGGCAGCAAGCGCGGTAAGGAATAGGCGTTTAAGAAACATCTGGGGTCTCCGGAAATGACTTGTCTGAAAATGCATGCTTGGCTGACGCTCTGCAAGCCATGGAGACGCAACAAAAAAGGCGGCCCGAAGACCGCCTTTTTCAAAATCCCAAAAAATGGGGAATCTTATTCGGCTGCAGTTTCAGCAGCCTTTGCGGCTTCTTCCGCTGCCTTGGCTTCTGCTGCTTCGGCAGCTGCCTTTTCGGCGGCGAGAGCCTGTGCTGCTGCAACCTTTTCAGCTTCCAGACGTGCCTTCTCATCGGCAGCGGCCTGACGCTCGGATTCGTTCAGCTTGCGTGCGCGCGTACCGGTGTTTTCAACGATACGGGCAGCCTTGCCGCGACGGTCGCGCAGGTAGTAGAGCTTGGCGCGGCGGACCTTACCGCGGCGAACGATTTCAACGCCTTCGACCAGCGGGGAGTAGATCGGGAATACGCGCTCAACGCCTTCGCCGTAGGAAATCTTGCGAACGGTGAAGCTCTCGGAAAGGCCGCCGCCGGAACGGGCAATGCAAACGCCTTCGTAAGCCTGAACGCGGGTACGGTTGCCTTCGGTAACGCGCACGTTGACGCGCAGCGTGTCGCCTGGAGAAAACTCAGGCAGGGTACGCTTTGCTTCGATCTTGGCAGCCTGTTCGGCTTCCAGCTGCTGAATGATATTGGTCATGTTAACCTCTGATTTCTTCTGAAACAGCCAGAGCGCTCAACGGTTCGTCTGTTGGTCCATGCCTTCAGACCTAGCCTTGCGGCAGGAGCGGGTTCGCCATTCTTTGCTTGCGGTTAAAGGGTGTAACCCCAATTCCAAGCGCGCACATATACTAGCGGGCGCCATTTGTCATCCCTTTCATGACAATATTTTATAAATTGACGACCTGCTTATGGCAGTTGCGAACCACGCTGCTGGCGGATATGGCATGGGGACCTTGGGAGGGGCCATGTCCATATTCATCGTTGTCATGCTGTTTGCGACCGGCTTTCTGTCGGGTGTGGTTAATGCGATTGCCGGCGGCGGTACGTTTCTGACCTTCGGCGCAATGACGCTGGCGGGCCTGCCGCCCATCGTCGCCAATGCCACCTCGGCCATCGTGCAATTTCCGGGTTATATCACATCTGTCATCGCCTATGGGCCGGAGATTCGTGCGCACTGGCGCGAGGCGATCCTGCTGTCGGGCGTTTCCGTCGTCGGCGGGCTGGCCGGTTCGTTACTTTTGCTGTCGCTCGACAATCCGTCCTTTCGCCAGCTTGTGCCGTGGCTGCTTCTTGCCGCTACGGCGGTCTTTGCCGCCGGGCCATGGTTGAGGCCAAAGGCGAGCGCTGAACGCTCGCCCGGCAATTTACCGAGCCTGATCTTCCAGGGGCTGGCATCCATCTATGGCGGCTTTTTCGGCGCCGGCATGGGCATCATGATGCTCGCCATCCTCGGTGTAACCTCCGGCGGCAGCTATCATCATTTGAACGCGCTCAAGAACCTACTATCGGTGGTTATTGCCATTATTGCGATCACGATCTTCGTCAGCGGCGGGGTCGTATCCTGGTGGGCGGCGCTGATCATGTTTCCCGCCGCCGGGCTCGGCGGATATGCGGGCGTGCACGCAGCGCGGCGCGTGCCGCAATGGATCATTCGCTGGCTGGTCATTGCCGTCGGTCTGGTGCTGACAGCCTATTATTTCGTCTCGACCTGAGGCTTTTCAAGAAGGTCGGGCCGCCTTTCCTTCGTCAGCTTCAGCGCCTGTTCATGACGCCATTTGTCGATGACGGCGTGATTGCCGGAGGTGAGGACGGCAGGGATATCGCGGCCTTCCCAGACCTGCGGACGGGTATAGTGCGGATGCTCAAGCAGCCCGCCCTCGAAGCTTTCATGCACGCCCGAGAGATCATTGCCCATGACGCCGGGCAGGATACGCACAACAGCGTCCAGCAATGTCAGGGCGGCGGGTTCGCCACCGGAGAGGATGTAGTCGCCAACAGACACTTCCTCCAGTCCACGCGCGTCGATGACGCGCTGGTCGACACCTTCGAAACGGCCACAGACGATGATCGCGCCGTCTCCCGTCGCCAGTTCGCGGACACGGGTCTGCGACAGCGGTTTGCCGCGTGGGCTCATCAGCAGCCGTGGCCGGGTGTCGCCATTCGAAACATGATCGATGGCCGCGGCCAGAATGTCTGGCTTCAGCACCATGCCAGCGCCGCCGCCGGCTGGCGTATCATCGACGCTTCTGTGCCTGTCGGTCGCAAATTCGCGGATCTGCACGGCCTCCAGCGACCATTGCCCCCGCTCCAGAGCCTTGCCGGCGAGAGAATATCCGAGGTGGCCCGGAAACATTTCCGGGTAAAGCGTCAGGACAGTAGCCTTGAAGGTCATGATTTATTTCTTGCCGAAAGGCGGTATGCCGTTTTCGTCCTTGTCGTCGGGATTGTCGATCAGGCCGGCGGCCATCGGGTCGATAAGGATACGTCCGGCCTCGAGGTCTATCTCCAGCACGGCCGCTTCAGAAAATGGAATGAGGGCGGGGCGACGGCCAGCACCTTTGAGCTCCAGCAGATCGCCGGCACCGAAATCATAGACCGCGCTGACGGCGCCGTAACTTTTCCCCTCGGCGTCAACGGCCTCCAGCCCTTCAAGATCGGTATAATAGAACTCGTCGTCGTCAAGCTCGTCGTCCGGCAGATTGTCGCGTTCGATGAAGAGCTCGAGCCCGTTCAGGCTTTCCGCCGCGTTGCGGTCGTTGACGCCCCTGAAGCGCACCACAACGACGTTCTTGCCCTCGCGAATTTCCAGAATTTCAAAAACGCGGCCATCGGCGCTGACCAGATTGCCGTAATCGCCGAGCGCCAGCGGGTCATCGGTGTAGGTGCTGACACGGACCTCACCGCGCAAACCCTGCGCGCCACCGATTTTTGCCATGAGTATCGGGTTTTCCAGCTTTGCCATCAGGCCGTCCGTCTTCTGGTGTTGGTTGCGTCAGCTTTAAGGTCTGTTGACGCCAAAATAAACAAAAAACGGGCGGCATGGAAAACCACGCCACCCGTTCTTCAAAAGTTTCCGTGCAGATTATTCTGCAGCAGAGGCTTCGGCAGCAGCAGCGGCTGCATCTTCAGCCTTCTGCTTCTTTTCAGCAACGCGCTCGAGAGCGCGCTTGCCCGGCTTTGCCTTTTCCGGGTTGCTGCGAGCGGCGCGCTTGGCAAGGCCTGCTTCGGCGAGGAAGCGCAGAACGCGGTCGGTCGGCTGTGCGCCCTTGGCGATCCATTCCTGGATGAGGTCAGCCTTCAGCTCAACGCGCTGCGGGTGGTCCTTGGCAAGCATCGGGTTCCAGGATCCGACCTTCTCGAGGAAACGGCCGTCGCGGGGCGAACGGGCGTCAGCAACGACGATCTGGTAGTACGGGCGCTTCTTGGAACCACCGCGTGCGAGACGAATTTTCAGTGCCATGTGATATACTCCTTAAGATGGCTTGTCCGCCGGTCAGGCGGTCTTGTCGAGGCCGCCATGTTCGGCGGCGATTGCTTCATGATGCCGGATGACTTCCTTGATGATGAAGTTCAGGAACTTCTCGGCGAAATCCGGATCCAGATTGGCGTCCTTTGCCAGATGGCGAAGGCGTTCGATCTGGTATTCCTCGCGCGCCGGATCAGCCGGCGGCAAACTGTATTTTGCCTTCAGCACGCCCACCGCCTTGGTGCAGCGAAACCGTTCGGCAAGAATGTGAACCAGTGCGGCATCGATATTGTCGATCGACTGGCGGTATTCGGAAAGCTGAGCCTTAACCTCTACGTCGTTCACCGGTGTGCCTCACTTCTTCTTCGGAAAACCGGGAAGCCGCGGCATGCCACCAAGACCCGGCAGCTTTGCGCCACCGAGACCTGGCAATCCGCCCGGCAGGCCGCCAAGGCCGGGCATTCCACCCGGCTTGCCCAGACCGGCGGCTTCCGCCTGTTTCTGGAGCGCTTCAAGCTGCTTCGGATCGATGTTCGAAAGGTCAGGCATGCCGCCGCCCATCATGCCACCGAGACCCATCTTGCCGGCAAGGCCGCCCATCATCTGCTTCATGATGCCGCCTTTGCCCTTGCCGCCCATGGCCTTCATCATGTCAGCCATGCCGCGATGCATCTTCAAGAGCTTGTTGATTTCAGCGGCATCCGTGCCGGAACCGGCGGCGATGCGCTTCTTGCGGCTGTGTTTCAGAATGTCCGGATTGGCGCGCTCCGCCTTGGTCATGGAGGAGATGATGGCAATCTGGCGGTCGAACATCTTGTCGTTCATGCCAGCCGAAGCCATCTTGTCCTTCATGCCCGCCATGCCGGGCATCAGCCCCATGATGCCGCCCATGCCGCCCATCTTCTTCATCTGGCCAAGCTGGTCGGCCAGATCGTTGAGGTCGAACTTGCCCTTGGCCATCTTCTCGGCCATGGCGCGGGCTTTTTCCGCATCGATGTTTTCGGCGGCTTTTTCGACCAGCGAGACGATGTCGCCCATGCCGAGAATGCGGTCGGCGATACGGCGCGGATGGAACTCGTCGAGTTCGTTCATGCGCTCGCCGATACCGATGAGCTTGATCGGCTTGCCGGTGACGGCGCGCATGGAGAGGGCCGCACCGCCGCGACCGTCGCCGTCCATACGGGTGAGAACGAGGCCGGTGATGCCGACACGCTCATCGAAGTTGCGCGCCAGATTGACGGCGTCCTGACCGGTCAGCGAATCCGCGACCAGCAGGATTTCATGCGGGTTGGACTTCTTCTTGATGTCGGCCATTTCCAGCATCAAGGGTTCGTCGATATGGGTGCGGCCGGCGGTATCGAGAATGACGACGTCGTGGCCGCCGAGTTTCGCAGCCTGTACGGCGCGCGCGGCAATATCCGTCGGCGACTGGCCGGCAATGATCGGCAACGTGTCGACGCCGGTCTGAACGCCGAGCTGGCGAAGCTGTTCCTGTGCTGCCGGACGACGTGTGTCGAGAGATGCCATCAGCACCTTCTTCTTGTCGCGGTCGGTCAGGCGCTTGGCGATCTTGCCGGTTGTCGTGGTTTTACCCGAGCCCTGCAGACCCACCATCATGATGACGACGGGGGCGGCTGCATGAAGGTCGATCGAGACGCCTTCGGTGCCGAGCATTTCGACAAGCTCGTCATGGACGATCTTGACGACCATCTGGCCGGGCTTGATGGATTTCAGGACGGCCGCGCCAACGGCCTTTTCACGCACCCTGTCGGTGAAGGAACGAACGACTTCCAGTGCTACGTCCGCTTCCAGAAGCGCACGGCGAACCTCGCGCAGGGCGGCGGCAACATCGGCTTCCGTCAGCGCGCCACGGCCGGTCAGTCCATTCAGAATGGAACCAAGGCGGTCCTGGAGGTTTTCAAACATCGGTTCTTCCTTCTTCGTTCCGGGATTTCCGAAACGTCGGTGCTTTCGCTGGCAAAAACAAGACGCAAAGCCAAAAAGCACCCGAGGGCGCATCGCGCTGTCGGGTGTTGACCTCCGGGATCTCTTTATACCTTTTCGGGTCCCGGTCGGCGGCTTGGAGTCGTGAAACTGCCAGCTGATGGGCGGGATAAACAGGAAAGTGCGGGAAAAGTCAAGGCGATGCAGGATTTCAGCTGCGAAAGCGCCGATTTCATCTTTGCGTGATCGTTAGCAGACCGCAATGCGCCCTCCTTGAAGGGCGCCTCTGCGCCACCTATACATCTTTCATGAACCGTCGAAAATTTTTCCGTTTTTCCGCTGTCGGTCTGCTCGCTCTGGCGGGCGGCGGCCTCTATGCTCGCCGTTCGAGCGCCGGCGCCTATTACAGCGGCCCTATCTCCGATCATTTCGACGGGATACGTTTTTTCAATCCCGGCGGCACGCCACCCAGCAACTTCATGGGTCTGCTGAAATGGCGCTTCAATGGTGAACGCGCCAAGTGGCCGGAAAGTTATCCAAGCCCTTTTCCCTTTGCGCAACCGGACAGTCGCGTCGAGGACAAGGATATTCGTGTCACCTTCATCGGCCACGCGTCCTTTCTTATCCAGACAGCGGGCCTGAATATTCTCATCGATCCCGTGTGGTCTGACCGCACCAGCCCGTTCAGCTTCGCCGGGCCCAAACGCGTTAATCCGCCCGGTATCCGTTTCGAGGATCTGCCGCCCATCGATCTGGTGCTGGTAACGCATAATCACTACGACCATCTGGACATGGAAACGCTGAAGCGCCTGCACGTGGCGCACAAGCCGCTATTCATCACGCCGCTCGGCAATGATGCCATCATCCGTACCGGTGTCGAGGCGGCCCGTATAGAGGTGGGGGACTGGGGTGATGTGATTGATGCCGGTGCGGTGAAAATTCACTTTGAGCCCTGCCACCATTGGTCCGCGCGCGGCCTGAATGACCGGCGCATGGCGCTCTGGGCGGCCTTCGTCATCGAAACGCCGGGTGGCAAGATTTACCATATCGGCGATACCGGCTTTCACGAGGGCCTCAATTACCATGCCGCGCGCAAGAAACATGGCGAGTTCCGCCTCGCCAACCTGCCCTTCGGCGCCTACGAACCGCGCTGGTTCATGAAGGGCCAGCACCAGAACCCGGCGGAAGCCGTGGAAGGTATGAAGCTTTGCGGTGCGGCCCATGTCTGCGGCCATCATTGGGGTACGGTGCAGCTGACCGATGAGGCGGTGGATGCGCCGCTTGTGGCCCTCAAGGCAGCGCTGACCGAACACGGGGTGGAGGAGAGCCGTTTCCGGCCGATGCACCCCGGCGAGGTTTTCGACGTGCCTTCCGCCTGACAGCCGCCCCGTTTGCGCCGCAACAGTCTGGTAATTTGCCGGTGTTTCCGCCATATAGGGCGAAAGCACGGGAAAATCCCGTATGAAAAGCGGTGTCAGGTTTAAAGCGATGGCGGATAGGGTCGAATTTGCGAAGATGAACGGGCTTGGCAACAAGATCCTCGTTGTCGATATGCGCGGCCGCAAGGATATGGTCACGCCAGCAGCTGCAATTGCTCTCAATGCCGATCCTGCCACTCAGTTCGACCAGATCATGGCCATCCACGATCCGCGTATCGCGGGAACGGATGCCTATATCGACATCCTCAATTGCGATGGCACCAAGGCGCAGGCCTGCGGCAACGGCACGCGTTGCGTGGTGCAGGCACTGTCTTCAGAAACCGGAAAGGCCAGCTTCACCTTCCAGACGGTGGCGGGTATCCTGAACGCCATCGAGCATGACGACGGCATGATATCGGTCGATATGGGCGTGCCGCGTTTCCGCTGGAGCGACATTCCGCTTTCGGAAGAGTTCCACGACACCAGCCGCATCGAATTGCAGATCGGGCCGATCGACGCGCCGATCCTGCATTCGCCGGCGGTCATGTCCATGGGCAATCCCCATGCCATCTTCTGGGTTGATCGTGACCCCATGACGTTTGATCTCGAACGCTTCGGGCCGCTTCTCGAAAACCATCCGATGTTTCCGGAAAAGGCCAATATCACGCTGGCGCAGGTGATTTCAGACAGCGCGCTTCGCACCCGCACCTGGGAGCGCGGCGCCGGGCTGACGCTTGCCTGCGGTTCGGCCGCCTGCGCCTCAGCTGTTTCCGCTGCCCGCACCGGCCGCACCGGCCGCAAGGTCAGCATCGATGTCGCCTCAAGCCCCATCCGCGTGCCGCTGACCATCGACTGGCGCGAGGATAACCACGTCATCATGACCGGCCCGGCTGAATGGGAATGGTCAGGTTCGGTCGACCCGGTCACCGGTTCCTGGGCGCAAGATGCCGTCGAGCGGGGGGCTATATGAGCGGCGTCGAGGTCATAACCTTCGGCTGTCGTCTCAACACCTATGAATCGGAAGTGATGCGGGCGGAGGCCGAAAAGGCCGGGCTTAACAATGCCGTGCTGGTCAATACCTGTGCGGTGACCGGCGAGGCGGTGCGTCAGGCCCGCCAGGCGATACGCCGCGCCCGGCGTGACAATCCGCATGCGCGCATTATCGTCACCGGCTGCGCCGCGCAGACCGAAAAGCAGACCTTTGCCGACATGCCCGAGGTCGATGCTGTGCTGGGCAACGAGGAAAAGCTGAAAAGCGCCTCCTATCGGGCACTGCCGGATTTCGGTGTTTCGGCGGAAGAAAAGCTGCGCGTCAACGATATCATGAGCATCAAGGCGACCGCACCGCAGATGGTCAAGCACATCGACGGGCATGTGCGCGCCTTCATTCAGGTGCAGAACGGATGTGATCATCGCTGCACCTTCTGCATCATTCCCTATGGGCGCGGCAATTCGCGCTCCGTGCCGATGGGTGCGGTGGTCGATCAGGCCCGTAGACTGACTGAAAGCGGCTATTGTGAAATCGTGCTGACCGGCGTGGATGCGACCAGTTACGGCGCCGATCTGCCGGGTGAGCCATCCCTCGGTTATCTCGCCAAGACATTGCTGAAACAGGTGCCAGACATTCTGCGCCTGCGCCTTTCCTCCATCGACAGTATCGAGGCCGACAACCATCTGATGGATCTGATTGCCGATGAGCCGCGTTTCATGCCGCATCTGCACCTGTCCCTCCAGCATGGCGACGACATGATTCTGAAACGCATGAAACGCCGCCATTCCCGTGCCGATGCCATACGCTTCTGTCAGGATGTGCGGTCGCTGCGGCCGGAGATCGCTTTCGGCGCGGATATGATCGCCGGTTTCCCGACCGAGACAGAAGAGATGTTCGAGAACGCCGCGACGCTTGCGGAAGAATGCGGCATTTCCAGCCTGCATGTCTTTCCCTACAGCTCGCGTGCCGGCACGCCTGCCGCACGCATGCCGCAACTGGACCGCGCGCTTGTGAAGGAGCGGGCAGCGAGGCTGCGTGATCGCGGCGAGGCGCTGCGACGGGCGCATCTGCAAGGAATGGTCGATTCGGTGCAGACCGTCCTCGTCGAAAACAATGGTTTTGCCCATACCGACAATTTCACGCTGGTGGCGGCACCTGATCTTGCCCCGCGCACTCTTGCGCAGGTTGCGATTACCGGCCACAACGGCAAACATCTGAATATGAGGCTTCTGGCGGCGGATGCGGCCTGAGGCGACCAAAGAGAAAAGACACGGGAACAACCATGGCCCTCGGCTTCATCAAAAAAGTCTTTTCGTTCGGCAAGGACAAGGCCGAAGCGGAAGAGCGGCCGCAGGAGGATGCTGCGCTTAAGCACGGCAATGAAAACGCCTCCTTCGAAGCTGCGCTGAGTGATGCTGAAACGCATGACCCCGTCGACAGGGACCCGGTTTCCGAACTGGAAATGGAAACGGCCGGCGGCCCGGCCCCTGACGAGGCGCAAGATCTAGCTTCCTCCGGCGAAAATGAAGACGAGGACGCGCCGCTTCTCCCCGGCGCCGAGCTTTCTGGTGATATGGGCCTGGTGCCGCTGTCGCTGCTGCAGGCGGAAGCCGCGGCGGAGGAGCAGGCCGAGCTCACTCCAGAGTCTGACGACGTGGTGCTTGATGCTGATGCGATGGAAGCGCTGCTTGACGAGGCGGAAGCCGCGACCGCACCTGAACAGGCTACGGTTCCGCCAGCCCTGCCGAAAGGCTTTTCATCCGCCAGCGATCGGCAGGAGCCGGCACCTATCGCGCCTCAGGTAAAACTGACGTGGTTCCAGCGCCTGCGGGCCGGTCTTGCCCGCACCTCTACGCAGCTGACCACGCAGATTTCTGCACTCTTCACCAAACGCAAGTTGGATGAAGACACGCTCGACGAACTCGAAGACCTTCTTATCCAGTCCGATCTTGGCGTCGAGACCGCCATGCGCATCACCGGCGCCCTGTCTTCGGAGCGTTATGGCAAGGATGTGAGCGGTGAGGATGTGGCGCGCATCATGGCGGGCGAGATCACCAAGGTCCTGAAGCCTGTCGCCAAGCCGCTGGAACTCGATCTGTCGCACAAGCCACATGTCATTCTCGTGGTCGGTGTCAACGGCACGGGCAAGACGACGACCATCGGCAAGCTCGCCGCCAAGCTTTCCGGTTCTGGCCTCAAGGTGATGCTGGCGGCGGGGGATACGTTCCGCGCAGCGGCCATCGAGCAGCTGAAAATCTGGGCCGATCGGACCGGGTCGGAATTCATCGGCACCAAGCTGGGTGCGGATGCGGCCGGTCTTGCCTACGACGCATACGAGCAGGCGCGGGCGCAGAAGAGCGATGTGCTCATCATCGATACCGCCGGTCGTTTGCAGAACAAGACGGAACTGATGGCAGAGCTGGAAAAGATCGTGCGCGTGCTCGGCAAGCTCGATCCGGATGCGCCGCACACCGTGCTGCAGACTCTGGACGCAACGACGGGCCAGAACGCCATGAACCAGGTGGAAATATTCCGCAACGTCGCGGGCGTTTCTGGCCTGATTATGACAAAATTGGATGGCACGGCGCGGGGCGGTATCCTCGTCGCCATCGCTGCAAAACACAAGCTGCCGGTTTATTTCATCGGTGTGGGTGAAGGTGTTGACGATCTGGAGCCCTTCGAGGCGGAAGATTTCGCCAAGGCCATTGCGGGAGTTTGAGTATGGATATTGAAAGCAATTCCAAGGAAAGCGAAAAGATGGTTGCGGAAATCAGCCCGCTCCTGAAATTCGTGCTCGAACTTGGCCCGCTCGTCGTCTTCTTTTTCGCCAATTCGCGTGGCGAATGGCTTGCCACCACTTTTCCGGTTCTGACAGAGTTCGGTGGCCCGATCTTCATCGCTACCGGCCTGTTCATGATCGCGACGGCGATTGCGCTCTCCGTTTCGTGGGTGCTGACGCGCAAGCTGCCGATCATGCCGCTGATTTCAGGCATCGTTGTTTTCGTTTTCGGCGCACTGACCTTGTGGTTGCAGAACGACACGTTCATCAAGATGAAGCCGACCATCGTCAACACGCTATTCGGCGTCATTCTGCTGGGCGGCCTGTTCTTCGGACAGTCCCTGCTCGGTTACGTCTTCAATTCCGCCTTCAAGCTGACGGATGAAGGCTGGCGCAAGCTGACCCTGCGCTGGGGCATCTTTTTCCTCTTTCTGGCAGTGCTGAACGAGGTTGTCTGGCGCATGTTCTCCACAGACACCTGGGTAGCCTTCAAGGTCTGGGGCACGATGCCGATCACCATCATCTTCACCATGGCGCAGATGCCTCTCGTCATGCGCCACTCGGTGGAGCCGCTTAACAAGGACGAGAAATGACAGTTGCGGAGATGCCGGCTTCCCGTTCGCGTTCGCTCAAGTGGTTCGGCGTGGCCGCCGGGCTGCTTCTCCTGCAGATCATCATTCTCTACGCCATGGGTCGCATTCCTATCTGCGAATGCGGTTATGTGAAGCTGTTCGAACCGGGCGTGAACACGCCGGGCAACTCGCAGCACATCGCTGACTGGTACACGCCGTCGCATATCATTCACGGCTTCCTGTTCTATTGGTTCGCGTGGCTGCTGTTCCGTAACAAGCCGCTTTCCATGCGGCTTTCCCTTGCGGTTCTGGTGGAGGCCGCTTGGGAAATTCTGGAAAATTCGCCCATCATCATCGATCGCTACCGAACCGCGACCATGGCGCTGGGGTACACGGGCGACAGTATCCTGAATTCGGCGATGGATACGATTTTCATGGCCCTTGGTTTCCTGTTCGCTGCTCGGGTGCCGGTCTGGTTGACGGTCCTGATCGCCATCTTCTTTGAAATCTTCACCGGCTGGCTGATCCGCGATAATCTGACGCTCAATGTGGTCATGCTCGTCTGGCCGGTAGACGCGATCAAGGAATGGCAGAACGCGCTGCCGCAAATGTGATCGGGCGCCGCCCCAAGCCTCCTGCGGGAACTGCGCGAAAGTATTTCATCATATGCAGGTTTTCTTAATGGCGTTCGGCTAAGCTTCGGGTTCAAAAGCTCGTCTCTTTATCCGGCAGAACCCCCTTGCAAGATAATTTCGCCTATCTTCTTCCCTTCATCATGCTGACATTCGGCGTGGTGTTTCTGTTCCTGCAGCGGATTGGCCATGCTTCGGCCCGTTATTGGGGCTTCGGATATCTATCGGCGGCTTTCGGTTTCGCGACGCCGCTTGTTTTGGGCGGTCTGCCGTTTGAAGTGCAGGCGATCCTGTCGAACCTGCTCTTCTTTTCCGCCTTCTTTCTGTTTGGCCACGCATTGCTCACGCATTTCGAGCAGCCGCTTTATACCAAGGTACGGCTGTCAATCGTCATTGTCGCGGCGCTGTTGGTCTCCTTTCACGTTGTGGTGACGCCGGATCTGAAGCGTGAACTTGTGATCGGCGATCTCATTTGCGCCCTGTTGCTTGCCATCCCCGTTTGGGTCGTGCGCAAGCGGCCGGTAACGCTCGTAGACAGGATGATGGTGGCAATTGCCGCTCTTGTGGTAGCGGAAACGCTGGTGCGCATCGGCGCGCTTCTGGTCATGACGCCGAACGGATCGATGATTGAGCTCAGCGAATTCTTCGAATCCGACTACGCGTTCTACATGCAGCTGACGGCCAGCATTTTCGGTTTCCTGCTGGCTTTGTCCGTCCTTGCGAGCCAGGTTTCAGTCACCGTCGACAGGCACCAGCATGCGGCTGAACACGATCCGCTGACGGATGTGCTGAACCGGCGCGGCTTTGATCGCCATGTCCCCGACTTCCGCAACGAAACACCCGATGGAGCCGTCATCACCTGTGACATCGACCACTTCAAGCGCATCAACGACATTTACGGCCACGCGGCAGGCGATATCGTTCTGATTAGCCTTTCTGATCTCCTCAGGAGGCATACTTCCAATGGTGCGCGGGTGGCACGTTTCGGCGGCGAAGAATTCGTGGTCTTCCTGCCGGGACAGACGGCGGCGGCGGCCGGTCAGGTGGCGAATGCCATACGCGCAGCGTTTTCGTCGCTTGACTGGAAAAACCGCGGCATCTTGGATCAGATCACGGCGAGCTTCGGCGTTTCAGCCATCGCAAGAGGTGATCACTCCATCCACGATGCCATCAAACGGGCCGATGACAGTCTCTACGCCGCAAAACGTGGCGGTCGTGATCAGGTGGTGCTGGAGGGCGCGCGGTTGCCAGCTGAGGGACCGTCGCTCAGGATCATTTCCGGCAGGTGATCCGTTGCGGGCTCGCTATTGTCCGGCTGCGGCCGCAATCGCCGGCATGAGGTCACGCTCGATGCTGCGCGCATCGAATGGTCCGACCTTCTTGAATAGGATCGTCCCGTCCATACCGACCAGATAGCTTTCAGGAATGCCATACACACCCCAGTCGATCGCCGCCTTTCCGGTGGGATCGACGCCTATCGCGGCAAAAGGGTTGCCGAGTTCGCCGAGGAAGCGCAGGGCATTATCTTGCTTGTCCTTGTAGTTGATGCCAACCACCCTGATGCGGCTGTCCTTCGCCAGCTCCTGCAGCAGCGGATGCTCCTGCCTGCAGGGGATGCACCAGGAGGCGAAGACATTGACCAGCGTCAGCTTGCCCTTGATGGCGGCATCGGTGAGCGCCGGCAGGTTCGAGCCTTCGAGCGGCGGCAGCGACAGGGTCGGCGCTTTCGTGCCGATCAAGGCAGAGGGAATGGCGCTGATATCAAGGCCGTTCACGTCCTGATCATAGAGCATCTTGCCGGCGACGATGGCGAAGCCGCCGAACAGCAGAAGCGGCAGCAACGCCAGCGCATATCTTGCGCGGCCTGTGGTTCTTGCTTTGCCTTCCTGTTTCTGGGTGGCCTGCGTCATTTCCCGTCACCCGTTGAAGCAGCTTTTACCTTGCGGCGCACCCCAGAGGCTTCGAGTTCCTTCAGTTCCCGCTTGCGTGCCTGGCCGTCCATGACGACCCAGGCGATGAGACAGAGAACGACAAGGCCGGTCGTCGCATAGGACATGCCGATGTAAAAGGCGTGCGTCATCCCCTCAGCCCTCCCGGTTGGCGATGCGCGCGGCAAGCCGCCGCTGCGCGGCCACGCGTCGGCGCCAGATTTCATTGCGCATCGCGGCTATATGCAGGGTGAAGAACAGCAGCGTGAAACCGACCGCCATGGTCAGAAGCGGCCAGAGAAACTCCGCGTCGATGGCGGAACCGCCCATGCGGATGACGCTTGCCGGCTGATGCAGCGTATTCCACCATTCGACCGAAAACTTGATGATTGGGATATTCACGAAGCCGACGAGAATCAGCACGGCGCTGACGCGGGCGGCTCTGGAGGGATCGTCCATTGCCCTGTTGAGGGCGATGAGCCCGAGATACATCAGGAAAAGCACGAAGACGGAGGTGAGCCGCGCGTCCCACACCCACCAGGTTCCCCACATTGGCTTGCCCCACAGCGAGCCGGTGATGAGCGCAATCAGCGTGAAGGCCGCACCGATGGGAGCTGCTGCCTTGTGGCTGACATCGGCCAGCGGATGACGCCAGACGAGGGTGCCGATGGCGGAGACGGCCATGACGGAATAACACATCATCGCCAGCCATGCGGAGGGCACGTGCACATACATGATGCGCACGGTGTAACCCTGCTGGTAATCTCCCTCTGAGGTGAAGGACATGTAGAGCCCGGCCGCCAGCACCAGCGCGGTCAAACCGGCGAGCCAGGGCAGGATGCGTGCCGCCAGCGCCAGAAACCGCGTCGGGTTGGCGAGATCGCTGAACCTGGTGATGGAGAAAGTCTGCTCGTTCATGCCGTTTGTGTAACCCGAGAATCGCCGCCCCGCAATTGATCCTTGTCAACGATGGTCGGTCAATCATCGCCGGGCAACGTGGACATTGACGCTTTCATCAATCCATACCATTGCGCAGCGCCAAAGCGGCAAAGAAAGGCCCGGTCACGGCTGAAAATAACGTGATCGCGCAGAGAATGAGAAAGGGTGGCAGGAAGGGTGCCGGGTCCTGCACGGCTGCATAGGATGCACTGACGCCGAAGATCAGCACCGGAATGGCGAGCGGCAGGACGAGGATGGAAACCAGAAGGCCGCCGCGTGGCAGGGCAACGGCAACCGCCGCCCCCACCGCGCCGATGAAGGTGATGGCGGGAGAGCCGACGAGAAGGGTGAGCATCACCGCGCCGATCGCCACCTCGTCCATATTCATGAAAAGGCCGAGAAGGGGCGATGCCACTACCAGGGGGAGGCCCGTTGATACCCAGTGCGCCAGGCATTTGACCAGAACCGTCAGCACCAACGGGGTTTCCTGCATCAGGATGAGATCGAGGGAGCCGTCGTCGCGTTCGGCCTGGAACAGCCGGTCTAGGCCGAGAAGGGCGGACAGAAGTGCGCCGATCCAGACGATGGCCGGGCCGATGCGGGCAAGCAGGTTGAGATCGGGGCCGACGCCGAAAGGGATGACGGCAACCACGGTCATGAAGAACAGCACGCCGATCAGCGCGCCGCCTCCGGCCCGGATCGAGAGCTTGAGATCGCGGAGGAAGAGAGCGGTCATTGTTGAGGCCTCGGTGGGGCAAGCCGCGTGCGCATCGCCATCACGCCCAAGCCTCCACACCCGCAAACCCCGTCATCTGCAATTCCCGCGCATTAGTTAGCCCCAAAGGCTGATGTGTCGCAGCAATCACGATGCCGCCCTTCGATAGATGGTCTTTCACAAGATCGGTAAACATGTCGTCTGCCGCCCTGTCGAGCGCGGCTGTCGGTTCGTCGAGAATCCACACCGGGCGCCATGCAACGAGAAGTTTTGCCATCGCGAAACGGCGCTGTTGACCGGCGGACAGATAACCGTAGGGCAGGTGGGTAATGCCGGCAAGGCCAATGATCTCGGCTGCTTCATCGATGCTGATGCCAGCTGCACCACGAAAGTCTCCAAGGAAATCCTTCCAGAAGCGCAGGTTCTCGAAAACTGTCAGTTCCGTCTTCATCGCATTGCGATGTCCAAGATAATGGCAAGCCTCTGACGGCCGAATCTCCTCGTCAATCCCTTCGCCGGCTATCTTTACGCTGCCCTGTTCGGGCCGCAACAGACCGGCCACCGTGCGCAGCAGCGTCGATTTTCCCGAGCCGTTGCGGCCGGTCAGCACCAGTGCCTCGCCGTCGCTTAACTTGAAGGAAATATTCATGAATATGAAATCTTCGCCGCGTCGCACGCCAAGATTTTCCGCCGTCAGTTGCATGCTGCGGTTCCGATTAAAAATTGCCGCTCGATCATAAAAAAATCGATTAGCGTCGTGGAATGGTCTGGCACGTTTGTCTGAAATTATCTATATGGGTGTCAACACGCCAGCGGCCGGCGTGAACATCATCTTGCGCCGGACTTGACGATTGCGAGGAGCAATTTTCACGTGCGGACAGCGGAAATGGTCGTACCCGCATCCTGATGTGCATGAGTGCATAGGTGTCCGCACGAACGTGTTGGCTATCAGTGTAAGCGGGGTTTTTATCCATGCCCAAGTCACTCGACAGTTTCAAATGTCGTTCCGTTCTTACCGTCGATGGTAAGGACTATGTCTATTTCAGCCTGCCCAAGGCCGAAGCCAATGGCCTGAAGGGCGTTTCCAAGCTGCCCTATTCCATGAAGGTCCTGCTCGAAAACCTGTTGCGTTTCGAAGACGGCCAATCCGTCACCAAGGACCATATTCTGGCGGTTTCCGAATGGCTCAACAACAAGGGCCTCACCGAAAACGAAATCGCCTACCGCCCCGCCCGCGTTCTCATGCAGGACTTCACCGGTGTTCCGGCCGTGGTCGACCTCGCCGCCATGCGTGATGGTCTCAAGGCTCTCGGTGGCGATCCTGAAAAGATCAATCCGCTGGTTCCGGTCGATCTCGTCATCGACCACTCCGTTATCGTTGACGAATTCGGCACGCCGAACGCCTTTGCCCGCAACGTCGAGCTTGAATATGAGCGCAATGGCGAGCGTTATCGCTTCCTGAAATGGGGCCAGCAGGCGTTCAAGAACTTCCGCGTTGTTCCCCCGGGCACCGGCATCTGTCACCAGGTCAACCTGGAATATCTCGGCCAGACCGTCTGGACCAAGGAAGAGGACGGCGAGACCATCGCTTATCCGGATACTTGCGTCGGCACGGACAGCCACACGACCATGATCAATGGCCTCGGCGTTCTCGGTTGGGGCGTCGGCGGTATCGAGGCAGAGGCTGCCATGCTTGGCCAGCCGGTTTCCATGCTTCTGCCCGAGGTCATCGGCTTCAAGCTGACCGGCAAGGTGAAGGAAGGCGTAACCGCGACCGACCTCGTCCTGACCGTCGTGCAGATGCTGCGCAAGAAGGGCGTCGTTTCGAAGTTCGTTGAATTCTTCGGCCCCGGCCTTGATTCAATGTCTCTGGCCGACCGTGCGACCATTGGCAATATGGGCCCGGAATATGGCGCGACCTGCGGCTTCTTCCCGGTTGACAGCGAAACCATCAATTACCTGACGATGTCCGGCCGTGCAAAGGATCGTATTGCCCTGGTGGAAGCCTACTCCAAGGCCCAGGACATGTGGCGCACCGGCGACGGTTCCGACCTCGTCTTTACCGACACCCTCGAACTCGACCTCGGCGACGTCGTACCGTCCATGGCCGGCCCAAAGCGTCCGGAAGGCCGCCTGCCGCTCGGAACCATTGCGCCGAATTTCGCGACGGCTCTCGAAAACGACTACAAGAAGCCCGGCCAGCTTTCGAGCCGCTACGCTGTCGAAGGCGAGGACTTTGATCTTGGTCACGGCGATGTGGCGATTGCCGCCATCACCTCCTGCACCAACACGTCCAATCCCTCCGTCCTCATCGCGGCCGGCCTTCTTGCCCGCAATGCGGTTGCCAAGGGACTGACCTCCAAGCCATGGGTGAAGACATCGCTCGCGCCCGGAAGCCAAGTGGTTGCCGAATATCTCGACAAGTCGGGTCTGCAGAAGGACCTCGATGCGATCGGCTTCAACCTCGTCGGCTTCGGCTGCACGACCTGTATCGGTAACTCCGGCCCGCTGCCGGCGCCGATTTCCAAGACGATCAACGACAAAGGCCTCATTGCTGCCGGCGTTCTCTCCGGCAACCGCAACTTCGAAGGCCGTATCTCGCCGGACGTGCAGGCGAACTATCTGGCATCTCCGCCCCTCGTTGTTGCTTACGCCCTTGCTGGTACGGTCCAGAAGGACCTGACCAAGGAGCCGATTGGCAATGATAAGGACGGCAACCCGGTCTATCTCAAGGACATCTGGCCGACCTCCAAGGAGATTCAGGAGTTCATCCTGAAATACGTCACCCGCGAACTTTACGAGACGAAGTACGCCGACGTGTTCAAGGGCGATGAGAACTGGCAGGCCGTTCAGGTGCCGCCGGGTCAGACCTATGCCTGGGACGACAATTCGACCTATGTCCAGAACCCACCCTACTTTGTGGGCATGGGCAAGACGGGTTCGGGTCTCAAGAATATCAAGGGCGCGCGCGTCCTCGGTCTCTTCGGTGACAAGATCACGACCGACCATATTTCTCCGGCGGGTTCGATCAAGGCGGCATCGCCTGCCGGTGCCTATCTCACCGAGCATGGCGTTGGTGTTGCGGACTTCAACCAGTACGGCACGCGTCGTGGCAACCACGAAGTGATGATGCGCGGCACTTTTGCCAACATCCGTATTCGTAACCACATGCTCGGCCCGAACGGCAAGGAAGGTGGCTACACCATTCACTATCCTTCCAAGGAAGAAATGTCGATCTATGACGCGGCCATGAAGTACAAGGCCGAGGGCGTTCCGCTTGTCATCTTTGCAGGTGTCGAATATGGCAACGGCTCGTCCCGCGACTGGGCGGCCAAGGGCACCAACCTGCTCGGCGTCAAGGCGGTCATCGCGCAGTCCTTTGAACGTATTCACCGTTCGAACCTGGTCGGCATGGGCGTTGTGCCCTTCGTTTTCGAAGAGGGAACGTCCTGGGCAAGCCTCGACCTCAAGGGCGATGAAATCGTCGAGATCGACGGTCTCGAAGGCGAGATCAAGCCGCGTGAAAAGAAGATCGCCAAGATCACTTACAGCGACGGAACGGTGAAGGAGGTTCCGCTTCTCTGCCGCATCGATACGCTTGATGAGGTGATCTATATGAACAATGGCGGCATTCTGCAGACTGTTCTGCGCGACCTCGCAGCCTGATGTTTGATGGGTGAAGACGCCGGGAGCGATCCCGGCGTCTTTCCATTTTGCGACGCTTTTTTGTGATGCTCGCTCACCCCTTCGTGACTTTCTATTGAAGGGCAATCGACGTTATTTTCCGGTTTACATCCCGGCAGGATTGATTGCATCAATTCGTGTGGATATGGCCCGGACAAAGGTTTTTGTAATGCCCCTGAAATTCCCCCTGTCGATATGTCTTCTCGGCACGCTTCTCGCCACCTCCGCGCAGGCGCAGGAGGCCCTGAAGGGCGTTGTCGAATTGTTCACATCGCAGGGATGCGCCTCGTGCCCGCCGGCGGATGAGGCCTTGCGAAAGATGATCCAGAAGGGCGACGTTGTCGGTCTTTCCTACCATGTCGATTACTGGAACTATCTGGGCTGGACGGATTCGCTGGCGTCGAAGGAAAATACCGACCGCCAATATGGCTATATGCGCGCGCTGGGTCGCAACGGGGTCTATACGCCTCAGGCGATCCTGAACGGGCGCGACCACGTCAAGGGCGCGGATGTGCGCGGTATCTATGATCGCCTCGACGCCTTCAAGCGCGAGGGCAAAGGCCTGAGCGTGCCGGTTTCGTCAAAATTTGCCGGTGATGAGGTGGAAATCGACATTGGCGCCGGTCGTGGCAAGGCCGATGTCGTCGTGGCCTATTTCACCCGCGAGCAGACGGTCGATGTTCAAAAGGGCGATAATCAGGGTAAGAAGATTTCCTATTGGCACAGCGTCTATGACGTGCAGACGGTCGGCATGTGGGACGGATCGGCCATGACCGTGAAACTTCCGGCCAGCGTTGTGGCCAAAGTCAAGAAGGGCGGTTGCGCCGTTCTGTTGCAGACCGCCAATGCCGGCGGTGATCCCGCGGCAATTGTCGGCGCAAGCATTCTCTTGGGGAACGAAAATCCGTAATCGCCGCTCTGGCGATGGAAGATCCGGTCCGGGCATTGGGGGCTGGGGGTAAAGGGTCAATGCACCGGACCGGGTCATCTTGGTGCCTAGGCATCAATTGACGATAGGACTATTCCATTCAATTCAGGCCATGGTTTGACCGAAATACGGCGGGCCCGATGAAAATGGTTGCCTAAATGGTTACCATTCTTAACCCCTGCTTTCGACTTCGGCAGAGAAGAGCAGGCGTTTTCCCCATTCTCAATGCAATCTGGGTACTGATGACTTCGTGGCGTGGATCCAACGCTTCCTGATAGGCAAAGGTGCGCAAAGGCTTGCAATTTCGCCCCCCAAAGCTCACACTGCATTGATGATTTGGGTGGAATCGGAGGTTTTGGATGACCGATCAACCGGATGTGCAGCAGGTGCAGACCGCTTCACGCGACAGTTCCACCGTTATCGATCTCCGCGAATACAAGAAAAATAAAGACCCTCTGCCGGTCACCTTTCATCGCCGCGAACTCGACGCGATCCTGCGGATTTACGGCCGTATGGTGGGCGAAGGCGAGTGGCGTGATTACGCCATCGATCATCTGAAGGAAAAGGCCGTGTTCTCGGTCTTCAAGCGTTCGGGTGAAATGCCGCTCTACAGGATAGAGAAAAATCCCAAGCTGGCGGCCAAGCAGGGCGCTTATTGTGTGGTGAATGTGAACGGGCGCATCCTGAAGCGCGGGCACGATTTGCCGCAGGTCCTCAAGGTGTTCGACAAGGTTCTGAAACTGATCGAGTGAAAGGTCGCTGGCCCATCTACCGGTGTCGTGGCGGCGCCAGGATCAAATCGACCAAAACCAGGTCAAACAAAAAAGGCGGCCAAGCGGCCGCCTTTCGTATCTCTGTAACGAGGACTCTTGTCCTTAGTCGTCGCGGTTCCCGAGGAACTGCAGAAGGAAGGTAAAGAGGTTGATGAAGTCGAGGTAGAGCGTCAGTGCGCCCATGATGGCCTTGCGACCGGCGACAGCGACATCATCCGCATCGAAATACATTTCCTTGATCTTCTGCGTGTCATAGGCAGTGAGACCAGCAAAGATCAGCACGCCGATCGCGGAGATTGCGAACTGCAGGGCAGATGATGCCAGGAAAATGTTGACGATGGACGCAATGATCAGGCCGAACAGACCCATGATCAGGAAGGAACCCATGCCGGACAGGTCCTTCTTGGTCGTGTAGCCGTACAGCGAGAGCGCGCCGAACGAAGCAGCGGTCACGAAGAACGTCTGAACGATGCTCTGGCCGGTGTAGACCATGAAGATCGAGGAGAGCGAAACGCCCATCAGCGCCGCATAGACCCAGAATGTCGTCTGGGCAGCGGAAACACTCATGTTCTGGATGCGGAAGCTAAGGAAGAAAACCAGCGCCAGCGGTGCCAGCATCACGACCCAGCGAAGCGGGGAGGCAAAAAGCAGCTGGGCAAAAGCTTCATTTGAAGCGGCAAGCGTGTATGTGCCAAACGCCGCAACGCCCGTGATGACCAGAGCCAGCGCCATCAGGTTATAAACCTTGAGCATGTAGGCGCGAAGACCTTCGTCGATCATCGCACCAGATTGTGCACGCGTCTGCGCCATCCGGTTCTGGTAGTTATTAAAGTCAGCCATTGTTTCCTCTTTTGAGCTCCGTAATTGCTACGGTGTCGGGATACCTCCCGGGCGCCGCTGCGGAGCTTCAGCAAGCCTGCTTGAGAATATGATGGCAGAACGTGTTCGATACAAGGCCTTTTGCGGTCGAAAAAACACCATATGCGCGAAAACCGCTCACGTTTTGGCGATCATTACCAGGAATTAATCGCTAAAGTTAAACGGTGCACAACCGATGGTCACTCGCCTGCCTGGCGCAGAACCGGCGCCGCTTTCTGCCCGAGAATGCGCCATGTGCCGATGAGGCCGATGCCCACGGTCATGACGAGCGCAGCGACGAGCGTTCCGATCGCCACATCCGGCAGGAAGCTGGAGGGCAGCTTCATGATGCGGGCGATCACGAACCAGGCGGACACACCGCCGGCAAAAAGCGCGAAGATGGCGGTGGCGAGGCCGAGGATCATATATTCGTAGGAGAACGCGCGGATCAGCATGTTCCGCGTGCCGCCCAGCGTTTTGAGGATGACGGCATCATGCGTGCGGGCGCGGTTGCCGGCCGCAAGTGCACCGGCGAGAACCAGAACAGACGCAATCAGCGCGACAGCGGCTGCCGCGCGGATGGCGGTCGCGAGCTGGCCGACGAGCCGGTTGACGACATCGAGCGCATCCTTCACGCGGACGCTTGTGATCGTCGGATAGGTATTTGTCACGGCGCGCAGAATCCGGCCTTCGTCGGCTGCGGATGCGGAAGGGTCGGCGAGCGTCGCCAGCCACGCGTGCGGCGCGCCGCGAAACGTGTTCGGCGAAAAGACCATGACGAAATTGATCGACAGCGATTCCCATTCCACGTTGCGCAGATTGGCGATTTTGGCCGTGATGCTGCGGCCAAGGACATTGACGGTGACACTGTCGCCGATCTTGAGGCCCAGATCACCGGCCTCCTTGGCTGCAAATGATACCAGCGGTTCGCCGGAGTAATCGGGAGCCCACCATGTCCCCTCCGTCAACGTCGCGTTTTCGGGAATGATTTCGGAATAGGTAATGCCGCGGTCGCCACGCAGAACCCAGCGGCCTGATGACGGGACATCCATTTTGGTCACATCCTGTCCATTGAGGGCAAGGATGCGGCCGCGGAGCATGGGCACTTCCGTCAGGGTGCCGGCTGGCGCTTCGCGCTTCAGCAGGTCGCGGAAGCCCTGAACCTCGGAGCCCTGAATATCGACGAAGAAGAAATTCGGCGCCTTTTCCGGCAGGCTGTCCGTCAGTTCGCGGCGCAGATTGCCGTCGATCAGCGTCAGCGTCACCAGCAGCGTCAGGCCAAGGCCGAGCGAGAGAACCACCGAGGGCGTGAGGGCGCCCGGCCTGTGAATATTGCCGATCGCCAGACGAAGGGCTGCCGAATGGACCCGCGGGCTGCGTTTGGCAATGGCCTTCACGCCCGAGGCGACGAGCCGCAACACCACGAAGGCAAAGGCGATGGCGCCAAGGAAAACCGATGCGATGAAACGGTCTTCCGCCGAAAAGATGGCAAGTGCTGCGAGCGCCGCCAGAAGCATGACCGTTGCCGCCAGATAAGGCCATGACGGCCAGCGGCCTTCTTCAAAACCCTGTTCGCGGAAAAGTGCCGTTGCCGGCACTTCACGTGCCTGACCGAGCGGCACGATGGCAAAGGCGAGCGTGGTCACCAGCCCAAAAAGGGCGGCAAGGCCAAGGGCTCCGGGATAGAAGACGAGTTCGGCCGGGACGGGCAGCACGCCTTCGAGAAAACGCATGGCGACAAGCGGCGCGACGGCGCCAACCGCAAGGCCGATAACGATACCAACGGCAGCGATGAAAGCGATCTGGAAGAGATAGGTCATGGTGACCACGGAGGCCGGCGCGCCCAGGCATTTCAGCGAGGCAATTGTCGTTCGCTTGGAATCGAGGAAAGCGCGCACGGCGTTGGCGACGCCGACACCGCCGACGATGAGGGCAGTCAAACCCACCAGCGTCAGGAATTGCGAGAAACGGTTGACGTTATCGGTCAGCGAGGGCGCTGCGCGATCGCTGGTGCGAATTGACCAACCGGCGTCAGGAAAGGCCTTGTTGGCCGCGTCCGTCACGGTTGACCGTGCTGCCGGGTCGTTCAGCTTGATCTTATAGGCATGTTCGACAAGGCTGCCGGTCTGGACAAGACCGGACGCAAAAAGCGCATCACGGCTGACCATCAGTCTTGGGGCAAAACCGAAACCATCCGAGAGGGCATCCGGCTCATCGACAACGGTGCCGGTCAGTCTCAGCTTCACATTTCCGAGCAGGACTTCATCGCCGACCTTGATGCCGAGCCGCTCCAGCAGCAGCGGTGCGGCGATCGCACCATAGGCATCACCGTTTGCCGCCAGAAGCTCGCTCAGCGGCCGGGTGGGTTCCGATGTAAACGTGCCGTAGAGGGGATAAGCTCCGTCGACCGCCTTCACTTCTGCCAATGTCTGCTCTGATCCATCGGCGAGACGTGCCATGGAGCGCGTCCCGGTGGAGACCGCAACGGTGCCAAGCCTGTCGAGATAAGACCGCTCTTCCTGTGTCGCCTCCCTGTTGCGCAGCTCGAAGCGCACATCGCCCGCCAGAATGGACTGGCCTTCGGTGGCGATGGCGCTGGTGACGGCGCGCGAGACGGAATTGACGGCGGCAATGGCGCCCGTTCCAAGTGCGATACAGGCGAGAAAAATGTAAAAACCCCGAAGGCCGCCACGAATTTCCCGTCGCGCCAGTCGAGCCGCATTTCTGATATTGGAGAACGACGGAAATACAGATCCCATCATGCCGATACCGCCCGTGCCATCTGCGGGCGGGCGCTGTCACCCTCAATTTCGCCGGAACGCACCTTGATCTGCCGGGAGCATCGGGCCGCAAGCGACGGATCGTGAGTGACGAGGACCATCGTCATGCCGCGCTCGGCCTGCTTGGCAAAAAGCAGATCGGCGATCTGCCTGCCCGTGTCGGTATCGAGGTTACCGGTCGGTTCGTCGGCGATGAGAACGGCCGGTGAGGGGGCAAGGGCGCGGGCGATGGCGACGCGCTGCTGTTCGCCGCCCGAGAGCTGGCCGGGATAGTGATTGAGCCGCTCGCCAAGACCGACGGCGACGAGCTCGCGCTTGGCGATGTCAAAGGGGTTGGCGACGTTGGCAAGTTCAAGCGGAACGGCGACGTTTTCAAGCGCCGTCATGTTGGCGATGAGGTGGAAGGACTGGAAAACAATGCCGATGTTGCGGCCGCGAAAATCGGCCAGCGCATCCTCGCCGAGCTTGTGCAGCTCGGTATCGGCGATGATGATTTCGCCGCTGTCCAGCCTTTCAAGGCCGGCCAGCACCATCAGAAGTGTGGATTTGCCTGAGCCGGAGGGGCCGACGATGCCGACTGCCTCGCTCTCTCCGATGGAAAGATCGATATTTTTGAGAACGTGAACGGAGGCGGCGGCATTGCCGAGCGTGAGGTCGGCTTTCTTCAGCTCTATGATGCTTTTCGTCACAATTCTCGTTCCTATATAGGGTGATGAAACGGTCTGGCGGTCTATGCGTTCGGTGTTTCACGACAATGGAAACCAAGTTAGGAAAGCCGTGATGAGATTTAAAGCTGCCCTGTTTCACTTCATCGTCATAATCGCAGGCGCGCTTTCCGTCGTTTCCGCGTCGGCTCAGGAGCGGACATTGCAACTCGTCGGCTTCGGCGACAGCCTGATGGCTGGTTATCAACTTCCTCCGACCGACAGCTACACCGCCCAGCTTGAAGCCGCGTTAAAGGCCAAGGGCATGAAGGTTACCATCACCAACGCCGGTGTCTCCGGTGATACCTCCTCGGGCGGTCTGGCGCGGGCAGAGTGGTCCGTTCCCGATGGCACCGATGGCGTCATTCTGGAACTCGGCGCAAACGACGCGCTGCGGGGCATCCCGCCTGAGCAGACCGAGAAAAACCTCGATGCGATCATCTCCGGTTTTCAGAAACGCAACATAGCCGTGTTGCTGGTCGGCATTATGGCGCCGCCGAACATGGGCGACGACTATGCCAAGCGTTTCAATCCAATTTTTCAGAGGCTCGCCCAAAAATACAGCCTTCCGCTCTACCCCTTCTTTCTGGATGGCGTGGTGACTGATGATGCGTTGAAACTGGATGACAAGATGCATCCCAACACCAAGGGTGTAGCGATGATGGTCGAGAAATCTTTGCCGGCTGTTGAAAGCTTCATCAAGACAATCGGTGCGCAAAAAAAATAAGCACTTGCGCCGGTGTGCATTGCATGATTCGCTATGATTGTTCTGCCAAGAGATTCGGGGAGCTCGCCATGCCGAGACTGTTTACCGCCCTCGAAATTCCGCGCAATGCGGCGATGAGCCTTTCATTGTTGCGCGGTGGTCTGCCGGGAGCCCGGTGGATTGATGTGGAGAATTATCATATAACGCTGCGTTTCATCGGTGACATCGACGGTCGCACCGCCGACGAGGTCGTGGACAGGCTGGACCGGATCGACAGGCCGGAATTCCAGCTCAACCTAACCGGTATGGGCTCCTTCGGCTCGAAGAAGCCGCATTCGATCTGGGCTGGCGTTTCTCCTTCCCCGGAAATGAATGCGCTGCAGGCGGAAATCGAGAGAATCTGCCAGAGGATCGGTCTCCCGCCCGATCCACGCAAGTTCATGCCGCACGTCACCCTGGCGCGGCTTCGCTCGTCGCGCCTTGATGATGTCGTCCACTACCTCTCGGGGCGGGGCAATTTCCGCACCTCGCCCTTCACGGTCGGCCGTTTCGTGCTGATGTCGTCGAAGGAATCGGTGGGCGGCGGGCCTTACATCGTTGAGGAGGCCTTCCCGCTCCACGAGGCGCGGTCGAGCTCCGTCTTTTCAAGCAGCGATCTGCATCCCGTCAAAAGCATGGTGTAGACGCGGAGGAACCCATTCTCGGCCCCATAATAGGGGTCGGGGACGTCCTGCGAGCAGCCTGTGGCATATTCCATGAAGAGGTGGATTTTGTGCCGGTGCTCGGGCGCGCTTGTTTGAAGCAGGTTTGCCAGATTGGTTCGGTCCATCGCCAGTATCAGATCGAAGGTCTGGAAATCTGTCTGGTTGACCTGCCTTGCCCGCTGCCGTGAAATATCGGTTTCGTGCTGGCGTGCGATGGCGATAGACCGCGGGTCAGGCGCGTCACCTGCGTGCCAGCCGCCGGTGCCGGCCGAATCGATGGTATACTGGCCCTTTAAGCCCGGCTCGTCACACAGCTTTCTCAAAATGCCTTCGGCGAGCGGGGAACGGCAGATATTGCCCATGCAGACAAAAAGAATAGCTGTATGTTTCATGGAAAATGCGTCGATCCGGTGGTTGAAGCGTTAAGAGGTCTGAATTGGAGGTTAGTTCATGAAATATCCCAGACTGGAACCTGACGCCATAGAACAGGGGCTTTCAAAGCTGGAAGGCTGGTCTTTGCGAGAAGACGGCGCGGCCATTGTCCGTGCGTTCAAGTTCGCGAGTTTTGCGGAAGCTTTCGGCTTCATGGCCGAGGCGGCGCTCGCCGCGGAGAAGCTCAATCATCATCCTGAATGGTCGAATGTCTATTCACGCGTGAAAGTGTGTTTGACCACGCATGACTCTCAGGGCGTCACGGAACGGGATTTCCTTCTTGCGGAGGCCATGCAGAAAGCGGCGGCCGGGCGGGGGAATTGAACGGCGGCCTTTCAAACCCATATAATAGCCGTGACCAGAGGACCGTCGATCATGGATGATGTGAAAATCGGTGAAATTCTTCTGCCGGGTGAAACCGACAAGCAGCGTGAGCGCGAAGAGGTTGTTCGGGCCAAGTTCTGGCCGAAACTGAAGCGCGTCATGGCGAAGGTGCCGTTTGCCCGCGATGCGGCCGCTGCCTATTACTGTGCAGTCGATCGCGACACGCCGCTGCGCGCCAAGGGGATTATCCTGGCTGCGCTCGCTTATTTCATCATGCCATTCGACGCCGTGCCCGACATGCTGGCGGTCGTCGGTTTTACCGATGATATTGCAGTCATCACCGCAGCTCTCGCGATGATCCGCGCCCATATCAAGATGGAGCATTACGATGCAGCCGATGCCATGTTGAAGAGGCAGCAGGAAGCGGAGTAACGCCTCTGTGATGCCGCGCAATGGCGCTGCCGGATGCCTGACAAATTCTTGCCTGAATTTGTGTGTCATACACACGACTGAAGGGCGTTTTGCGCCCTTTTCCTCAGGGCGTCGGGAGTCGCCAATCTGTAACACTGCAAGACGTTTCCGGCTTTTTATGCATGTTGTTGACGGTTTGGTAACCGCTTCCCGACCACAATGAGAAAAGACGATCCGCACCTGAACGTGGCCGATCCAGACTCTGGGCTCGCCGATGCTTCGGGCCAATGGAAGACAATAACCCGGCAGGAAATTTCATGTTTGTAAGAAGTGTAGCAACCGCAGCGGCCATTTTGCTGACCAGCGTCGGCGTAGCATCTGCACAGTCGCCCACGCGTATCCAGCAGTTCAATGCCTGGGGTGCGTATTCGTACAAATCGGGCAACAGCACCGTCTGCTACGTTCTTTCCATCCCCACCTCCAAGGAACCGGCCAGCGTCGACCACGGCGATATCTTCTTCATCGTCTCACAGCGCCCTGGCCAGAATATCTCGTATGAGCCGCAGGCCATGGTGGGTTACCCGCTGAAGCAGGGTTCCAAGGTCAATGTGACGATCGACAACAAGAACTTCGTCATGTTCACCAAGGACAAGGCTGCCTGGGTTGAAAACGCGGCTGAAGAGCCTGCTCTCGTGGCTGCGATGAAGGGCGGCAAATCGATGACCGTCAAGGCGGTTTCCGGCCGCGGCACAGCGACGTCCTACTCCTACTCTCTCTCGGGTATTTCGGCCGCTCTCAAGCAGATCGAGAGCTGCAAGTAATTCCGACTCCCTCGGATTTTATGATGGCCGGTCAATGACCGGCCATTTGCGTTTTTGCCAGTTTGATGCTAAAGGCGCGGCAACATTGACAGGCGGAGGCGCTAAACGTGCTCCGCCTTTGATTTTCTCGACATGCAGACGAATTCCCGCCGATTTAACAGGCCGGTCGCGCGACGCATGGAACGATGGGATAATGTAATGTCCGTTATGGAAGCTCCTGCCGGCCTGGCAGTCAAAGCCCCGCTGATCGCCAACAGCGACCTCATGTCCGGCAAGCCGTCCCTGATCGGGATGACGCGCGAGGAAATGGGCGACGCTTTGGCCGAAATCGGTGTGCCGCAGAAGCAGGTGAAGATGCGCGTCAGCCAGTTGTGGAACTGGCTCTATGTGCGCGGCGTCTCCGATTTCGACAACATGACAAATGTTGCCAAGGAACTTCGCGAGAAGCTGAAGGCCGCCTTCACCATCGCCCGACCTGAAATCGTCGAGGAGCAGATCTCCAATGACGGCACCCGCAAATGGCTGATGCGTTTTCCGCCGCGCGGGGCAGGTCGCCCGGTCGAGATTGAAACGGTCTACATCCCGGAAGAAGGCCGCGGCACGCTGTGCATCTCAAGCCAGGTCGGCTGTTCGTTGACCTGTTCTTTCTGTCACACCGGCACGCAGCGTCTGGTGCGCAATCTCACGGCCGAGGAAATCCTCTCGCAGCTGCTGCTGGCGCGTGACCGGCTTGGTGATTTTCCTGACGGTTCGACGCCGGTCGGCGCCTATGTCCCGAGCGAAGGCCGAAAGGTTTCCAACATCGTCATGATGGGCATGGGCGAGCCGCTCTATAATTTCGAGCATGTGAAGACCGCGCTTTTGATCGCCACAGATGGTGACGGCCTGTCGCTCTCCAAGCGACGCGTCACCCTTTCCACCTCGGGAGTCGTGCCGGAAATCTTCCGCACGGGCGATGAGATCGGCGTGATGCTGGCGATTTCGCTGCACGCGGTGCGTGATGAGCTGCGCGACATGCTCGTGCCCATCAACAAGAAATATCCGCTGAAAGAGCTGATCGAGGCCTGCCGCAACTATCCGGGCCTCTCCAATGCCCGGCGCATCACTTTCGAATATGTGATGCTGAAGGACGTCAACGACAGCCTGGAGGACGCCAAGATGCTCGTGCAGCTGCTGAAGGGCGTTCCGGCCAAGATCAACCTCATTCCATTTAATCCGTGGCCGGGCACAAATTACCAGTGCTCCGACTGGGCGCAGATCGAAAAGTTTGCGGATTTCATCAATCAGGCGGGTTACGCCTCGCCGATCCGGACACCGCGCGGCCGCGACATTCTCGCCGCCTGCGGTCAGTTGAAGTCGGAATCGGAACGGATGCGCAAGACCGAAAGACTGGCTTTCGAGGCCATGATGATCGCAAACCACGGCGCGGATGACTGAATAAGTTAAAACTGGGCCATAAAGCTGGCTTTGGCGCTGTTCTTCGATTGATTTCGGCCGGTCTTGTTTTTAAGAAAGCGGCAATAAGAAACCAACTGGAGGAAACCCATGCGCGCACTCATTCTGGCCCTTGCCGCAGCGACAGCGCTCGCTCTGCCGGCAAAGGCTGAAACCGTCACCGTTGCCGTTACCGCCATTGTCGAACATCCGGCGCTCGATGCTGCCCGTGATGGCGTCAAGGCAGCGCTTGCCGAGGCCGGCTACAAGGAAGGCGACAACCTCAAGTTCCTCTACGAGTCCGCGCAGGGCAACCCCGGGACTGCAGCGCAGATCGCGCGCCAGTTCGTGGGCGAGGCTCCCAATGTGATCGTGCCGATCTCTACCCCATCCGCGCAGGCCGTCGTTGCCGCCACGCGTGACATTCCTGTCGTCTTCACGGCGGTTTCCGATCCTGTCGGCGCACAGCTGGTCAAGGACATGCAGAAACCCGGCCGCAACGTGACAGGACTTTCCGACATGTTGCCGGTTGCCGAGCATCTCGCGCTCATCAAGGAAATCTCGCCGAACGCCAAGTCCATCGGCTTCATCTACAACTCTGCCGAAGCGAATTCCGTCTCGACGCTTGCGCTCCTCAAGACGGAAGCCGAGAAGGCTGGCCTGAAGGTTGTCGAATCCGTCGCGACAAAGTCCGCTGAAGTTCAGGGTGCAACCCGCGCCCTGGTGGGCAAGGCGGACGTGATCTACGTTCCGACCGATAACACCATCGTTTCCGCTTTCGAAGCGGCAGCCGGCGTTGCGGCTGAAGCCAAGATCCCGCTTTATGCCGCTGACACCGACTCGGTCGCCCGCGGCGCGGTTGCGGCCCTGGGCTTCAACTATTTCGACGTCGGCAAGCAGACCGGTGCCGTTGTTGTCCGCATCCTCAAGGGTGAAAAGCCAGGCGACATCCCGGCCACCGTTGCTGTCGGCACCGATCTGGTAATCAACAAGAAGGCCGCCGAAAAGGTCGGCGTTAGCTTTCCGGAAAGCGTGACGAAGCGCGCCACCAAGGTCATCGACTAAACCGAAACCGGCATAAATAACCGGGCGGCGTGATATGCGCCGCCCGTTTTACGTGGCACTGTCTGTGCCCGTCTCCGCCAAACGGCGGCAATAACAAGGACATTACCGTGAGCCAAATCGCCTTTTGGGGTGCCGTGGAGCTGGGACTGGTCTTCGCTTTCGTGGCGATCGGCGTCTATCTCGCTTTCCGCGTGCTTGATTTTCCTGACCTGACTGTGGACGGTTCCTTTCCGCTCGGCGCTGCTGTGGCGGCCGTGCTGATCATTGCCGGTTTGAATGCCTGGGTTGCGACGGCGATTGCCATGGTTGCCGGCGCCGCTGCCGGTATCGTGACCGCAACGCTCAACGTGCGTTTCAAAATTCTGAACCTGCTTGCCTCGATCCTGACGATGATCGCGCTGTTTTCGGTCAATCTACGGGTTATGGGAAAGCCGAATGTGGCGTTGCTCAATCAGGACACGATGATCTCGCCGTTTTACGGGCTTGGTCTCTCGGAATATCTGGTGCGACCGCTTTTTGTTGGCTTGCTCGTGCTGATCGCGGTCATTCTCGTCTGGCGCTTCCTGGAAAGCGATGCGGGGCTGGCCATGCGGGCAACGGGTGCCAACGCGCGGATGGCGCGGGCGCAGGGTGTGAAGACGGGCAACCAGATCTATCTCGGCATGGCGCTTTCGAACGCCTTGGTAGCCCTCGGCGGCGCTCTGTTTGCCCAGACTAATGGTTTTGCCGATGTGACATCAGGCGTTGGCACCATTGTCGTAGGCCTAGCAGCCGTCATTATCGGTGAAACGCTATTCGGTGCCCGTGGCATCCTGATCGTGCTGATCGGCTGTGTCTTTGGCTCCATCGCCTACCGTCTCGCGATCCAGCTTGCCCTGTCGAGCGATGTGCTGGGTCTCAAGGCATCCGATCTCAATTTCGTAACGGCGGTTCTGGTGGCCATTGCACTCATCCTGCCGCGACTGCGCCGCGGGGGAGCAACATCATGATCTCGCTTTCCGATATTCAGGTCGTTTTCGGGCGCGGCACGCCGCTGCAGAAGCAGGCTCTCGCCAAGATCGACCTCACGATTGAAGATGGCTCCTTCGTCACCGTCATTGGCTCGAACGGCGCCGGAAAATCGACGCTGCTCGGTGTTCTGGCCGGCGATGTGCTGCCGACGGCAGGCAAGGTGATGATCGGCGGTGCCGATGTCACTCGCAAACCGACCGCTAGCCGGGCGGGACGAGTAGCGCGCGTGTTTCAGGATCCGCTGGCCGGTAGCTGCGGCGCGCTCACCATTGAGGAGAACCTGGCGCTTGCGGCATCCCGTGGCGAGCGTCGCGGCCTTCTGCCGGCGCTCGGCCGCGGCCGACGCGACTTCTTCAAGGAGCGCATCGCCTCCCTCAATCTCGGTCTCGAAAATCGCCTTAAAGACCGCATGGACCTTCTGTCGGGTGGTCAGAGGCAGGCGGTCTCGCTCGTCATGGCGACGCTTTCGGGCTCGGACGTTCTGCTGCTCGACGAACATACGGCTGCACTCGATCCCGGCATGGCGGAATTCGTCATGGAGCTGACCCGCAAGGTGGTGGAGGAGCGCAAGCTCACAACACTGATGGTCACCCATTCCATGCGTCAGGCGCTGGATTACGGCACGCGCACGATCATGCTGCATGCCGGTGAAATCGTGCTCGACGTGTCCGGCGAAAGCCGCAAGGGTCTTCAGGTCGAAGATCTCATCGACATGTTCCGCAAGATCCGCGGCCAGACGCTCGATGATGACGAGCTGTTGATCGGCTGATGAATGATCCGAAAGGCGCCAGCGGGCGCCTTTTTTGTCCCTTATCGCGTCTGCGTGAGGAAAATCTTGACGGCGAAAAGCGAGAAGACACCGGCGATCGTGTAATCCAGTCCGCGCAGAACTTTGCGATTGCGCTGCAGCCAGGCGGAGAGAACATCGGCGGCGACAACGATGCCGATGCCGATCGGCAGTGCGACGATGATGGACCAGATGCCAAGGAAGATCAGCTTTCCGGTCACATGCGGATCGGATGCGCTGACGAATTGCGGCAGGAAGGTCATGAAAAAGATGATGACCTTGGGATTGAGCAGATTGACCCAGATGCCGTTCAGCAGGGCAGATTTCAACGACGACTGCTGTTTTTCGCCTGTCGTCTTGACCATGACGAAATCCGAGCCCTTGCGGATCGCCTGAATGGCCAGCCAGACCAGATAGGCGGCTCCGCCGGTCTTCAGGATCAGAAAAGCCGTTGGCGATGCGACGATGAGGGCGGCGACGCCGAAAGCCACCAGCATCGTATGCACGGTGATGCCGAGATTGGTTCCCACAAGGGTCATGAAACCCGCAGCACGGCCCTCGCGTATCGACCGGCTGATCCACAACGTCATGTCGGGCCCGGGCGTGACCGCCAGCAGCAGGATGGCGACGGTGAAGGCGGCAAGTGTTGGCAGGCTCGGAACGAAATCCATCGCGGCACCCGTGAAATCCAGAGATTTTTGTTGCTTAACGCGATTTCGGGTTTGTGCCAATGGCCTGATGCAAAGTCGCGGGAGGGAGGAGGCCGCCGCACCCGGTGCTGCACGGCGGCAGGAAGGTCAGCTCTTTAAAAAGCTGGTGAAGGCCCCGGAATAATCGGGGTGCCAGCGAGAGAGCGGCGGGCGGTTCTCAACGATGTCTTGCGCTGCCCAGAGAATCCGCTTCTCGTCGGTCGGGCGGTCAACTTCACCGTCCGGGCAAAGAATATAGAAATCGCCGCGGCAAATGCTGTCGATCATGAAATCGACGGTCTGTTCACTGGTCCAGGCGCCCTCAGGCTTCTCAGTCCTGCCATGGGCGGTGAGGCCGGTGAAGACGAAACCGGGGATCAGCAAGTGAGCGGAAACCGCGCCGTTCGGCATATTGCGCAGCTCGTGCTGAAGCGCCTCCGTAAAAGTTTTCACACCTGATTTCGAGACGTTGTAGGCGGGATCGCCCGGCGGCGTGGTGATGCCTTGTTTCGAGCCCGTGTTGACGATGAGGGCGGGTTCACCATGGGCGACCATCCCCTGACCGAAGACACGCGCGCCGTTGATGACGCCCATCAGGTTGACGCTTACGATCCTGTCCCAATTTGCCTGCGGTCCGAAGATGGCGCTGCCGGGCTGGATGCCGGCATTGTTCATGAGCACGTGAACGCGCCCGAAACGCTGGATAACCGCGCGTTCCAGCGCCTCCAGCTCATCCAGCTTCGCCACGTCGGTCGGGATGGCGACGATCTGCGCTTCGCCGTCTTTGGCAAGCGCCAAAACGTCTGCATGGGCGGCGGCAAGCTTTTCGCCATCGAGATCGACGAGCACGACACTCATGCCGAAGCTCGCGAATTTGCGGGCGGCGGCCAGTCCGATGCCGGAGGCAGCACCGGTGATAACGGCGACATTATCTTCCTTGAATGCGGGGTGGATGGTCGTCATAGGTTTCTCCTTCGCGTCGTTTCTGCTGTTTCCAGCGGTTTGCAACGTTGCCTGAACCTGAGTGGCTTCATTCACGGTCTTCAAGTCGATCGCGCCGCTTCATGATAAAGCGCGAAATTTCTAAATGCATGTGACAATGGCTTCGTTCCCCTCCGCGTGACCTGTCACCGCCTCCATCCCTCCCGCCCATGAATTGTTTTGTCGCTTATCTCACGGAAAAGCGCTTCACACATTTCGGCTTGCACTGTAAAAGTGCCGAAATCCCAAGGAAATGGCGGTGTCCCGATGCCGTCATCATGCAGATGGACATCACTATGGCACTTCCGAAAGACGTAAAGAAAGTCGTTCTCGCCTATTCCGGCGGCCTCGACACCTCGATCATCCTGAAATGGCTTCAGACCGAACTCGGCGCAGAAGTCGTGACCTTCACCGCCGATCTCGGCCAGGGCGAAGAGCTTGAGCCGGCGCGCAAGAAGGCCGAGATGCTGGGCATCAAGGAAATCTTCATCGAGGACGTCCGCGAAGAATTCGTGCGTGATTTCGTGTTCCCGATGTTCCGCGCCAATGCCGTTTACGAAGGCGTCTATCTGCTCGGCACGTCGATTGCCCGTCCACTGATTTCCAAACACCTGATCGAGATCGCCAAGAAGACTGGCGCTGATGCCATCGCCCATGGTGCGACGGGCAAAGGCAACGACCAGGTTCGTTTCGAGCTTTCGGCCTATGCGCTGAACCCTGACATCAAGATCATCGCCCCCTGGCGCGACTGGACGTTCAAGAGCCGTACAGACCTCCTGAACTTTGCCGAACAGCACCAGATTCCCGTTGCGAAGGACAAGAAGGGCGAAGCGCCGTTCTCCGTGGACGCCAACCTGCTGCACTCCTCGTCCGAGGGCAAGGTTCTGGAAGACCCAGCGGTGGAAGCGCCTGAATATGTCCACATGCGCACCATTTCCCCGGAAGCCGCGCCTGACAAGGCAACCGTCATCAAGGTCGGTTTCCGCAAGGGTGACGCCTGCTCCATCAATGGCGTCGAAATGTCGCCCGCGACGCTTCTTGCCACGCTCAACAATTATGGTCGTGAAAACGGCATTGGCCGCCTCGATCTGGTTGAAAACCGTTTCGTCGGCATGAAGTCGCGCGGCGTATATGAAACGCCCGGCGGCACCATTCTGCTTGCCGCACATCGCGCCATCGAATCCATTACGCTCGACCGGGGTGCAGCGCATCTCAAGGATGAGCTGATGCCGCGTTACGCCGAGCTCATCTATTACGGCTTCTGGTTCTCGCCGGAGCGCGAAATGCTGCAGGCGCTGATCGACAAGAGTCAGGAACATGTAGAAGGCGAAGTGACGCTAAAGCTCTACAAGGGCAATGTCATGGTGACCGGCCGCGAGAGCGCCAAGTCGCTCTATTCCGACGCGCTGGTGACCTTCGAAGACGACCACGGCGCTTACGACCAGAAGGATGCAGCGGGCTTCATCAAGCTCAACGCCCTGCGTCTGCGCACGCTCGCCAAGCGTAACCTCAGCAAGTAATTTTGCTGTTGGCACGATATTGCGACCCGCTGGCGGCGACGCCGGCGGGTTTTTTATGCTTCTTTTCTGGAGACGATGCGCAAACCGAAGTAGCTCGCAACGGCCACAAACTCCATCAGGGGAATGATGATACCGAAACCGGTCAGCGGCGAACCGATGAGCGCAGCGGCGGCCCCGCCCGCAAAGCCCGATCCCATCTGGATGAAGCCCATCATCGCCGACGCCGAGCCGGCGATATGCGGGAAGGGCGCTAGCGCCGCCGTTACCATCGAGGGTGTCAGCAAGGCGATACCAACAGTTGCGACCGCCACTGGTCCCATTATTGAGAGAAATGACGGCGGGATCAGGAAAACCGATAGAAGGATCAGCAGGCCGCCCGTGCCCGAAAAACAGAGGCCGATCATGACCGAGCGGCGATCGCCCAGTCGCGGCGCGAGATAGCGCAGGGCGATGGAGCCGAAGAAATAAGCGCCGGTCTGCATCAGCATGCCGATGCCGAAGGCAGTGGGTGTCATGCCGACCGTGTTGATGAGGATGAAGGTGAGCATTGTCGCCTGCGCATAGAGCGCGCCGATGGAGCCGCCAAGCACAAGGGCCGCCAGAAGAAAGCGCGGCTCAGTCAACAGGGTGCCGTAGGCGGAAAGAAGGCGGCGGGGGCGGACAAGGCTTATGTCCGGGCGGGTCGTCTCACGCAGAAAGATAACAACCGTGACTATGGCAAGACCGCCAAGCCCGGCCATGAGAAAAAATACGGATTTCCAGCCAAAGGCGGCAAGCGAAAGTCCTCCGATCGTTGGTCCCATTGCGGGGCCGACAGCAAGCATGATGCCGATGAGGTTCATGATGCTGGAGGCTTCCGCGCCGGTGAACTGATCGCGGACAATGGCGCGCGCCACCGTCATGCCGACGGAAGCGCCGATGCCCTGAATGAGCCGGGCAAAGAGCAGCACCTCGATCGTCGGAGAAAAGATCGCCAGCAGCCCACCGCCCAGAAAAATCGACAGGAAGGCGAGACTGGCGCTTTTCCTGCCGAAGGCATCGGATGCAGGCCCGGCAAGCAGTTGCGCCACGGCAAAGCCAGCAAAATAAAGGGAGAGGCTAAGCTTGATGGCCGCTTCGTTGGTGGCGAAAACCCGCGTGAGTTCAGGCATGGCCGGGGTGTAGATCGACATTGAAATCGGCGCCAAGGCCGTCAGCAAAGCGCCGAGAATGGCCGTGCGTTTTCTCGACATGATCGGTTGTGGCGACATTATAATCAGCCGTTCTGCTCCGGCTGCAGATTGTCGCGAAGGGTCTGGAGAAAACGGCGGAAGAGTGCGACTTCATCGTCGTTCAGGCCTTGCGTGGCGTGACGGACCAACTCCTCGATTTCCTGCCGGACGGCGTCCAGCATCTCTGCGGACGACTGGGTAAGGACGATGCGTTTCGAGCGCCTGTCCTGGGGGTCCTGCTGGCGTTCGATGAGATCGAGAGATTGCAGCTTGTCGAGATAGGCACAGATGGTCATCGGTTCGATGCCGAGGCGCGCAGCGATATCCGACTGCTTGCTGCCGTCAATGGCGGCGACCGTCAGAAGGGCGCGGGCCTCGCCAGGGGTAAGGCCAAGACCGGCCTCGGAAATTCGACGTTCAAAAGCACTGTTCAGCAGGCGTGCACCGCTGTTCAGTAAAAATGCTAATGAATCTTTCTCGCGTTTCGTGCTCATTCGTCGCCTTTTCGTAAGTCAGCCTTACTAAAAACCGGGCGATAATCAATGCTGCGACACCGATATTCTCGTAAATCGGTTCAACTATACGTCAGCACCGCAGCGGGGCGCACTTCCCATTGGCTTTGACTGGCGGCTGCGACATTCACGGGCAGGCATCTGCCTCCTCAGCGCTGCGCTTGACATATTGAATTGGGGCGGGAGGCATGCCCATATGGGCTTCGATCGGAATCGTACAAGGAAGATGAAATGCCATCGAGGACTGCTCTTTATCCCGCGCTTGTTGACTGGAACGGCCATCATGGCCTCCCGAAATTCGATGCGGTCAAGGATGAGGATTTCGCGCCGGCTTTCGACGCTGCGCTTCTCTCCCATGAGCAGGAAATCGATGCCATTGCGAAAAATTCCGATGCGCCCAGTTTCGAAAACACGGTCACTGCGCTCGAAATAGCGGGTGATGATCTCTCCCGTATTTCGTCGCTGTTCTGGAACAGGGCGGGCGCCAATACAAACAATGTCGTCCAGGCGCTTGAGCGGGAAATCGCGCCGAAGATGTCTCGACATTACTCGAAGATCGGCATGAACGAGGCGCTGTTCAAACGTATCGACACGCTCTGGGAACAGCGCGACGCGCTTGGCCTCACCGGCGAAGAAAAGCGGGTTCTGGAACGGCACTGGAAGGGTTTCGTGCGCTCGGGTGCCAAGCTGCCCAGGGAACGGCAGGAGCGGCTTGCGGCCATCAATGAAGAGCTTGCCGGTCTCGGCGCGAAGTTCGGCCAGAATGTGCTTGCGGATGAGAAGAACTGGAAGCTTCTGCTGACGACGGAGGAAGACTTGGCCGGCGTCCCGGACTTTCTTCGTGATGCCATGGCGGGTGCAGCGCGCGAACATGGCGAGGAGGGCAAATTTGCCGTGACCCTTTCCCGCTCTATCATCGAGCCTTTCCTGACGTTTTCCGAACGCCGCGATCTGCGCGAACAGGCATTCAAGGCATGGGTAGCGCGGGGCGAGAACGGTGGCGAGACCGACAATCGTGAGATTGTCCGTAGAACTCTCGAGTTGCGAGAGGAAAAAGCAAAGCTTCTCGGTTATGCGAATTTCGCCGCTTACAAGCTCGACGATACGATGGCGAAGACGCCCGATGCGGTGAACAGTCTTCTCGGGCAGGTCTGGGAGAAGGCGGTGCGGCGCGCTGGCAACGAAGAGGCTGAACTCGCCGCCATCATCGCAGCGGAAGGCAAGAACCATGAGGTTTTGCCGTGGGACTGGCGGCACTATGCCGAAAAGCTCCGCGCTCAGAAATTCAATTTCTCTGAGGCTGAACTGAAGCCTTACCTGCAGCTCGAAAAGATCATTGAGGCCTGCTTCGATGTGGCCGGGCGGCTTTTCGGCATTCGCGCCGTCGAGGTTAAGGGTATCGCCGCCTACCATCCGGAGGTCAGGGTTTTCGACATCCTCGATGACAAGGGCAACCTGAAGGCCATGTTCCTCGGTGATTATTTCGCCCGCCCTTCAAAGCGGTCCGGGGCGTGGATGAGTTCTTTCCAGTCGCAGCACAAGTTGCCGCTGAAAAATGGCAAGGTTGGAGAAATCCCGATCATCTACAACGTCTGCAACTTTGCAAAACCAGCGGAAGGCAAGCCGGCGCTGCTCTCGCTCGACGATGCGCGCACCTTGTTCCACGAGTTTGGTCACGCCCTGCATGGCATGTTGTCGGATGTTACCTATCCCTCGGTTTCGGGCACGGGCGTGTCGCGTGATTTCGTTGAACTGCCGTCGCAGCTCTACGAACATTGGCTGACGGTGCCGGAAATTCTGGAAAAATACGCGCTGCATTATGAAACCGGTGCGCCTATGCCGAAGGCCTTGCTCGACAAGGTGCTGGCGGCGCAGACTTTCAACGCCGGCTTCAACACGGTGGAATTCACCTCGTCTGCGATCGTCGATATGGCGTTCCACACCCGCGACGGCGTGGGTGATCCGATGGCGGTGCAGGATGAAGTGCTTTCGCGCCTCAATATGCCCGAGTCCATCGTCATGCGCCATGCGACGCCACACTTCCAGCATGTCTTTTCGGGTGATGGTTATTCAGCCGGCTATTACTCCTACATGTGGTCGGAAGTGCTCGATGCGGACGCCTTTGCCGCTTTTGAGGAAACCGGCAATGCGTTTGATGGCGAGATGGCGCGTCGGCTGAAGAAGAATATCTATTCCGTCGGTGGTTCGATTGATCCGGAGGAAGCCTACCTTGCCTTCCGTGGCAAGATGCCAAATCCCGATGCGATGCTCGCAAAGCGCGGTCTCGTATAAGACACTGTCATAATTATGAGCTAGAAGCTGGGTGCAGGGGGCTTATGACATGGGCCCCCTTTCGCATTTGCAAAAAAAAGGTTATGAGCGCGCCAAACTAAATTGGCGCTTCTCATCATTTTAGCGCCCAACCTCAGAGATTTTAAACAATGGCACTACGCAACATCGCGATCATCGCGCACGTTGACCATGGAAAAACGACGCTTGTTGACGAGCTTCTGAAGCAATCCGGTTCGTTCCGCGATAACCAGCGCGTTGCAGAGCGCGTCATGGACAGTAACGACCTCGAAAAGGAACGCGGCATCACCATTCTCGCCAAGGCGACATCGGTGGAGTGGAAGGGCGTTCGCATCAACATCGTCGACACCCCCGGCCACGCCGACTTCGGCGGTGAAGTCGAGCGTATCCTGTCGATGGTGGATGGCGCGATCGTTCTGGTCGACAGTTCCGAAGGCCCCATGCCGCAGACCAAGTTCGTGGTCTCCAAGGCGCTTAAGGTTGGTCTTCGTCCGATCGTTGCGATCAACAAGATCGACCGCCCCGATGGCCGCCATGAAGAAGTCATCAACGAAGTCTTCGACCTCTTCGCAAACCTCGATGCGACCGACGAACAGCTCGACTTCCCGATCCTCTACGGTTCTGGCCGCGATGGCTGGATGAACGTCAATCCGGAAGGTCCGAAGGATCAGGGTCTCGCACCGCTGCTCGATCTGGTTCTTGAGCACGTTCCGGAGCCCAAGGTTGAAGAGGGCCCGTTCCGCATGATCGGCACGATCCTTGAAGCCAACAACTTCCTCGGCCGCATCATCACCGGCCGCATCGCGTCCGGTTCGATCAAGCCGAACCAGGCCGTGAAGGTGCTCGGCCAGGACGGCAAGACAATCGAAACCGGTCGAATTTCCAAGATCCTCGCCTTCCGCGGTATCGAGCGCACCGCAATTGAAGAGGCCCATGCGGGTGACATCGTCGCCATCGCCGGTCTTTCCAAAGGCACGGTCGCCGACACCTTTTGCGATCCGTCCGTTACCGAGGCGATGCAGGCACAGCCGATCGACCCGCCGACTGTTACGATGTCCTTCATCGTTAACGACAGCCCGCTGGCCGGCACCGAAGGCGACAAGGTTACCTCGCGCGTCATCCGTGACCGCCTGTTCAAGGAAGCCGAAGGCAACGTCGCGCTGAAGATCGAAGAAGCCGAAGGCAAGGATTCGTTCTTCGTTTCCGGCCGAGGCGAGTTGCAGCTGGCAGTTCTAATCGAGACCATGCGCCGAGAAGGCTTCGAGCTTGCCGTTTCGCGTCCCCGTGTCGTGATGCACAAGGATGAGAGCGGCGCCCTGCTGGAGCCGATCGAGGAAGTCGTGATCGACGTCGATGAAGAACATTCGGGCGTCGTCGTTCAGAAGATGTCCGAGCGCAAGGCTGAAATGGCCGAGCTTCGTCCTTCCGGCGGCAACCGCGTTCGTCTGAAGTTCTACGCACCGACCCGCGGCCTGATCGGCTACCAGTCGGAACTCCTGACCGACACGCGCGGTACGGCGATCATGAACCGCCTGTTCCACGACTATCAGCCCTTCAAGGGCCAGATTGCCGGTCGCGTGAACGGCGTTCTCCTGTCCAACGGCTCGGGCGAGGCTGTTGCCTACGCCATGTTCAACCTGGAAGATCGCGGCCCGATGATCATCGAGCCGGGTGAAAAGGTTTATGCCGGTATGATCATCGGCATTCACTCCCGCGACAACGACCTGGAAGTGAACGTGCTGAAGGGCAAGCAGCTGACCAACATTCGTGCCGCCGGCAAGGATGAAGCTGTCAAGCTGACGCCACCGATCCGCATGACGCTCGACCGCGCTCTTTCCTGGATCCAGGACGACGAGCTGATGGAAGTGACGCCGAAGTCGATCCGTCTGCGCAAGATGTTCCTCGATGCGAATGACCGTAAGCGCTTCGAAAAGGCCAAGCTTGCCGCCGGCTGATCGGCGAAATCGACTGCTTTTGAAAAACCCGGCCCCGTGCCGGGTTTTTTGTTGGATTTTTTTATGTGCGCATGAGTCGAAAGGCGCTTTGCCAAAGGTTAAGGATGCGTTAATTTTTCCTGGTCGTCCACATGAATAGGCTGTGGGTAAGCTTGCCGGCGTTAACCTTTATGACTGGTAAGTTTCCGTGGCCGGGGCCAGAATCGCGTTATGAAAACGTTATCCATCGATGTTCGCCGTGCCGAGCCGCATGATGCGCGCGCCATATCCGAGGCGCATCGTCTGTCGTGGCAACAGGCCTATGCGGGGCTCATTCCGCATCGCCCGCTGACGCAGATGCTTGAGCGCCGGGGCGAGGGCTGGTGGAAAAAGGCCACCAAGGGTTCGGCGACGCTGCTGGTGGTGGAAGTGGCCGGTGTGGTTGCCGGATATGCGACACTCGGCCTCAGCCGGGCGCGCGGGTTGCCGCATGACGGCGAAATCTATGAACTTTATCTCCGCCCGGAATATCAGGGCATCGGCCTGGGTTCGCTGCTCTTCACCGAAGCACGCCGGCTGCTGACGTCGCTTGGCTGCAACGGCATCGTTGTCTGGTGCCTTGAGGACAGCGATGTCGCCAACCGATTTTTCCGTTCGCATGGCGGGCGGGATGTTGCCGAAGGCATGGAAGATTTCGGTGGCAAATCCCTGCGCAAGGTCGGTTTCGTCTGGAACTGACGATGCAAATTCCCGGGATCCTCGTTTCGCGTCCGATGATGGCGTGCCGCTAGCACCCAATTTATCCATTATGCCTTATCTGCCTACAGCCGTGTTGCAATGCGCAGACTTTCCCAGTATCGAAAACCAAATCCAACCCGTCGAATGAGGGAAGCGAATGCGTATCGATGCAATCTCCGTAGGCAAAAATCCGCCGGAAGACGTTAATGTTATCGTTGAAGTGCCGGTCGGCGGACATCCGATCAAGTACGAGATGGACAAGGATGCCGGCGCGCTGATCGTTGATCGCTTTCTCTACACGCCGATGACCTACCCGGGTAACTACGGCTTCGTGCCGCACACCCTGTCCGACGACGGTGACCCGATCGACGTGCTCATCTGCAATACCCGCCCTCTCGTTCCGGGCTGTGTGATCAATGTCCGCCCCATCGGCGTGATGATCATGGAAGACGACGGTGGCAAGGACGAGAAAATCCTCGCTGTTCCGGTTCCGAAACTGACGCGTCGTTACGACAAGGTCAACAACTACACCGATCTGCCGGAAATCACGCTGAAGCAGATCGAGCACTTCTTCGAGCACTACAAGGATCTGGAGCCCGGCAAGTGGGTGAAGATGGGCGGCTGGCAGGATGTCGACGTCGCCAAGAAGCTGATCGTCGAAGCCATCGAGCGCTACAAGACCCAGGGTTGATCCCGGCTAAAGCTCTTTGAACAGCTCTTCAAAATCCTCCGGGTCGGCGTCGATCCGGAGGATTTTTTTGCGTGCTGTTTCGCCTGAGAGGAGGCTGATGGCGGATTTGGGCAGGCCGAATTTTTTCGCCAGCAAAACAATCAGCGCCTTGTTCGCCTTGCCGCCTTCCGGGGCGGCGCTGACGCGGGCCTTGAGATGCGCGTTTCCGTTTGCATCCCGATCCACACCCTCGATGGCGTCGCGCCCGCCATTTGGCGTGAGGCGCACCGTCAGGCGGACATGATCATTCTGCTTTTGCCAGCAGCCGCTCAAGCGACCATCGGGTAAAGCGTGTTCCACATGAAGGAGCGGATGAAGAAGATGATCAGCAACACAATGATCGGCGAAATATCGATGCCACCGAGATTGGGCAGAACGCGGCGGATGGGGCGCAGAACCGGTTCCGTGACATTGTACAGAAAGCTGCCGATGGCGTTGACGAACTGGTTGCGGGAATTGATGACATTGAAGGCGTAAAGCCAGGAAAAGATGGCGCTGCCGATCAGCACCCAGGTGTAGAGGTTCAAGGCCAGATCGATGGTCTGAAACAGGGCAAGCATCAATATCTCCGTATCTTGGTTGCAAGACATTTAGACATTCGGCGCTGAACCGGCAAGTGTTGCGCCAGATCGTAATCATCATTGGTCGAATCCCACCGGCGATGATCGTGATCTGACCGACGACTCCCAGGCGGATTTCGGGCTGGAACCGCTCGGACTGTCAGCTCTCCCGCCGATGAGGGCTGGTCATTCCTGTCATATCGCTTTATTGCCATCTCCATATTCCCTCGCGAGCACCCAGCCGATGTCTCTCCCTTCTGCCGAAAACCGTTTCGGTGCATTCCGGCATTCATCTTATCGCCGTTTCTTCAGCGCCCGGTTTTTTTCGGCCTTCGCCATTCAGATCGTCAGCGTTTCCGTCGGCTGGCAGATGTATGAGGTGACCGGTAATGCCTTTTATCTAGGTTTGATCGGTCTTTTCCAGTTTCTGCCTTCGCTGCTCTTGATCCTTGTGACGGGAACGGTTGCCGACCGGCACAATCGCCGCCGCATCATGTCCGTATGCTTGCTGGTTGCGGCGCTTTGCGCGGTCGCTCTGCTGGCGCTGACGCTGACGCACAGCTTTTCCCCATGGCCGGTCTTCGCAATTCTTGTCGTCTTCGGCATCGAGCGCGCCTTCATGGGACCGGCGGTGCAGTCGCTGGCGCCCAATCTCGTGCCCGTTGAGGACTTGCCGAATGCGATCGCCTGGAATTCGTCGTCCTGGCAGATGGCGTCCATTATGGGGCCTGTTGCTGGCGGTCTGCTTTATGGCCTCGGCGCTTCGGTTGCTTATAGCGTTGCGCTTGTGCTCTTCATGATCTCCGCAGCCCTTGCGATAGCGATCCGCAAGCCGGAACAACGCGGTCCGGCAAAAGCGATCAGCCTCGAAACCATGCTCGCCGGCTTCAAATTCATCTCGCAGGAGAAGATCGTCCTCGGCGCGATATCGCTCGATCTCTTTGCGGTGCTCCTGGGTGGCGCGGTTGCGTTGATGCCGATCTTTGCCAAGGAAGTGCTGACGCTTGGCCCATGGGGTCTGGGTCTTCTGCGCGCAGCGCCCGGTATCGGGGCCATTACCGTCGCCGTCATTCTCGCATTCAAGCCTATTCGCCACCATGCGGGCCTGCTGATGTTTGCCGGCGTTGGCCTTTTCGGTGTTTCGACCGTCGTCTTCGGCCTGTCACAAACCGCATGGCTGTCCATCGCCGCGCTGGTTGTCATGGGCGCTTCAGACATGGTGTCGGTTTATGTGCGCGAGACCCTCATTGCGCTCTGGACGCCGGATGAGGTGCGTGGACGCGTCAATGCGGTGAACATGGTCTTCGTTGGCGCATCGAACGAGCTTGGCGAGTTCCGCGCCGGTACCATGGCGCATGTCGTAGGCGCGGTACCGGCCGTTGTCATCGGCGGGGCTGGCACGCTTGCGGTGGCGGTCATCTGGGCGCTTGGTTTTTCCAAGCTGCGCAAGATCGACAATCTGGACGCGCCGCATTGATTCCATAAGGAATCAGCGCTGCGCCTTGCCCTCAAATACCAGATCGAGAAAATTGCCGAGCCAGGCCCTCAGCGGCGTGTCGAACAACATGCGGCCTTCTAGATGCTGGCTGCCCACCTGCGCATTCGGCATGCCAAACCGCTGCGCGCCGCGCACCACCCAGCTGTGCATCATGGCACGGGTCAGTTCGGCGTGAAACTGCAGGCCCCAGGCGTTTTTTCCGTAACGATAGGCCTGGTTAGGGTAGGTTTCGCCCGATGCCAGCAATTCGGCGCCGCGCGGTAGCTCGAACCCCTCCTTGTGAAAATGATAGACCATCTTCGGCCAGTGCGGCATCAGAAGCCGGCCATGTTCGGTGGCATGGAGCGGATACCAGCCGATCTCTACCTTGCCTTCCCTGTCTGCCTCAACCTTGCCGCCCAGATGTTTTGACAGCATCTGTGCACCGAGACAGATGCCGAGAAAGGGCTTGTCTTCCTTCAGCGGCACCTTCAGCCAGTCGATTTCGGCTTTAATGTAATCATGCGGGTCGTTGGCGCTCATCGGGCCGCCGAAGATAATGGCACCTGCATGGTGCGCCAGCGTCGGCGGCAGGTCGTCGCCAAGTGCCGGACGCCTTATATCCAGACGATATCCCTTCTCCACCAGCATCTGGCCGACGCGGCCGGGCGTTGAGCGTTCCTGGTGCAGGACAATAAGCAGCGAGGGTTGTTGTTTCTGTTGCCTGGAGGGGTCAAACAGCATCGTCTTCGTTTTCGCTTTCTTCAGCAGGGCCGGACCTCGTGGCGGCCTGCTGACGTTGCAGAACCCTGTCGCGCACGGAAACACCAAGCAGATCGGCAACGCGCCAGATCACGTGATCTTCCATTTCGCTTCGTTCGCCGTCAGCGTAAACAATATCCCATAATATGCCAATAAGCTCGACACGCTGATCCTCATCGAGGTGGCGGCGAATATCGGCCGTGAAGCGATAATAATCGACGGCTTCCTTACCCGCCTCCTGCCCGGCTGCGAGAAGTGCATCGAGCTTGCCGCCATCGAGATGATAATAATCGTGCAGGATTTCACGCAGGCGTTCACGCTCGCTTTTAGAGACGGTGCCGTCAGCTTCCATCACCTGAAAACAGAGGGCGGCGACGGCCACCCGCAAATCATCCGGGCTGAAATCTCCTGCATTCGGGCCGACGAGGTTCTGGATGAAAGACTGAAATTGCTGGAACATCGATTGCCTGCCGGTCAGAAGAGTTTAAGCCGCGTTTTGGGTTCGGCTTCCATGCCTGATTTCTTGACGCCGGGGTCGTCCGGCGCCCCACCGAAAAACGGCACGGGTTCCGTCTTCCCGTCCACCCCGTCGTGCTGCGGCGGTGCGTCAATGGTCGCAGGTTTTTTCTCTTTTGCCGCAGCGGCGGCTGGCTTCGCCTCGACCGTTGTCGTGGGTACGGGCTTCGGCTCAACTCTGGTTTCTGGCGGGCTTTCAACGACGATTGTTCTCGCGGCCGGTTCGGTCTTGGCCGGTGCTGCCGCAAGCGCATTTTCAATCGTCATATCTTCAACCGGCCCTTCGAGCTGGCCGAAAGGTGCCTTCCATTCGAAGGCATCGAGACGCCCTGTGACAGGCGAGACAGGGAGCCATTTTTCCGATACGATGCCATCGGCGACCCAAGCCGGATCACGCGGCGCGCGCAGTGCCTGCGCCATCCAATACCGCACGCGTCCCTGGTCGCCGGTTTCGGCTTCCTCGATATCGGCCATCAACAGGAAAATGCTTTCGCGTGGCTCGATGCGGGCGGCGGCTTCGGCCTTTTCCCGCGCCCGCCCGAATTCTTTTGCGTCAAGCGCTGCCTGCGCCACCGCAAACAGCGACTCGATATTATTCGGCTTCAGACTTTCGAGCCGCTCAGCGCGTTTGAGGCGGTCGATAGCGGTATCGCCGCTGCGCGCGCGGACATATAGCTCCGCGATCTGCGGATGAGGATCATTCTTCCAGACAGGCTCGAGAACGGCTGCTGCTTTGCGCAGATTGTCTTCACGCAGATAGGATTTTGCTGCAACCAGCGCGGCCGGAACGAGGCCTTTGGCGAGTTTCAGGGCGTGCTTTGCGTCCTCGCGTGCGCCGACCGGATCGCTTTCAAGCTTTTCACTGGCTTTTGCTGTAAGAAGCACCGCCTTTAACCGTTCCGCCTCACCGCGCTCGATAACGCGTGCAGCCTTCTGTTGGTCAAGCAGACGGATCGCGTCATCCCACTGACCGGTGCGGCAGCGATTTTCCAGTGTCGCCTGCGCTGCCCACGGCAGGTAAGGTGCTTTTTCCGCGGCATCTTCGGCATATTGCTGGGCCGCCTCGTAGGCGCCCTGCCGGCGGGCTTCGATATAAAGGCCACGAAGCCCAAGCTCACGTGTCTCTGGATCACGGGCCATCGCCTCGAATTTGCGCCGGGCGTCATCGTATTTGCCTTCGATGAGATCGGCCTGCGCATCCAGCAGGTGAATCAGCGGCTCCTGATCGGCGCTGAGCAGCCCCTGCGTGCGGGCCGTCATCTTGCGGGCGAGAAGGGCGTTGCCAGCGCCGGCGGCAATCAATCCGGTGGATAGCGCCTGGTAACCGCGGTCGCGTTTGCGCGCGCGGAAATAGCGACGGGCGGCGTTGGGCGATGTCCAGATGGCGTTGATGACCCACCAGACAAGCATCACGACGGCAACCAGCGCCGCGATCATGGCGGCGGCAACCATCAGGCTCATTTCGATCAACTGCCCCTGCCAGACGATTGAAAGGACGCCGGGTCTGTCGGCAAGCCAGGAGAAACCGAAACCAAGCGCCAGGACAATAAGGACAAACGTCAGGATTTTTGTCATGTCCTTACCCCTGCTTGCCGGTGCTGGTGATGGCACGGTTCAACGTGCCGCCGACCAGGTTTTCAACCTCAATACGCGCATCAAGCGACTTCTTATAGTCGGCGGAGGCCGACTTGGCGGCCTCGGGCAGCCCGTTCCACTCGAGCGCCGCGCCTTGCAGATCGCCGTTGCGCAACTTGTTCTCCATTCGTGCGATCATCGCTTCCGGCGTCTCTCCCTCGATATTTCCGACCGGGCGAACCTTGACGAGCGACAAGGCGCTTTCGGTCAGCCGCTCCATGATGCCCTGATTGGGGTCCGGCTGATTGATCGCGGACAGCATGGCATTGGCGACATCGGGAAATTTCTGCATTAGTTCCGAGCGCGACGGCACACCGGTAGCGGCAAACGATTGCAGGGAAGCGATTGCGGGATCGTCAGGCGTTACCTTTGAAAGGGTGTCGAGTTCGGTCAGGAAGGGGCCGCCACGGTCGATCGCAGCTTTCAGCCCGGCCGAGGCAATGGCGCGTGCCACTTCAATATCGTCTCTCGGTTCGTTGATCTTGGCTTCCGCATCCGAAAGGCGGCGCGTCAGGTCTGCAGTCGCGGAAGCCTGCGCGGAGCGCTCGGACTGAAGGGTGGATTCCAACGCGGCAATTTTTTCGGCAAGCCCGTCCGCCTGCGGCGCCTCGCCTTTCGCCGCCTCGAGAGCGGCAAGACGCTGTTCAAGCGCCGAGCTGTCCGCTGCTGGCGCATTGGCGATTTGCTTGCGAAGGTTGGCTATATCCGTTTTCAGGGATGCAATTTCATCGTTACCAGCCCGTCCAGAGTTGGCGGAGGGAAGGATGCCTGCATATTGCATGCTGCCGGCGGCGGCGAGCGCCACAAGCCCACCAACGATACCGGCGGCGATGAGACCAGAGGTTGCCGCCTGGCGGCGTTCCGTCTGCGGGGGAGCCGACGGCTTGGTTGGTCCTGACGACGAGTTGGCGCTTGATGTCTTTGCAGAGGCGCTGCCCTCTGTGCTGGAAGACGATGTTGGACCAAAAGCTGGTTTCGAAGCCGCCGCTGCCGTTGCGGCCGCGGCGGCACTGGTCGCCTCCGGTTTTGCGTCGATTTTCGGCGCGGTCGAAGCTGATGACAGCGGCTCTTTCCGCTTTTCCGAAGCGGTTTCCGCCTTCTGTTCCGCAGCGGCTGCCGGGGCCGGTTTGCCCACGTTAGGCTCGGGTTCGATGCTGGTTTTCTTCGTCTCCCACAGCGGTGCCGTCGTGGCAGTTGCGGCTGTATCGGCTGTATCGGGCTTAGATTCGGAGGCGCTCGCTCCAGTCGTCGCAGCGGGCGTGCCCTCCTCGAGCTTTTCGTCCGCCTTTGCAGCGTCACCATCGGCGGAAATTGCTTTCACGTCTTTGGCATCCAGGTCGATGGTGACCGGTTCGGCTTTGGACTTGGAGTGGCGTGGCGGCTTTCCCGATACCATGACAACCTCATTTCTGCCTGCAGTAATCTAAACCTAGTCAGTGACGGCGGCAAAGGAAAGAGGTGAGCTCCAATTAGGTTCCAGGCTGACGGCCCAGAAGCTGAAACATCGCCGCCTCGCTCGGCTCTTCGGCAGCGAAGGATTGGCAGCGGAACATGGCCGGAACCAGAGAAAGCACGTTGCGGCTGATGGAGATAAAGCGTGTCGCGGCCAGCGCGGTCGTCAATTCAGTCGTCGATACGTGATGAAAGAAGGTGCGTGCCGCCTCGGAAGAATAGAGCATGACCACATCGGCGGGCGTCGTCACAAGCGCGGTCTCGAGGTCCTCTTCAGATATCGTTGAGGGCAACATTTCATAACAGTCTATGGAGTTGAACGGAATGCCCGCTGCAGCCAGGCTTTCTTCGAAGACTTTGCCACGGGGCCTGCCAGCGAGATAAAGCAGTGGCTGCCCTTTAGAGAAAAGTGAATGGTGCGCTTTCACGAGCGCGGCGAGCGATACGGCATCTCCGGCGGCGGTGAATATCTGCCGAAAGCCACTCTTTTCCGCAGCCTCGGCGGTAGCTCCGCCAACCGCAAAAAGCGGTTTCGACAGGTGGGGCGCCAATTGTTCCGCGAAAGAATTTAATGCACGTACTGCTTCTGCGCTGGTTACGGCAATTGCCCCCAGCGAATCCGAAAGGGCCTGGACGGCGCGGGTTCCATGGTGGGCTGGATAAAACAGCGGCAGAAGCACCGGCCTGTGGCCAAGCGCTTCGAGTTTTGCGGCCGTCCTTTCGCCCGAACGCTGCGGCCGGGTGACGACGATCCGCATCGTTCAGCTCCAGCCTTCGAAGAAACTGCTGCCGGCCCTCGCGCGCACCTTTTCGCCAGCCTGGCTTCCGAGCTTCACCGCATCGGCGCGATTGCCAGAAATCTCGACGCCGTGGCTCGTCTGGCCGTCGGGCGTGAGAATAAGCCCGTAAAAATGCAGGGCTTCGCCGTCGCAGGTGGCATAGCCGGCAATGGGCGTGCGACAGGAACCATCAAGCGCTGCGAGAAAGGCGCGCTCACAGATCACTGCATGAAATGTCGGCAGGTCGTTTATCGGCGCAAGCAGCGCGTCCATGCGTTTGTCCCCGATCCGGCTTTCGACGCAGATGGCACCCTGCGCCGGCGCCGGTGGGAATTCTTTCGGATCGAGAATTTCTGTCGGCACATGCTCCTTACCGAGCCGTTTCAGGCCGGCAAAGGCAAGCAGTGTCGCATCGGCCTGGCCTTCTTCGAGCTTCCGCAGGCGCGTGTCCACCAGACCGCGGAAAATGATGACGTTCAGGTCCGGCCGCAGGCGGCGGATCAGCGCCTGACGGCGCAGGGATGCTGAGCCGACGACGGCTCCATGCGGCAGTTCCAGAAGCTTTGGCGCGGTGCGGCCGATAAAGGCATCGCGCATGTCCTCACGCGGCAGGAAAGCGGAGAGATGAAGGCCTTCCGGCAGAACGGTGGGCATGTCCTTGGAGGAGTGGACCGCGATATCAAGTCCTCCAGACAGAAGCTGGCTTTCCAGCTCCTCGGTGAACAGGCCCTTGCCGCCGATCTCCGACAGGGCGCGGTCGGTGATCCGGTCACCCTTGGTAGAGAGAACGACGATTTCGAACATCTCTTCCGGCAGGCCGTGCGCGGCCATGAGCCGGCTGCGCGTCTCATATGCCTGTGCAAGCGCCAGCGGGCTGCCGCGCGTGCCGATTCGGAAAGGTTTTGTTTGCATCCGCGTCTATCCATTGTTACCGGAGTTGTCTTAGACCAACTCAGCGCATGATCGCAATGAACGAACAGATCTGATGACCCCCTTTCTTCGTATTCTCGGCATAGAGACAAGCTGTGACGAAACCGCTGCATCCGTTGTGGTTCGGCACGCTGATGGGCGTGGCGAGATCGTCTCCGACGTCGTTTTGTCGCAGCTTGAGGAACACAGCGCCTATGGCGGCGTCGTGCCTGAAATCGCGGCGCGCGCCCATGTCGAGGCGCTTGACGCCCTCATCGAAGAGGCGCTGGAAAAAGCGGGAGTCACACTCGCCGATGTCGATGCCATCGCCGCCACCTCCGGTCCCGGTCTGATCGGTGGCCTGTTGGTTGGGTTGATGACGGGCAAGGCGATTGCCAAGGCGGCAGGCAAGCCGCTCTACGCCATCAACCATCTGGAGGGGCATGCGCTGACGGCGCGGCTGACTGACGGTCTTTCTTTCCCTTACCTGATGCTCCTGGTCTCCGGTGGCCACACACAACTGGTACTGGTGCGGGGCGTGGGCGACTATGAGCGCTGGGGCACCACCATCGATGACGCGCTCGGGGAAGCCTTCGACAAAACCGCAAAACTCCTGGGGCTACCCTATCCGGGCGGGCCTGCGGTTGAAAAGGCGGCCGCGAAAGGCGACCCGAACCGCTTTCCGCTACCGCGTCCCATGGTCGGCGAAACACGTCTCGATTTCTCATTCTCCGGTTTGAAGACGGCGGTGAGGCAGGCGGCGACGGCTATCGCACCGCTTTCAGAACAGGATATCGCCGATATATGCGCGTCCTTCCAGAAGGCTGTCTCACGCACTTTGAAAGACCGGATCGGCCGAGGTCTCCTGCGGTTCAAACAGGAGTTTCCGCAGCTCGAGACGATGCCTGCGCTCGTTGTGGCTGGCGGCGTCGCGGCGAATACCGAAATCCGCCAGACCTTGCAGTCGCTGTGCGATAGCAACGGCTTCCGCTTCATCGCGCCGCCCCACCGGCTGTGCACGGACAATGCCGCGATGATCGCCTGGGCTGGGCTTGAGCGAATGGCTGATGGTCGAGACGCTGATCCGCTGGAAATCGCGCCACGCTCGCGCTGGCCGCTTGATGGCCGCGCGGAAACATTGATCGGTTTCGGCAAAAGGGGAGCCAAGGCGTGATGCAGCGCGAAAAAATCGTCATCATAGGTGCCGGGGCCTTCGGAACCGCTCTCGCCGTCGTCATCGCTCTGGAGAACCGGCACGATGTGACCCTGCTTGGCCGAGACCCGTCACTGATGGCTGACCTGACCAGCGACCGCGTGCACGATGCGGCGCTGCCAGGCGTCGAGCTGCCGGACACGCTTCAATTTTCCGCCGAGCCGGATGTCCTCTCCGATGCCGGCATCGTGCTTTTCGCCATGCCTTCCCAATCTCACGCGGATGCGGCCCGTCATTACGGCCCCTATCTGGCTGATCAGTCGCTTATTGTCACCTGCGCCAAGGGCATCGACCGCAGTTCTGGTCGCCTGTTGACGGCATTGCTCGAAGCGGAATTGCCGCATCATCCTATTGGCGTGCTTTCGGGTCCGGGCTTTGCTGCTGATATTGCCCGCGGCCTGCCGACGGCCATGGCAATTGCAGCTGATGACGCCGCGATCGCGGAACGGCTGGCAACATCGATTTCCGGCCGGACCTTTCGGCTTTATGCCTCGACCGACCGTATCGGCGTGCAACTGGGCGGGGCGCTGAAGAACGTGCTTGCCATTGCCGCTGGCATTGTCGAAGGGGCGGGCCTTGGCGATTCTGCCCGCGCGGCGCTGATTTCGCGTGGGCTCGCGGAAATGTCGCGGCTGGTCGTTGCGATGGGCGGCAAGGCGGATACGGTGCGCGGGCTCTCGGGTTTGGGCGATCTGGTTCTGACCGCGACGAGCCATCAGTCCCGTAATCTTCGCTTCGGGATCGCCCTGGGCGAGGGCAAGGGCAAGGATATGTCCGGCGGGCTGGTCGAGGGCGCTTATGCGGCAGCCGTCGCTGCCCGGCTTGCACATCAGTACGGTGTCGAGATGCCCGTCACCGAAGCCGTGGCTGCCATTATCGACGGCAATCTCGATGTGGCGAGCGCCATGCAACAATTGATGACGCGGCCCATCACCACCGAGTGAGCGTGGGGCGGTCGCCTAGGATTCACGCATGTTACGCTCCCGAAACGCCAATCGCTTTGGGAAACATGCTCTAGCAAGGAGACGAAAATGCTGTTTGCCTTTATCTGCAAGGACAAGCCCGGCCATCTGAACGTGCGCATGGAGACCCGCCCGGCGCATCTGGAGCATCTGAACAAACTCAATGCGGAAGGCACCCTGAAGATTGCCGGCCCGTTTCTGGATGCCGAAGGAAAGCCGAATGGCAGCCTCGTCATCGTGGAGGCGGCCGATATCGAGGCGGCGAAGGCGCTCGCCGATGCCGATCCCTATGCCAAGGCCGGCCTGTTCGAGAGCGTTGATGTAAAGCCCTATAACTGGGTCTTCAATAATCCGGGAGCGTGATCTGGCATGGCGAATTATTGGCTTTACAAGTCCGAGCCGTTCAAATGGTCCTGGGAAATGCAGAAGGCCAAGGGCGAGGCCGGTGAAGAATGGACCGGTGTGCGCAATTATCAGGCCCGCAACAACATGCGCGCCATGAAGATTGGCGACAAAGGCTTCTTTTATCATTCCAATGAAGGGCTGGATGTCGTCGGCATCGTCGAAGTCTGCGCGCTGTCGCACCCGGACTCAACGGCCGAAGGCGACCCGAAGTGGGACTGCGTGGATATTCGCGCCGTGTGCGACATGCCGCAGCCGGTGTCCCTCAAGGATGTCAAAGCCAATCCGAAACTGGCGCAGATGTCCCTGGTCACCTCAATGCGGCTCTCCGTCCAGCCGGTTACGGAAGAGGAATATCTTGAGGTCTGCCGCATGGGCGGGCTGAACAACCCTCCGAAATCCCCGGATTGACGCCTCGGTGAGGACCGATCCCGAACGCTTCATCCTCGACAATACCGGCATCATGCATCCCCCGCATGTGCCGGAACTCTCCCTTCATCTCGCCACCGAAGCGCACGACCTCTGGCTGAAGACGGAGGAGGAGCTGGAAGAGATCGGTCTGCCGCCGCCCTTCTGGGCCTTTGCCTGGGCAGGCGGGCAGGGGCTTGCCCGGTATGTGCTCGATCATCCTGAATGCGTGAGCGGCAGGCGTGTAGTGGATTTTGCCAGCGGCTCCGGGCTGGTTGCCATTGCGGCTGCGAAGGCCGGTGCGGCGACGGTGCTTGCCGCCGATATAGATCCGTGGACGGAAACAGCTGTTCGGATGAATGCAGGGCTGAACGGCGTTGATATCGGCTTTACGGGTGCCGATCTGATCGGTCGCCGCATCGAGGCCGATGTTCTGCTGGCGGGAGATGTCTTCTATGACCGGACCTTCGCCGATCTTCTCGTGCCCTGGTTCGTCGAGCTCACAGAAGCGGGCGTCAGCGTTATCGTCGGCGACCCGGGCAGGGCCTACCTGCCGAAACAGCGGCTTGAGGCGCTTGCCACCTATCAGGTGGCCGTCAGCCGCGCCCTTGAGGACAGCGAAGTGAAGAAGACGACGGTGTGGCGTTTCATTTGATCAGGGCCTGATGACGCAGACGCCGTGTTCGTAGGCGCAGGCATCCCGCGCGGTTTCAGCGCTGATGGTCATGATCTTTGCCTTGGGCGCCAACAAAGAGCGGTAGCCGTCTGTGGCGATCTGCCGGGATATCCCGCTGCCGACCGCGAAATAATTGCCATTGCCTCTGACCCTCAGGGCGGAAATGCCTCCGACGTAAGTGCCGCCGGGGAGCGTGGAGGGGAGGCCATCGGTCGAAAAACTTACCTGCGACTGACGATATGTAGTATAGTTCCGGCTATGAAAATCGCCTGCCGCGGCGGGTTGCAGGGAGACTGAAATCCCGCCTGCGACCATCATGATCAGGGCGACGATTTGATGCTGTAACATGAGCTTCATGCTCCGGATTTACACGTTAACAATTGGTAAATTACACCTTTTCGGAATTACGTAAAGGTAAATATTTTCGGGGTGTAAATCTTGGAAATGTTGGATTTTTTATTTTGACACAAAAAAATGCTAAAAAAGTGAACGCACCAATCGATTAAATTCGAAACGGCCATGAAATATGCTTGTGGTGACGCGCCCATGTGATTAAACGTCGCGGTTGGTGCAATGCACATTCCTTCGTCATGTGCTGTTGCTTGGGGGCGCCCTTCGGGCGCACGGGAAAACGCCGCGAGGTTCTGATGGCGAATGTGACAAATAACCGGCCTCTGTCGCCGCATCTTCAAATTTACAAGCCGATTCCGACGATGGTGGCCTCCATCATCCACCGTGTCACCGGCGGTGCGCTGTATTTCGGCACGCTCCTTGTTGCCTGGTGGCTGATCGCGCTTGCGTCCGGTCCCGCCTATTACGACTGGGTGAGCTGGGCGATGGGCACGATCATCGGCAAGATCATCCTGATCGGTTATACATGGGCGCTGGTCCACCACATGATCGGCGGCCTGCGCCACTTGATGTGGGACCTCGGGCACGGCTTCGAGAAGCACTTCACCACCAAGCTGGCGAAGGCCTCCTTCGTGGCGTCGATCTGTCTGACCGCGCTGATCTGGATCATCGTCCTGATCGTGCGCTGAGGAGATACTTTATGGATATGCGTACACCTCTCGGTAAGGTTCGCGGTCTCGGCTCCGCCAAGGAAGGCACCGACCATTTCTGGCGCCAGCGCCTGACGGCTGTTTCGAACATTCCGCTGTTGACCTTTTTTGTTGTCTTCCTGATCAAATATGCCGGCGCGCCCTATCCGGAAGTTGTCGCGGCACTCTCCAATCCGCTTGTCGCGGTGATCATGGCTCTGGTGCTGGTTTCCGGCCTCATCCACATGAAGCTCGGCATGCAGGTGATCATCGAAGACTATATTCACGCCGAAGTTTCGAAACTCGTTCTTCTGATGCTGAATACATTTTTCGCGATCCTCATCGGTGGCCTGTCGATCTTCGCCATCCTGAAAATCGCATTCGTAGGATAAGTTCGCCATGGCTTCGATCAGTTCACCTTCCCAGAATGGCAAGGCCTATACCTATGTCGATCACTCCTATGACGTGATCGTCGTGGGCGCCGGTGGTGCCGGTCTGCGCGCCACGCTCGGCATGGCCGAGCAGGGTTTCAAGACCGCCTGCATCACCAAGGTTTTCCCGACACGCTCCCATACGGTCGCGGCACAGGGCGGTATTGCCGCATCGCTCACCAATATGACGCCCGACTGTTGGCAGTGGCACCTTTACGACACCGTGAAGGGCTCCGACTGGCTCGGTGATGTTGACGCGATGCAATATCTCGCCATGGAAGCGCCGAAGGCGGTCTATGAGCTCGAGCATTACGGCGTGCCCTTCTCGCGTAACGAAGAAGGTAAGATCTACCAGCGCCCGTTCGGTGGCCACATGCAGAATTATGGCGAAGGTCCGCCGGTGCAGCGCACCTGTGCCGCCGCCGACCGTACCGGCCACGCCATTCTGCACACGCTTTATGGCCAGTCGCTGCGCAACAATGCGGAATTCTTCATCGAATATTTCGCGCTCGACCTCATCATGGCGCCGGATGGCCGCTGCACCGGCGTCGTTGCCTGGAACCTCGATGACGGCACCATTCACCGCTTCGCCGCCAAGATGGTGGTGCTGGCGACTGGTGGTTACGGCCGCGCCTATTTCTCGGCGACGTCTGCCCACACCTGCACCGGCGACGGTGGCGGCATGATCGCCCGTGCGGGACTGCCGCTTCAGGACATGGAATTTGTGCAGTTCCATCCAACCGGCATTTATGGCGCAGGCTGCCTCATTACCGAAGGCGCGCGCGGCGAAGGCGGTTATCTCGTCAACTCCGAAGGCGAGCGCTTCATGGAGCGTTATGCGCCTTCCGCGAAGGACCTTGCCTCCCGTGACGTTGTCTCCCGCTGCATGACGATGGAAATCCGTGAAGGCCGCGGCGTCGGCAAGAACAAGGACCACATCTTCCTGCATCTCGATCACCTCGATCCGGCGATCCTGCATGAGCGTCTTCCGGGCATTTCCGAAAGCGCGAAGATTTTTGCAGGCGTCGACGTGACGCGCGAGCCGATCCCGGTTCTGCCGACGGTTCACTACAATATGGGCGGCATTCCCACGAACTACTGGGGTGAAGTGCTGAACGCCAATGCTGACAATCCCGAGCGTATCGCGCCCGGCCTGATGGCGGTAGGCGAAGCCGGTTGCGCCTCGGTTCACGGCGCTAACCGCCTCGGCTCCAACTCGCTGATCGACCTCGTGGTCTTCGGTCGTGCCGCCGCCATTCGTGCCGCCCAGGTCATCAATCGTGACGAGGCGATTCCCGCTCTCGATACGGCTGCCTGCGACAGGATCATGGAGCGCTTCGACAGCCTGCGTTACGCCAACGGCTCGACGCCGACGGCGGTGCTGCGCGACAAGATGCAGCGCGCCATGCAGGACGACGCGGCCGTGTTCCGCACCCAGGAATCGCTCGAAAGCGGCTGCCGCCGTTTGTCCGCGATCTGGAAGGAACTGCCCGACGTCAAGGTCACCGACCGCTCGATGGTCTGGAATTCCGATCTGGTCGAAACCCTCGAGCTGCATAACCTCATGGCCAATGCCATCACCACGGTCTACGGCGCGGAAGCGCGTAAGGAAAGCCGCGGTTCGCATGCCCGCGAGGATTTCGTCGACGGTCCGTTCGGCGGTCGCGACGATGTGAACTGGCGTAAGCATACGCTTGCCTGGGTTAACCCGGAAGGCGACGTAACGCTCGATTATCGTCCGGTTCACACCGACCTCATCGCCGACGGCATCGATCCGAAAAAGATCGAGCCGAAGGCGCGCGTCTACTGATTTGAGGAACTGGATATGGTTGAACTCGCTCTCCCCAAGAATTCCCAGATCAACGAAGGCAAGGTCTGGCCGAAGCCTGATGGCGCCAAGAATGTGCGCGAATACCGCATCTATCGCTGGAACCCGGATGACGGCCAGAACCCGCGTATCGACACCTTTTACATCGATGTCGATGATTGCGGGCCGATGGTTCTCGATGCGCTTCTCTACATCAAGAATAATATCGACCCGACGCTGACGCTGCGCCGTTCCTGCCGCGAAGGCATTTGTGGTTCCTGCGCGATGAATATCGACGGTACCAATACGCTCGCCTGCACCAAGGGCATGGAGGAGATCAACGGCACGGTGAAGGTTTATCCGCTGCCGCATATGCCTGTCGTGAAGGACCTTGTTCCCGACCTGTCGAACTTCTACGCCCAGCACCGGTCGATCGAACCCTGGCTGAAGACGGTTTCGCCGACGCCGGCCAAGGAATGGAAGCAGAGCCATGAGGACCGCCTGAAGCTGGACGGTCTTTATGAGTGCATTCTCTGCGCCTGCTGCTCCACCTCCTGTCCCAGCTACTGGTGGAATGGCGACCGTTACCTCGGTCCCGCCGTTCTGCTGCAGGCCTATCGCTGGCTGATCGACAGTCGCGATGAGGCGACGGGCGAGCGTCTCGACAATCTCGAGGATCCGTTCCGTCTTTATCGCTGCCACACCATCATGAACTGCGCGCAGGCTTGCCCGAAGGGCTTGAACCCGGCCAAGGCGATCGCGGAAATCAAGAAGATGATGGTCGAACGCCGCGTCTGAAGGCGGATGCCCGAGGCCAGAAATCTAGCGGGCCGCGGTCTCGACCGCGGCCCTTTTTTCAACCCGGCGTGGGAAAATTCGGTAAAAATTGACCGAAATGGTAATTATCCCGGCCATCGCTTGCGCAAGATAAGGCTTTGGTAATAATTCAGCCTTCTTGTTTGATCATCGTCTTTCCTGAAGCGAGAGAATCGGGAGCTTGATATGCAATTCAGATATGTGGTGACGGGCCTTGCCGTTGTGATGGGCCTTGCCGGTTGCCAACGTACCTCCTACGATTACAACAACAACGCCAGCAACAATCCAGGCTATACGCCACCCTTGCAGGCGCAGCCGGTGCCCTCCGTTCAGTCTGGCGCCCTGCCGCCACCCGGCGGCGCGAATGGTGGCCAGTTCCCGTCGGCACCTGCCTCGGCAGCCCCTGGCGGCACCAATGTCGCGTCCGCCGCACCTCCGGCAACTGCCCTCGACGTCACGAAGGAATCCATGGTCGGCAACTGGCGCGTCTCCAATGGCGGCGCCAATTGCGACATGTTCCTGACGCTCACCAACCTCGGTGGCGGTTCGCGTGGCGGCACGCGTGGTTGCTCCGGCGAGCTGACGGCGATGGGGTCTTGGGAAGTGTCCGGCAAGATGGTCGTCTTCAAGAACCGCTCGGGTGACACGATCGGCCGCGTCTACAAGAGCGCCGATGCGCGCTTTGACGGCACGACCAATAGCGGCCAGCCACTCAGCCTCAGCCGATGAGCATGTCCGGTGTGGCCGGAATGTTCATTTTGCTCTAAGCCATTCCATTCGTCGCGGGTGCCTCGTTGCGCCCGCGATCGAGGTGCTTTTCCATGAAGCCATTGCCTGATTATAATCATAGTGTCGTTGAACAGCTCAACGCATTGACGGCAGCTGGCACCCTGCAGGCTGATGCCGCACAGCTTGGCGTCGCGGCCCATCTCGACAGAATTCTCGCCGATCTGAAGGCCCGCAAGCCCGCCAAGAAAAAGAGCGCCCTTGGCTGGATGTTCGCCCGCAAGTCCGGCCCGGCAACGACGGTCAAGGGATTGTATGTCTATGGCAGCGTCGGCCGCGGCAAAACCATGCTGATGGACATGTTCTACGAGATGGCGCCCGTCTCTTCCAAGCGGCGTTGCCATTTTCATGAGTTCATGGCCGACGTGCATAATCGCGTGCATGCGCACCGGCAGAAGCTGAAAAATGGTGAAACCAAGCAGGCCGATCCCATTCCGCCCGTTGCTGCCCAGCTTCTGGCGGAGGCGGAACTCCTGTGCTTCGACGAATTTTCCGTCACTGATATCGCCGACGCAATGATCCTTGCGCGGCTGTTCACCGAATTGTTCGCTCATGGCTGTACATTGGTAACAACCTCAAACGTCGTGCCTGACAATCTTTACAAGGACGGCCTCAATCGCGGCCTGTTCTTGCCCTTTGTTGATCTGCTGAAGAAATATGTTGACGTGGTGACGCTGGACAGCCCAACCGATTATCGGATGGAGAAGCTGGAGAGCCTGCCGGTCTACGTGACTCCGCTCGATGGCGCAGCGGATCAGGCCATGGACATGGCCTGGCGGCATATGACTGGCGGCCATCTCGTCGCTCCAACTGAAATCCCCATGAAGGGCCGCTCCATTCTCGTGCCGCGCGCCAGCGGCCGGGTCGCCCGTTTTTCCTTTTCCGATCTCTGTGAAAAGCCGCTGGGAGCTTCCGACTTCCTTGCCATCGCCAACAGGTTCGATACGATCTTCATAGACCACATTCCGTTGCTGAATGCCGACAAGCGCAACGAAACCAAGCGCTTTATCATCCTCATCGATGCGCTCTATGATCATAGCGTCAGGCTTTTCGCCTCTGCCGCTGCCATGCCGGAAGATCTCCTTGGAAAGCGCAAGGGTACGGAGGGTTTTGAGTTCGATCGCACAGCGTCGCGGCTTTTTGAGATGCGTAGCGCCGATTATCTAGCACTACCTCAAGAAAAACGGCAGAAAGTTTGACACTTTCGTGACGCATTGTCTTACGTTTACGTAAGAAAATAATGATCTAAACGATTGAAAACACTGAGCGGAAAAGAATCTGTTGCCTATTTTGGTCAATGGGTCTAATCGGAGTGCGACAATTTGGCTGCCGGTTTGGCGCGGTGAAATTGAATTGAAGCTCAAGAGGAAGCATTCGATGGCTCGCAAAAAGATTGCACTTATTGGTTCTGGCATGATCGGCGGCACGCTGGCGCATCTCGCCAGCCTGAAGGAACTGGGCGATATCGTCCTCTTCGATATTGCTGACGGCATCCCACAGGGCAAGGGCCTGGATATTGCCCAGTCGGGCCCGGTTGAAGGCTTCAATGCAAAGCTCACCGGCGCTTCCGATTATGCTGCCATCGAAGGCGCTGACGTCTGCATCGTGACCGCCGGCGTTGCCCGCAAGCCCGGCATGAGCCGCGACGATCTTCTCGGCATCAACCTCAAGGTCATGGAGCAGGTCGGCGCCGGCATCAAAAAATATGCGCCGAACGCTTTCGTCATCTGCATCACCAACCCGCTCGACGCCATGGTCTGGGCGCTGCAGAAATTCTCCGGCCTGCCGAAGAACAAGGTCGTCGGCATGGCCGGCGTTCTCGACAGCGCGCGCTTCCGCCTCTTCCTTGCTGAAGAATTCAATGTTTCGGTGGAAGACGTCACTGCCTTCGTTCTCGGCGGTCACGGCGACACCATGGTGCCGCTTGCCCGTTACTCCACCGTTGCCGGCGTTCCGCTGACCGACCTGGTCAAGATGGGCTGGCTGACGGCCGAGCGTCTCGAGCAGATCATCCAGCGCACCCGTGACGGCGGCGCCGAAATCGTCGGCCTCTTGAAGACCGGCTCGGCCTATTATGCGCCAGCTGCCTCGGCAATCGAAATGGCTGAATCCTATCTCAAGGACAAGAAGCGCGTCCTGCCAGCCGCTGCCCACCTGTCGGGCCAGTATGGCGTGGACGACATGTATGTCGGCGTTCCCACCATCATTGGTGCAGGCGGTATCGAGCGCATCATCGAGATCGAACTAAACAAGGAAGAAGAAGCCGCCTTCCAGAAATCCGTCGGTGCCGTCGCCGGGCTTTGCGAAGCCTGCGTCAACATCGCTCCGTCGCTGAAGTAATAGCCTCAAGCGGCTCCAAACAGGGATTATTCCATGAATATTCACGAATATCAGGCCAAGGCTCTTCTGAAGGGCTACGGCGCGCCGGTTGCAGAAGGCGTTGCCATTCTCAAGGTCGAAGAAGCCGAAGCTGCTGCAAAGCAGCTTCCCGGCCCGCTCTACGTCGTCAAGAGCCAGATCCATGCTGGTGGTCGCGGCAAGGGCAAGTTCAAGGAACTCGGCCCGGATGCCAAGGGCGGCGTTCGTCTGGCGAAGTCGATCGAAGAGGTCGTTTCCCACGCCAAGGACATGCTCGGCAACACGCTGGTAACGGCGCAGACGGGCGATGCCGGCAAGCAGGTTAACCGCCTCTACATCGAAGACGGCGCCGACATTGCCCGCGAACTCTATTGCTCGCTGCTGGTAGACCGTTCGGTCGGCCAGGTGGCTTTCGTGGTTTCCACCGAAGGCGGCATGGATATCGAAGCTGTCGCCCACGACACGCCCGAGAAGATCCACACCATCGCCATCAACCCTGAAAAGGGTGTTTCCGATGCCGACGTTGCTGCGATCTCCAAGGCGCTCGAGCTTGACGGCGTTGCAGCCGAAGATGCCAAGTCGCTCTTCCCGATCCTCTACAAGGCCTTCAGCGAAAAGGACATGGCTCTCCTCGAGATCAACCCGTTGATCGTCATGGAAAACGGCCATCTGCGCGTTCTCGACGCCAAGGTTTCCTTCGACGGCAACGCCATGTTCCGCCATGACGACGTCAAGGCGCTGCGCGACGAGACCGAAGAAGACGCCAAGGAAATCGAAGCCTCCAAGTGGGACCTCGCTTACGTGGCCCTCGACGGCAACATTGGCTGCATGGTCAACGGCGCTGGCCTTGCCATGGCGACCATGGACATCATCAAGCTTTACGGCAAGGAGCCGGCTAACTTCTGCGACGTCGGCGGTGGCGCCGGCAAGGAGAAGGTTGCGGCAGCTTTCAAGATCATCACGGCCGACCCGAAGGTCGAGGGCATCCTCGTCAATATCTTCGGCGGCATCATGAAGTGCGACGTTATCGCCGAAGGTGTTATCGCCGCGGTGAAGGAAGTCGGCTTGCAGGTTCCGCTCGTTGTTCGCCTCGAAGGCACCAACGTCGAGCTCGGCAAGAAGCTTCTGAACGAATCGGGCCTTGCGATTACGGCTGCTGACGATCTGGACGACGCAGCCAAGAAGATCGTCGCGGCGATCAACGGCTAATTGAGGGACCGGAAATAATGTCTATTCTCGTTAATAAAGACACCAAGATCCTCGTTCAGGGTCTGACCGGCAAGACCGGTACCTTCCACACCGAGCAGGCACTTGCCTATTACGGCACGCAGATGGTCGGTGGTATTCATCCGAAGAAGGGTGGCGAAACCTGGACCGGTGCCAAGGGCGAAAGCCTGCCGATTTTCGCAACGGTTGCCGAAGCCAAGGAAAAGACCGGTGCGGACGCATCCGTGATCTATGTTCCGCCGGCAGGTGCAGCAGACGCGATCATCGAAGCCATCGATGCGGAAATTCCGTTCATCACCTGCATCACCGAAGGCATCCCGGTCATGGACATGGTGCGCGTCAAGGCTCGCCTCGACCGTTCGAAGTCTCGCCTGCTCGGCCCGAACTGCCCCGGCATCCTGACGCCGGAAGAATGCAAGATCGGCATCATGCCGGGCTCCATCTTCCGCAAGGGTTCGGTCGGTATCGTTTCGCGCTCCGGCACGCTGACCTATGAAGCCGTGTTCCAGACATCCAACGAAGGCCTCGGCCAGACGACGGCTGTCGGCATCGGCGGCGACCCGGTCAAGGGCACCGAGTTCATCGACGTCCTGGAAATGTTCCTCGCTGACGACGCCACGCAGTCGATCATCATGATCGGCGAAATCGGCGGTTCGGCGGAAGAAGACGCGGCACAGTTCCTGATCGACGAAGCCAAGAAGGGCCGCAAGAAGCCGATGGCTGGCTTCATCGCGGGCCGTACGGCTCCGAAGGGCCGCACCATGGGTCACGCCGGCGCTGTCGTTTCCGGCGGCAAGGGCGATGCGGAATCCAAGATCGCTGCCATGGAAGCAGCGGGCATCAAGGTATCGCCTTCTCCGGCGCGCCTCGGCAAGACGCTGGTTGAAGTCCTCAAGGGCTGAGACCACATGAAACGGTGACGGGCGGCGCGGCTTCAAGCTCGCGCTGCCCGATGTCGCAAGAACGACAGACAGACGGCATACCGCCCCGGCGGCAGACAGCAATAATCAAAGCGGCAGGCCGGTCGAACGGCCCTAACGGCATCGAGGAGGCGGACGGAAAAGTCCGCAAGAACACAATGGCAAGGCAAGAAGCGAACGAGCAGTTTCAGATCACGTCGTTTCTGGACGGCGCGAATGCAGCCTATATCGAGCAGCTCTATGCCCGGTACGAAGAGGATCCCTCTTCCGTGTCGCCGGAGTGGCAGAGCTTCTTCAAGGCACTGTCCGATAATCCGGAAGATGTGAAGAAGGCGGCCAAGGGCGCCTCCTGGAAGCGTGCCAACTGGCCGATCCCGGCAAATGGCGACCTGGTTTCCGCACTGGACGGCAATTGGGCCACGGTCGAAAAGGCCATCGAAAAGAAGGTTCAGGCAAAGGCTGAGGCCAAGAGCGCCGACACCGGCAAGCCCGTCAGCGAAGCCGAAGTGCTGCAGGCGACCCGTGACAGCGTTCGCGCCATCATGATGATCCGCGCCTACCGCATGCGCGGCCACCTGCATGCCAAGCTCGACCCGCTCGGCATTGCCGTTGCCGTCGAGGATTACAACGAGCTCTCGCCGAAGTCCTACGGCTTCGAGGAAAGCGATTACGACCGCAAGATCTTTATCGATAACGTGCTCGGCCTCGAATATGCGACCGTGCGCGAGATGATCGATATTCTGGAGCGCACCTACTGCTCCACCATCGGCGTCGAATTCATGCATATGTCCAGCCCGGAAGAAAAGGCCTGGATTCAGGAACGTATCGAAGGCCCGGATAAGGGCGTTGCCTTTACAGCCGAAGGCAAGAAGGCAATCCTGTCGAAGCTGGTCGAAGCCGAAGGTTACGAACAGTTCCTCGACGTTCGCTTCAAGGGCACCAAGCGTTTCGGTCTCGATGGCGGTGAATCGCTCATCCCGGCGCTCGAGCAGATTATCAAGCGCGGCGGCCAGGAAGGGCTCGAGGAAGTCGTTCTCGGCATGGCTCACCGCGGCCGCCTGAATGTTCTGACGAACGTCATGGGCAAGCCGCACCGCGCCGTGTTCCACGAGTTCAAGGGCGGCTCGTTCAAGCCTGACGATGTCGAAGGTTCGGGCGACGTGAAGTATCACCTCGGCGCCTCCTCCGACCGCGAATTCGACGGCAACAAGGTTCACCTGTCGCTGACGGCCAACCCGTCGCACCTTGAAATCGTCAACCCTGTGGTCATGGGCAAGGCCCGCGCCAAGCAGGACCAGCTGGCCAAGCAGTGGGACGGGGACATCATTCCGCTTTCCGAGCGCGCCAAGGTTCTGCCGCTGCTTCTGCATGGCGATGCCGCTTTTGCGGGTCAGGGCGTGGTTGCTGAGATTCTCGGTCTTTCCGGTCTGCGCGGTCACCGCGTGGCCGGAACCATGCACTTCATCATCAACAACCAGATCGGCTTCACGACGAACCCGGCCTTCTCCCGTTCGTCGCCCTATCCATCCGACGTTGCCAAGATGATCGAAGCGCCGATCTTCCACGTCAACGGTGACGATCCGGAAGCTGTGACCTATGCGGCCAAGGTTGCCACCGAATACCGCATGAAGTTCCACAAGCCTGTGGTCGTGGACATGTTCTGCTACCGCCGCTTCGGCCACAACGAAGGCGACGAGCCGGCGTTCACGCAGCCGAAGATGTACAAGGTCATCCGCGGCCACAAGACCGTCGCGCGCATCTATGCCGACCGCCTGATCGCCGAAGGCTTGATCAACGAGGGCGAATTCGAGAAGATGAAGGCCGACTGGCGCGCTCATCTCGAGCAGGAATTCGAGGCGGGCCAGTCCTATAAGCCCAACAAGGCAGACTGGCTGGACGGTCAGTGGTCCGGCCTGCGCGCCGCCGACAATGCCGATGAGCAGCGTCGCGGCAAGACCGGCGTGCCGATGAAGCAGCTGAAGGAAATCGGCAAGAAGCTGTCGACCATTCCGGAAGGCTTCAACGCCCACCGCACGATCCAGCGCTTCATGGAAAACCGCTCGCAGATGGTCGAGACCGGCGAAGGCATCGACTGGGCGATGGCGGAAGCACTGGCCTTCGGTTCGCTCGTCGTGGAGGGCCACAAGATCCGCCTTTCCGGTCAGGATTGCGAACGCGGCACCTTCTCGCAGCGTCACTCGGTTCTCTACGATCAGGAATCCGAGGAACGCTACATCCCGCTGGCAAACCTTGCGCCGACGCAGGCCCGTTACGAAGTCATCAACTCGATGCTTTCGGAAGAGGCGGTCCTCGGTTTCGAATATGGTTACTCGCTGGCCCGTCCGAATGCGCTGACGCTCTGGGAAGCCCAGTTCGGCGACTTCGCCAACGGTGCTCAGGTCGTGTTCGACCAGTTCATCTCGTCGGGTGAACGCAAGTGGCTTCGCATGTCCGGTCTGGTCTGCCTTCTGCCGCATGGCTACGAAGGTCAGGGTCCGGAACACTCTTCCGCCCGTCTGGAGCGCTGGCTGCAGATGTGCGCCGAAGACAACATGCAGGTTGCCAACTGCACGACGCCGGCAAACTACTTCCACATCCTGCGCCGCCAGGTGAAGCGCGACTTCCGCAAGCCGCTGATCCTGATGACGCCGAAGTCGCTGCTGCGCCACAAGCGCGCCACGTCTTCGCTGGCCGAGCTTGCAGGCGAGTCCTCCTTCCACCGTCTCCTGTGGGACGATGCCGAGGTCATCAAGGACGGCCCGATCAAGCTGCAGAAGGATTCGAAGATTCGCCGCGTCGTCATGTGCACGGGCAAGGTCTATTATGATCTGCTCGAAGAGCGTGAAAAGCGCGGTATTGACGATATCTATCTGCTGCGCGTCGAACAGCTCTATCCGTTCCCGGCCAAGGCGCTCATCAACGAGCTGTCGCGTTTCCGCAATGCGGAGATGGTCTGGTGCCAGGAAGAGCCGAAGAACATGGGTGCGTGGTCGTTCATCGATCCTTACCTGGAATGGGTCCTGGCCCATATCGACGCCAAGTACCAGAAGGTCCGCTACACGGGCCGTCCGGCTGCCGCCTCTCCGGCGACCGGCCTGATGTCCAAGCATCTGGCGCAGCTTGCTGCGTTCCTGGAAGACGCGCTGGGAGAGTGAGAACTCTCCCGCATCGCCCCGTATAAAAGACACCCGAATAACGGAACTAGATCATGGCCACTGAAATCCGCGTACCAACCCTCGGCGAATCCGTCAGCGAAGCGACCGTCGGCACCTGGTTCAAGAAGGTCGGCGACACCGTCAAGGCCGACGAACCTCTCGTTGAACTGGAAACCGACAAGGTTACCGTCGAGGTGCCGGCGCCTGCGTCCGGCGTTCTCACCGAAATCGTGGCGCAGAACGGCGAAACCGTCGGTCTCGACGCGCTTCTCGGCCAGATCGCCGAAGGCGCTGCGGGCGCTGCAACCTCTGCACCGGCTGCCGAACCGGCAAAGCCAGCTGCTGCCGCAGCCGCCGCTCCGGCTCCCGCTGCTTCTGCCGCCAGCGCCATGCCGCCGGCACCTGCTGCTGGCAAGCTGCTTGCTGAAAACAACCTGTCTGCCGATCAGGTCGACGGTTCGGGCAAGCGTGGTCAGGTTCTGAAGGGCGATGTGCTTGCTGCCGTCGCGAAGGGCGTTTCGGCCCCTGCCGCTGCTCCGGCTCCGGTTGCTGCTGCTCCCCGTCCCGTTTCCGCCGAGCAGGATCAGGTTCGCGAAGAGCGCGTGAAGATGACGCGCCTGCGCCAGACGATCGCCAAGCGCCTCAAGGATGCCCAGAACACCGCCGCCATGCTCACCACTTACAATGAAGTGGACATGAGCGCGGTCATGGACCTGCGCAACCGTTACAAGGACGTGTTCGAGAAGAAGCATGGCGTCAAGCTCGGCTTCATGGGCTTCTTCACCAAGGCCGTGACACACGCGCTCAAGGAACTGCCTGCCGTCAACGCTGAAATCGACGGCACTGACATCATCTACAAGAACTATTGTCACGTCGGCATGGCTGTCGGCACCGACAAGGGTCTTGTCGTTCCGGTCATCCGCGATGCCGACCAGCTTTCCATCGCTGGCGTCGAAAAGGAACTCGGCCGTCTTGCCAAGGCAGCACGCGACGGTTCGCTCGGTATGGCCGACATGCAGGGCGGCACCTTCACCATCACCAATGGTGGCGTTTACGGTTCGCTGATGTCCTCGCCGATCCTCAATGCCCCGCAGTCCGGCATCCTCGGCATGCACAAGATCCAGGAGCGTCCGGTCGCCATCGGCGGTCAGGTCGTCATCCGTCCGATGATGTATCTGGCGCTCTCCTACGATCACCGTATCGTTGACGGCAAGGAAGCCGTGACCTTCCTCGTCCGCGTCAAGGAAAGCCTGGAAGACCCGGAACGTCTGGTTCTCGATCTTTAATCGGTCTTGCTTTTCGTTTCAGCGGGGTTTCAAGTGAAACTCCGCTGGAACACTACCTTGGAGAGCAGACGTGCAGCCGACATTTCTCGCCGCTTCCCCCTTTCTGCCGCTCATCGGTTTAAGCGTTCTTCTTCTCGTGGCGCATGTCCTGTTGCAAGGGATGATGGCGACCAGAGAATTGGGGCGTGAATGGAATGCCGGTCCGAGAGACGGCGAGCAGAAGCCACAGGGTAAGCTGTCCGGTCGCGCTTCGCGCGCATCGGCCAATTTCCGGGAGACCTATCCGGCTTTTCTGGCACTGGCTTTCGGCGTTATCATGGCGGGTGACCCGTCCGGAATTGCGCTTATCGGCGCGTGGTTGTGGTTGATCTGCCGCATCATCTATATTCCGCTCTATCTCGCAGGTGTGCCCTATATCCGGTCTTTCGTCTGGTTAGGTTCAATGCTTGGACTTGCGCTGATGTTTGTCGTGTTGATGTTCTGAGGCTTGATGTGATGCACCAATATCTTATCGAACTTGCATCCCTGATGGCGATCTTCGCTTTCGCAATCGTATCGCCGGGCGCCGACCTTGCGATGGTCATGCGCCAGGCAATGGTTCATGGACGCAGGCAGGCCATCATCACCAGCTTCGGCGTTGGAACGTCGCTGATGTTCCACGTTACCTATACGATCCTCGGACTTGGCCTGATCATTTCCCAGTCGATCTATCTCTTTAACATCGTCAAATGGCTGGGTGTCGCCTATCTGATCTATATCGGCATCAAGGCGCTGCGTGCCGGCAAGACCGAGTTGCCGGGCGTCGAGGGTGAGGCTGTTCAGGCGAAAAGCAGCCAGACCGGGCTCAAGGCCTTCACGCTCGGTTTCGCCGCCAATGCGCTCAATCCAAAACCGGTGTTTTTCTTCCTGTCGATCTTTTCGACGGTGGTTCACGCGCATACGCCCGTTGGCATCAAGTTTGGTTACGGGCTCGTCATGGCAAGCTGCCTTATCCTGTGGTTCGTCGGCGTCAGCCTGTTCATGACGACGCCGCGCATGCGCGCCGCATTTCAACGCGCCAGCCAATGGATCGACCGCACCAGCGGTGTGGTCTTCATCGCTCTCGGCATAAAACTCGCAACGGAAAAAGCGGCCTGAGTTTCAGGTCAAATGGAAGCTGGGCAATGATCCGATATCTTGCCCCTATAAAGCAGGAACCAGAACATGGCATATGATGTAGTTGTAATCGGCACCGGCCCCGGCGGTTATGTTTGCGCGGTCAAGGCGGCACAGCTCGGCCTGAAGGTCGCTGTCATCGAAAAGCGCGCGACCTATGGCGGCACCTGCCTCAATGTCGGCTGCATTCCCTCCAAGGCACTGCTGCACGCGTCCGAAACCTTCGCGCATGTCGCCCATGGCGTCGATTCGCTCGGTATCGAAGTTGCCGCCCCGAAACTGAACCTTGAAAAGATGATGGGCCACAAGGACAGCGTGGTGAAGGCCAATGTCGACGGCGTGTCCTTCCTGTTCAAGAAGAACAAGATCGATGCCTTCCAGGGCACCGGCAAGGTCGTTTCCGCCGGCAAGGTTTCCGTCACAAACGACAAGGGCGAGACACAGGAAATCGAAGCAAAGAACATCGTCATTGCCACAGGTTCTGACGTTGCCGGCATTCCAGGCGTTCAGGTTAATATCGATGAGAGCGTCATCGTGTCGTCTACCGGCGCAATCGCTCTTTCCAAGGTTCCGGAAAAGCTCATCGTCGTTGGCGGTGGCGTTATCGGCCTCGAGCTTGGTTCGGTCTGGTCGCGTCTCGGCGCCAAGGTGACCGTCGTCGAATATCTCGACACCATTCTCGGCGGCATGGATGCCGAAGTGTCCAAGCAGGCGCAGCGTCTGCTTGCCAAGCAGGGTCTCGATTTCAAGCTCGGCGCGAAGGTAACGGCGGTTGAAAAGACCGCCGCCGGTGCGAAGGTCGTGTTCGAACCGGTCAAGGGCGGCGCTGCCGAAACCCTGGAAGCGGATGTCGTTCTGATCTCCACCGGTCGCAAGCCCTTCACGGAGGGACTCGGACTTACTGAAGCCGGTGTGACGCTCGATAGCCGTGGCCGCGTTGAAATCGACGGCCACTACAAGACCAATGTCGACGGCATCTACGCCATCGGTGACGTGGTGAAGGGCCCGATGCTGGCGCACAAGGCGGAAGACGAGGGCGTGGCGCTCGCTGAAATCCTTGCGGGTCAGCACGGCCACGTCAATTACGACGTCATTCCCGGTGTTGTTTACACCCAGCCGGAAGTCGCTTCCGTCGGCAAGACGGAAGAAGAGTTGAAGGCCGCGGGCGTCGCTTACAAGGTCGGCAAGTTTCCCTTCACAGCAAATGGCCGCGCCCGCGCCATGCAGGTGACGGACGGTTTCGTGAAGATCCTAGCCGACAAGGAAACGGACCGGGTTCTGGGTGGTCACATCATCGGCTTCGGCGCGGGTGAAATGATCCACGAAATCGCCGTGCTGATGGAATTCGGCGGTTCTTCGGAAGATCTCGGTCGCACCTGCCATGCACATCCCACCATGTCTGAGGCCGTGAAGGAAGCGGCGCTCGCAACTTTCTTCAAGCCGATCCACATGTGATCGGCGTTTGAGCCTGACGCTCAAATATTAAATTTCAGTCATCTGTTAAACCCCGGCTTGCCACGCAGGCCGGGGTTTCTCATACTCGCGACACAGCCTGTCTAACCTTTTGATAAAAGGCAATAAAATGGCGTATCGCACTCAAGTTTCCTTCACGGTTCCACAGCGCATCATCCATTGGGCGATGGCGCTTCTGATCCTCTTCAATCTCCTGTTTCCCGATGGCATGGAACATGCCTACCGTTTGATGCGGCGTGGAGAGGCACTGACGCCGGATCAGCTGTCATCGGCGAATATTCACGCCTATGTGGGTTTCACCGTTCTTTTCCTTGCGGTCGTGCGCCTCTGTCTGCGGCTGATGCAGGGCGTGCCGCCACATCCGCCTGAGGAGCCGCGCGTCGCGCAGATTGCCGCCAAGGTGGCGCATTTTACGCTTTACGCGCTGTTCTTCATCCTGCCACTCTCCGGCATCGCTGCCTATTACTTTGGCGTGGGCGCGGCAGGCGATCTGCATTCCGGCCCGTTCAAGGTGCTGATGTGGGTTTTGATCGCCGGCCATGTCGTGGCTGTCCTTGTTCACCAGTTCTATTGGCGCACCAATCTCCTGAGGCGCATGACGCACGGCTAGGGTCCAAGCGGCGGTTTGTCGCGTTTCCTCCCCGCTGGAAAAAGAAGATGCTGGCCCCTGCCGCACCGTGCGGCTGGGGTTCAGGGATGCGAAACATCGAAGATATATTGGCAGGCGCCGATTGGTGCGATTGTTTTCAGGGAGAGATGATGACGCCGGGAATGACCTCGCTCGATGTGAGCAGGCTTCTCCTTGATCATCCTCCGGCATGGATTAGCGGGCTGATGGCGCTTCGAAACCGCGTCGTTTCGCTTTTCGGCTTAAAAACGGTTGAGTTGGTGGCCGGCGCTTCGGCGGGTGGATTTCCGGTTCTGTCGTCAAGCCGGGAGCGGACCGTGCTGGGTTTCGATGACCGTCATCTCGATTTCCGGATCGTCGTTGATCTCGAAGAAAAAGGAAGCCACCAGCTGGTGAGTGTCACCACCATCGTCAGGCGCAAGAATCTGTTCGGACGGCTCTATCTTCTCGCTGTCGGGCCGTTTCACCGCCGTATCGTGCCGGCGACGATGCGGCCGTTTTGCGCCAATGTCCGGCCTGTCAGCACCGGTAGTGAGTGGGTCAATCGACCCGGGTGAGGGTGAAGCCCTCTGCGCGCAGCAGTTCGACAAGGCCTTCTTCGCCCGGCAGATGCAGCGCGCCCACGGCCATGAAGACATTGCCCTTGGCAAGCTCAGGTGTGGCACGGTCTGCCATGACGTGATTGCGGTCGGTGATAATGCGCTGTTCGAAGGCGGCGTAGCCCTGTTCGCTTTCCGCCGCTGTCTTTTTGGGGTCGATGCTTTTCAGCATGGGCATGGTCATGCCGATATCGCCGGCGACGTAGAGATCGGTCATGGTCGTCATCACGTCATCCATGCGGTCGCCCAGTTCCAGCGTTTCGATCAGTGCCTGAAGATGAAATTCCATCGGCAGCTCGGACATGGCCGTCAGCTGTTCGACCATCGTCTCCAGCCCGACGAGGCGCTTTCCGTTCGCAACCGCATCTTCGGCAAGCTTCTTGTCGAGAAAGGAGAGGCCCGTTGCCTTGCGGGCGAACTCGCAGGCGGGCAGGGCGACGAAACTCGAAAGCATCCAGGGCTTCATCCGCGAAACCGCATTCAGCGGAATGCCCCGCTCCTTCAGGCCCTTTTCGAGACGCGAAACATTTTCGGGCGACAGGATGTCGGTGATCGATTTGCCATCCAGAAACATGGTGAGTTCGGGCTTGCTCAGCAGCGCGGTCGCGACCTTCTTGTCGTCAACGATTTCGTCCGACTCCACGATCACAGTCGCGGCCTTTTCGAAGGCGGGGCTGGCGGCCGCAGGCATCTCCAGAACACGCGGATCGGTGACATGCATGGTGCCGAGAAGATAGGACGGGGCCGTGCCGGCCTTTTCGATGCGCCAGAAGTTGCCCTTGCCGTTCGGGATCGCTGCCGCCTCCTGCTCGATCTTTGCGAAAGCTTGCGGATCGGTTTTACGCATGTCTACGAGAATATCGCTGCCCGTGCAGGTGACCTTCTGCTCGGCGGCCTCCGCCTCGCCCAGTGACAGCAGGGTCATGAGGAGGATGGCAACGGCTGTAACATGCAGGGCGGCCAGCAGCCAGAGCAGGGCATCGCCGGTTTTGCCCATGAGGGTGGCGGTCAGATTTTCGGGTTTCATCAGGCTTTGCATCGGTCCAATCCGGTTCTCGTTCGCTTATAGAACGGCCGTTTGGATGTCTGGTTAATGTTTATGGTTAACCATTTCCTGTGTCATGCGCGAGGGTGCGCGTTGTCGTAGATTTCCAATAATCTTGCCGTATCGACGCCGGTATAGACCTGTGTGGTGGAGAGGCTCGCATGGCCGAGCAGTTCCTGAATGGTGCGCAGATCCCCACCGCCGGCCAAGAGATGGGTGGCGAAGGAATGGCGCAGCGCATGCGGCGTGGCATTTTCCGGAAGGCCGAACGCGCCGCGCAGCTTCTGCATTTCCCGTTGGATGATGGCGGGCTGCAGCTTGCCGCCGCGTGCGCCGAGGAACAGCGGTTCACTCGCCGACAGAGCATAGGGGCAGAGCTTCCTGTAGGTATCGACCGCTTCGGTGACCACGGCCAAAAGCGGCACGATCCGTGTCTTGCTGCCTTTGCCTGTTATACGCAGGCTGCGTGCGCCGGGCGGAAAATCTGCCGGCGTGAGGCTGAGTGCCTCTGAAATGCGCAGCCCGCAGCCATAGAGCAGCGAGAGGACGGCCGCATTGCGGGCTGCGATCCATGGCTCTTCATTTAACTGTGCCTCTGATGTCGTGATCTTCAGCGCCTGCCGATCGGTCAGCGGCTTCGGCAGGGATTTCGGTTGTTTTGGCGCGCGCATGGCGGTGGCGCCGGCGGCATTGACAAGGCCTTTTCGCTGAAGATGGTGCAGCAGGGAGCGCAGACCCGCCAGATGCCTGCTGAGGGAACGCGCACCAACGCCTTCCTTGCGCCTGTTGGCCAGAAAGGCGCGCAGATCGACAGGACGAAGATCGGCAATATCCGCGATGGAGGCCGGTTTGCCGATGTAGCCTGTCAGGAAGGTCAGGAACTGACGCGTATCGCGCTCATAGGCTTCGACGGTATTGTCGGAAAGGCGGCGTTCACCGCCAAGCGCCGTCAGCCAGGCCTGGCGCTCGGTGAGCAGATCGGGGTCGGCAAATGTCAGGATTTCGGTCACGCGGCGCTCCATTCCACAGCGTGAATATATGCGCCTATGGTCAGCATTTGGTTAAGAGGTGGACTTTGCGGGGCGAGCGCCCTACATCCGGGCGGTTTCCTTTTTCCTGTCGCCGGGGCATGGTCGCCACATCATGGCAAAAGATTCGTCCGATCTGTTTGGGGCTCTATTCGACCCGCCGTCGCCCACGCGCACGGTACCCGTTCTTGTGCCGATGCCAGCGCCCGGGCCCTATAGCTACGCCGTGCCTGAAGATATGGTGGTGGAAACCGGTTCCGTGGTTCAGGTGCCACTTGGTCCGCGGCAGGTCTTCGGCGTGGTGTGGGACGATGCCGGCGAGAAGAGCTTTGACCCCAAGAAGCTACGGCCCATAACCAAGAGTTTCGAGTGCCCGCCCATGAAGACGGAAATGCGCCGCTTCGTGGACTGGGTTGCCGCCTATACGCTGTCTCCGCCCGGTCTCGTGGCGCGCATGGCATTGCGCGCGCCTGCCGCCTTCGATCCCGAGCCGATGATCGAGGGGCTACGGCTGACGGAAGGCAGGCCGGAGCGCCTGACCCCCGCCCGCGAGCGGGTGATGGAGCTGGCGGCCGAAGGGCACGGCTGGACGAAGAGCGGGCTTGCTCATGCCGCCGGCGTTTCGACCAGCGTCATCGACGGGCTTGTGAAACAGGGCGTGTTCGAGACGATCTTCCTGCCCGCGCCGCCAGTGGTGCCCGAGCCTGACCCTGATTATGTCGAGCCGCGTCTGGAGGGCCCGCAGAGACAGGCCGCTTCGGAGATACTGGAGGATGTGCGCAGGGGCGGTTTTCATGTCTCGTTGATCGACGGCGTGACGGGCTCCGGCAAGACCGAGGTCTATTTCGAGGCCGTGGCCGAAACGCTCAGGCAAGGCAAGCAGGTGCTCATCCTGTTGCCGGAAATTGCCCTGACCGCGGCGTTTCTGGAGCGCTTTCAGGATCGGTTTGGTGCAAAACCGGCGGAATGGCATTCTGACGTCTCGCCCCGAATGCGTGAAAAAGTCTGGCGGCAGGCTGTCACCGGCGAGGTGAAGGTGGTAGCCGGCGCGCGCTCGGCACTTTTCCTTCCCTTCGATAATCTTGGTCTCATCATTGTCGATGAGGAGCATGACCCGGCTTACAAGCAGGAAGACCGTGTTTTCTATAATGCCCGCGACATGGCGGTTGTGAGGGCGCGGATCGCCGAATTCCCGGTCGTGCTGGTTTCGGCCACGCCATCTGTCGAAAGCCAGGTGAACGGCAGCTCCGGGCGTTACAACACGATTCACCTGCACACGCGTTTTGGCGATGCGGCCATGCCGGACCTTCATCTCGTTGATATGCGCCGACACCCGCCGGAGCGCGGAGGGTTTCTGTCACCCGTCCTGCTGCGTGGGATCGGCAAGACGATCGAAAAGGGTGAACAGGCGCTGCTGTTCCTCAATCGACGCGGCTACGCGCCGCTGACGCTTTGCCGGGTCTGCGGCCACCGTTTCCAGTGTCCGCAATGTTCCAGCTGGCTGGTGGAGCACCGGTTCCGCAATCAGTTGCAGTGCCATCAGTGCGGCCATAACGAGCCAACGCCCGATCATTGCCCGGAATGCGGCACATTTGATCATCTCGTGGCTTGCGGGCCGGGTGTGGAGCGCATCGCCGAAGAGGTGGAGAAACATTTCCCCGAGGCCCGCACCATCGTGCTCTCCTCCGATCTGATGGGCGTCAAGCGGCTGCGGCTGGAGTTGGAGGCGATCGTTAAAGGGGAGGCAGACATCGTCATCGGGACGCAACTTGTCGCCAAGGGCCATAACTTTCCGCTGATGACGCTTGTTGGCATCGTTGATGCCGATCTCGGCCTGGCCAATGGCGATCCGCGGGCGGCGGAGCGAACCTTTCAGCTGCTTTCCCAGGTAACGGGGCGCGCCGGGAGAACGGGGCGAAAGAGCCATGGTTTGCTGCAAACCTATCAGCCACAACATCCGGTCATGCAGGCCATCGTTTCCGGTGATGCCTCTGCATTCTACGAGAGGGAGATCGTGGAGCGCGAAAAGGCCCTGCTACCGCCCTTCGGACGGCTTGCCTCGATCATTGTATCGGCCGATACGCGCGGAGAAGCGGAAACGCATGCGAGAGGTCTGAGGGCTGTGGCCCCGCAGGTAACCGGCATCATGCTGCTTGGCCCGGCGGAAGCGCCGCTGGCGCTGATCCGCGGTCGGCACCGTTTTCGGTTGCTGCTACACGGGCGGCGCAATTCCGACATGCAGTCGTTTCTGCGCACGCTTCTGGCCAATGGTCCGAGGGAGCGCGGCAGCGTGCATGTGCAGCTGGATATCGATCCGCAAAGTTTCCTCTGAACTTTGCGGGCGCAGGCGTTTTCCAGCTGTCGCGACCGTGGCATAAGGCGAGCGAACAACAGAATCGATTGGGGAACGATATGGAGTTTTATTTTCCGGCCGAATTCGGCGAACAGTTGGCCTTCGGCGCGGCGGTGGTATCGGCCATCATCGGGCTATTTTTCATGTTTGCACCCGGCTTGACGCTTCGGGCTTTCGGTCTGCTGCCCGCCGGCGAACGCCGGGATGGCTATGCGCTGGTGCGCTCGTCGCTTTCCGGCTTTTATCTCGGCCTCGGCGCCGCCGCCCTGCTTCTCGCCCAGCCCATGGTCTATCTCGCCTTCGGTGCGGCATTCGCCCTTAGTGTGTTCGGCGGGATACTCTCCATCCTCTCTGATGGTGGCGCAAGCATGCGGAATCTCTTACTTCTGGTTGTGCACTTTCTGCTCGCCGCACTCTCGTTGAGCTACGTCTTCGGGTTGGTCTGAAGCCGGCTTTTTGGCTTTTGCGCCTCACAGACGCTTGATCCTGAGCGAAATCGGAAAATTAAAACGCATTCCCCCTTGCCCAAACGGCGCTTTCCGCTATTACGCGTGTTGCGAGTCCCGGCGTCCTATGCTAGACGGACCGCGAAATTGGGAAAAGGCAGGGGGGAATTCCGGTCTTTTTCGGGGAAATTGAAACGATTTCAAGAATTTGATGCGGTGGAGCCCCATCGCTGATGGTCTTGGACGATTAGCAGGGAAAAAGTGCCCGTGGCAGAGACCTCCCAGGGAACATCCGGTGTAGCGGAAAGGTATGCGTCGTCGCTTTTCGAGCTTGCTTTGGAAGCGGGTACGGTCGAAGCGGTTCAGGCCGAACTGGACAAGTTTGGCGCTCTTCTCGACGAAAGCGATGATTTGAAGCGTCTGGTTGCGAGCCCGGTATTTTCCGCCGAGGACCAGTTCAAGGCAATCACCGCAATCTGCGAAAAGGCCGGCATCAATGGTCTCGCGCTGAATTTCCTCAAGGTCGTTGCGAATAATCGCCGTCTCTTTGCCGTTCCCGGCATGATCCGCGCCTACCGCACCATTGCTGCCGCCCACCGCGGCGAAATTACCGCCGAGGTTACCTCGGCACATGCGCTCGACGAGGCGCAGGAAACTGAACTGAAGGCGGCGCTGAAGAGCGTTACCGGCAAGGATGTGGCGGTTTCCGTTACCGTCGATCCCTCGATCCTCGGTGGTCTGATCGTCAAGGTCGGCTCCCGCCAGATCGATACGTCTCTTCGCACCAAACTTTCCACCCTTAAGCTTGCACTGAAAGAGGTTGGCTGATGGATATCCGCGCCGCGGAAATTTCCGCAATTCTGAAAGATCAAATCAAAAATTTCGGCAACGAGGCGGAAGTCTCGGAAGTCGGCCAGGTGCTTTCCGTCGGTGACGGTATTGCTCGCGTTTACGGTCTCGACAATGTTCAGGCTGGTGAAATGGTCGAGTTTCCGGGCGGCATCCGCGGCATGGCGCTCAACCTCGAAGCCGACAATGTCGGCGTGGTTATCTTCGGTTCCGACCGTGACATCAAGGAAGGCGACACCGTAAAGCGGACTGGCGCTATCGTTGACGTCCCCGTTGGCCCGGAACTGCTCGGCCGCGTCGTTGACGCGCTCGGCAACCCGATCGACGGCAAGGGCCCTATCAATGCCGCCAAGCGTTCGCGCGTTGACGTCAAGGCTCCCGGCATCATTCCCCGCAAGTCGGTTCATGAGCCGATGTCGACCGGCCTCAAGGCCATCGACGCCCTCATCCCGGTTGGCCGTGGCCAGCGCGAGCTCGTCATCGGCGACCGCCAGACCGGCAAGACCGCGATCATTCTCGACACGATCCTGAACCAGAAGGCCATTCACGACAATGGTCCTGACGGCGACAAGCTTTATTGCGTCTACGTCGCTATCGGCCAGAAGCGGTCGACCGTTGCCCAGTTCGTGAAGGTTCTGGAAGAGCGCGGCGCGCTGCAGTATTCGATCATCGTTGCTGCGACCGCTTCCGATCCGGCTCCGATGCAGTACCTTGCTCCGTTTGCCGGTTGCGCCATGGGCGAGTACTTCCGTGACAACGGCAAGCACGCTCTCATCGGCTACGACGACCTTTCCAAGCAGGCCGTTGCTTATCGTCAGATGTCGCTGCTGCTGCGCCGTCCTCCGGGCCGCGAAGCTTATCCAGGCGACGTTTTCTACCTCCACTCGCGTCTTCTCGAGCGCGCTGCAAAGCTCTCCGACGAAATGGGCGCTGGCTCGCTGACGGCTCTGCCTGTCATCGAAACCCAGGGTAACGACGTTTCGGCGTTCATTCCGACCAACGTGATCTCGATCACCGACGGCCAGATCTTCCTCGAAACCGACCTGTTCTATCAGGGTATCCGCCCGGCTGTTAACGTCGGTCTGTCGGTTTCGCGTGTTGGCTCTGCCGCCCAGATCAAGGCGATGAAGCAGGTTGCCGGCTCGATCAAGGGTGAACTTGCTCAGTATCGCGAAATGGCCGCTTTTGCCCAGTTCGGTTCAGACCTCGATGCTTCCACGCAGCGCCTCCTGAACCGCGGTGCTCGCCTGACCGAGCTTCTGAAGCAGCCGCAGTTCTCGCCGCTCAAGACGGAAGAGCAGGTTGCGGTGATCTTCGCCGGCGTCAACGGTTACCTCGACAAGGTTGCAGTCGCACAGGTCGGCAAGTTCGAGCAGGGTCTGCTCTCCTACCTCCGGTCGGAAGGCAAGGCGATCCTCGACACCATCCGCACGGAAAAGGCTATCAGCGACGATACCAAGGGCAAGCTCAAGGCCGCTCTTGATAATTTCGCCAAGTCTTTCTCTTAAATCAGGGCTCTTTTACTCGGACGGATAACGGATGCCTTCACTAAAGGATCTGAAAAACCGCATTGCCTCCGTAAAGGCGACGCAGAAGATTACCAAGGCGATGAAAATGGTCGCCGCGGCGAAGCTTCGGCGCGCCCAGGAAGCTGCGGAGGCCGCCCGGCCTTATTCGCAGCGCATGAGCGCCGTTCTTGCCAATATCGCGAATGCGGTTGAGGCGGACGTTGCTCCGGCGCTGATGACCGGCACCGGCAAGGACGATGTGCATCTGCTCGTCGTCTGCACGGCTGAGCGTGGCCTTTGCGGCGGTTTCAACTCGCAAATCGCCCGTTTTGCCCGCGATCACGCCCGCAAGCTGATTTCGGAAGGCAAGACGGTCAAGATCATCACGGTCGGCAAGAAGGGTTACGACGCGCTGCGTCGCGAATTTGCAGCCAACATCATCGAGCGTATCGAGTTGCGCGACGTGAAGAAGGTCGGTTTTGAAAACGCCGACCAGATCGCCAAGAAGGTGATTTCGCTCTTCAACGCCGGTGAGTTCGATGTCTGCACGCTGATCTATTCGGAATTCAAGTCCGTCATCAGCCAGATCCCGACCGGCCTGCAGCTCATTCCCGCCGCAACGCCCGTTGTGGAAGAGGATGCCGCAACGCAAAACGCCGTCTACGAATATGAGCCGGATGCGGCTTCTATTCTGGAAGACCTTATTCCGCGCAACATTTCGGTTCAGGTTTTCCGGGCTCTGCTGGAAAACGTTGCCGGTGAAATGGGCGCCAAGATGAGCGCGATGGATAATGCAACGCGCAATGCCGGTGAGATGATCAACAAGCTGACGCTGTCCTACAACCGTCAGCGTCAGGCTCAGATCACCAAGGAACTCATTGAAATCATTTCGGGCGCGGAAGCGCTCTGAGGTAAGGAAAGAGGGTAAGGATAATGGCTAAGGCAGCTACCCCCAAGAAAACCGCAGCGGTGAACGGCGCGGGCAAGGTTACCCAGGTTATCGGCGCTGTTGTCGACGTGGCGTTCGAAGGCGAACTGCCTCCGATCCTGAACGCGCTCGAAACCGAGAACAACGGCAACCGCCTCGTTCTGGAAGTCGCGCAGCACCTCGGTGAAAACGTCGTTCGCACGATCGCCATGGACTCGACCGAAGGTCTGGTTCGCGGTCAGAGCGTTTCGAACACCGGCGCTCCGATCTCGGTTCCGGTTGGTCCGGAAACGCTCGGCCGTATCATGAACGTCATCGGCGAGCCGGTTGACGAAGCTGGTCCGATCGTGACCGCTTCCAAGCGCGCCATCCACCAGGACGCCCCTGCTTATGTCGAACAGTCGACCGAGGCACAGATCCTCGTCACCGGCATCAAGGTCGTCGACCTTCTGGCTCCTTACGCCAAGGGCGGTAAGATCGGTCTGTTCGGCGGCGCTGGCGTTGGCAAGACCGTTCTCATCATGGAACTCATCAACAACGTTGCCAAGGCACACGGTGGTTACTCCGTATTCGCCGGCGTTGGTGAGCGTACCCGTGAAGGTAACGACCTTTACCACGAAATGATCGAATCGAACGTCAACAAGCTCGGCGGTGGCGAAGGCTCCAAGGCTGCGCTGGTTTACGGACAGATGAACGAACCGCCGGGCGCTCGCGCTCGCGTCGCTCTGACCGGTCTGACGATCGCTGAGAACTTCCGTGACGAAGGCCAGGACGTTCTGTTCTTCGTGGACAACATTTTCCGCTTCACGCAGGCTGGTTCGGAAGTGTCGGCTCTTCTCGGTCGTATTCCTTCGGCCGTTGGTTATCAGCCGACGCTCGCAACCGACATGGGTCAGATGCAGGAACGCATCACCACGACGACCAAGGGCTCGATCACCTCGGTTCAGGCCATTTACGTTCCCGCCGACGACTTGACCGACCCGGCACCGGCCACCTCGTTCGCCCACCTGGACGCAACGACGGTTCTGTCGCGCTCGATCGCTGAAAAGGGCATCTACCCGGCTGTTGACCCGCTCGACTCCACCTCGCGTATGCTGGACCCGATGATCGTCGGCGAAGAGCACTATGAAGTGGCTCGTAAGGTTCAGTCGACCCTGCAGCGCTACAAGTCCCTTCAGGACATCATCGCCATCCTCGGCATGGATGAACTGTCGGAAGAAGACAAGCTGACGGTTGCCCGCGCCCGCAAGATCGAGCGCTTCCTGTCGCAGCCGTTCTTCGTCGCTGAAGTCTTCACCGGCTCTCCGGGTAAGCTGGTTGCTCTCGAAGACACGATCAAGGGCTTCAAGGGCCTGGTCAACGGCGAATATGACAATCTGCCGGAAGCTGCCTTCTACATGGTCGGTTCGATGGAAGAAGCCATCGAAAAGGCAAAGAAGCTGGCTGGCGAAGCTGCCTGATGATGAATTGGCGGGCGCGTGGTTTAACCGCGCGCCTTGCCGGCAATGATGGCGAAACCAAAAAGGCTTTGTCGGCATTGTAACAGACAAGTCCGTCACGCCCGCGTAATTGAAAAGAAGTGAATAGCCATGGCTGACAGTTTCAAATTCGATCTCGTTTCCCCGGAGCGTCTGCTCGTTTCCGAAACGGTTACGGAAGTCGTCATCCCGGCTACGCTGGGTGAAATGACCGTTCTGGCCAACCATGCGCCGACGATGACCACGATCAAGCCGGGTCTTGTAACCGTGAAGTTCGCCTCCGGTGAAACGCATAAATATGTCGTTTTCGGTGGCTTCGCCGATATTCTTCCGACGGGCTGCACGCTTCTTGCCGAATCCGCCGTTTCGGCCGATGATATGTCTCCCGACACGCTGCAGCGGCGCATCGACGCGGCTAAGGCGGAAATCGAAGAAGGCAATCATCACCACGAGCATCTGACAAAGCTTGAGAAGCATCTTTACGAACTGACGAACCTGCATGAGGTTCTCGTTGCTGCTTGAAAGCACCGGGCGGGTTCTTCGGAATGACTGCCCACAAAAAAGATAAAGCAGAAAGCGGCCTTCAGGGTCGCTTTTTTGTTTCAAGCGCCGCGCAGTTGGGGAGGCAGCGGCCGGATCATTCCGATACAAATTGAACCAGCGTAAATCTTCCCAAATCGATTCCGAATTTCTGCACTATGGGTTAGATGTTGTAGCGAGGATCAGGTGGCACTGTGGCTGCCACCGCAGAATGAAGCGGCGCTTCATGTTTACGGAGGATGTGTCCCGGTGTCGGCACAAACAAGCTTTCGGGTCGTTTCGAGAAACGCCATGCGCGACGGCATTCTGGCCGAAGGCGACCGTGCGGTCCCTGAGGAAGTGCCGATCGCATTTTCTTATGGTGGCAGCACCCACGCCGTAATGATGGCGAGCCCGGCGGATCTGGAAGATTTCGCGGTGGGTTTTAGCCTGACCGAGGGCATCATATCGGCGCGCGGCGATATCAACGCCATCGAGGTCGTTGAAGCCGGAGAGGGATTCGACGTCCAGGTGGATCTCATGGATGCGGAGGCGGATGCGTTGCGCGCGCGCCGCCGGCACATGGCTGGCCCCGTTGGCTGCGGTCTTTGCGGCATCGAGTCGATCGAACAGGCGGTTCGCATCGTGCCCGATGTCAGCGGTATCTCGATGTCGGTTGGAAGTGAGCACATCGTCGCCGCCATGAGAGCCTTGAATGACGCTCAAGCATTGAACCGTGAGACGAGAGCGGTTCATGGCGCTGGCTTTTACCAGCCGGGAAGCGGCCTGCGGGCCGCGCGTGAGGATGTCGGGCGTCACAATGCGCTCGACAAGCTGGCGGGCGCCGTCGTCAATGCGGGCATCTCCGCAGCGAGCGGGATTGTGGTGGTCACCAGCCGCCTCTCAGTGGAAATGGTCCAGAAAACCGCACTCCTGGGCTGCCCCGTGGTGGCCGCCATTTCTGCGCCCACCGGACTGGCGATTGAGACCGCGGAACGAGCCGGGATTACTCTTGTCGCGCTGGTCCGGGGTGAAGATTTTGAAATCTTCACCCGTCCAGACCGGATGATTTTTTAAGATCCGTGCGTTGGTCAGGTCGGTGACTTCAGAGCATTTCCGCTGATCACGCGATTACCGAAAATGATCTTTTCTGTTTTTACCGCATTATTCGACGCCGAAGCGAATACGCTTCGGCTGCAAATATTTTAGAATTCGGCCCATTCCGCAGCCGCGTTTCCATATGTTTTTGCCGGAGCGAATCGTGTTTGCTGAGGGGCCTGCAGGCGTGTAACAGTGGCGGCCTTTCTGTCGAGAGGCTGATGAGATGACGCTGCAGCCTCGCGGGAAATCTTGAACTGTCGCAGCAGCTCGTAGAGATTGTCTGCCTCATTGGCGAGGCCGTGGCTGGCGGCCGTGGTTTCTTCAACCATGGCCGCGTTTTTCTGGGTCGCCTGATCCATGATGTTGACCGCCTGGTTAATTTCCTTCAGCCCGTTTGCCTGCTCGCGTGATGCTTCAACAATGGCCGAAACGTTGGCGTCTATTTCTCCCATCTGCGACTGAATATCGCGCAACGCGTCGCCCGTCTTGCCGACGAGATCGACGCCGCTCGCAACCTGCTGACGGGATGTGTTGATCAGCGACTTGATCTCCTTGGCGGCGACAGCAGAGCGCTGCGCCAACTCCCGGACTTCCTGCGCGACCACCGCAAAGCCCTTGCCCGCTTCACCGGCACGGGCCGCTTCAACGCCTGCGTTCAATGCCAGCAGGTTGGTTTGGAAAGCAATGTCATCGATGACGCCGATGATATTGGTGATCTCGCCTGACGAGCGCGAAATCGCATCCATGGCGGATATGGCCTGCTGCACGACATCGCCGGAATGTTCGGCATGTTCCCTTGTCCGCAGCACCAGCTTACCCGCTTCACCAGCACGCTGGCTGGCATCGGCAACGGTGGTGGTGATTTCTTCAAGGGCGGCAGCGGTCTCTTCCAGTGACGCCGCCTGTTGCTCGGTCCGCTGGGAGAGCTGATCGGCGGCGATCCTGATTTCACCGGAGCCTGAGGCGATTGTCGAGGCATTGTGAGCGATGGTCTGCATCGTGGCCTGCAATTTGCCGACTACTTCGTTGAAGTCGGCTCTGAGCTTCTCCATGCTTGGCACGAAACTGGTGTCGAGGCGCTGGACAAGATCGCCCTCGGCGAGTGATCGCAGCGCTCCAGCGAGAGCGCTGATGGCGCTCATGCGCGGCGTGACATCGGTGGCGAATTTCACCACCTTCACCACCTTTCCGGCATCATCGACAACGGGATTGTAAGCCGCCTGAATCCATATTTCCTTGCCGTTCTTGCCGTAACGAACAAATTCGTCGGAAATGAACTCTCCGCTTGCCAGACGCGGCCAGAAATTCGCGTAGTCTGTAGAGGCGGCATAGGCAGGGTCGCAAAACATCCGATGGTGCCTGCCTTCGATTTCCTTCAGATCGTAATTCACCGTTGCGCAGAAGTTGGGATTGGCGGTGATGATGGTGCCGTCGGGCAGAAACTCGATGGTTGCCTGCGAGCGGGACAGTGCCTCAAGCTTGCCGGCATCGTCCACCGCCTTGATCTTCTTGGCGGTGATGTCGGTGGCGATCTTGATGACCTTGTATGGTTTGCCGGAGCGGAAAACCGGGTTGTAGGAGGCCTCGATCCAGATAACGCCGCCGTCCTTGCGGACACGGCGATACTCTTTGGCCTGAAACTCGCCGCGGGCGAGAGATGCCCAGAATTCGTCGTAGGCGCGCGACGTGGCAAGCGTGTTGTCGCAGAAGATGCGATGGTGTTTGCCGACGATCTCGGTGAGCTCATAACCGAGCGCCGCACAGAAGTTCTTATTCGCCGTCAGGATGTTTCCTTTAAGATCGAATTCAATAACCGCCTGCGATCGCGAAATGGCGTCGAGCATGTTTTTATTGTCGGCACTTTTCCCTAAACCCAGCATTACACGTCCCCCAAAATCAGCCTAGGGCGCGGCAAGCTGCACACCCGGGTGTGCGCCACGCCATATCACGTTGAACAACGAACAGGTTTGCCGCGAAGCGGCGATGCAGGCACTTCTCTATGTCGGCCCTGGGTCAGGTATCGTCCGTTTACGATTACAAGTCGGCGCGGTTCTGATCTATGGCTTTTAATATTAGATATCGATAATATTAAAATGTTCTTATTTTAATATTGCCCTCGACAGCATAAAACTAAACCGCCGGGCGGCGGCTCCGGCGGTCTGGATTGGTCAGTCGTCACACTTGATGCTGCCAGCGGGCAAGGTGCGCTTATGCTGCGAGGTCTTCTGCCTCTGTGCCCTTGAACATCTTCGCAAGGTTCAGGAAGCAGATCATGCCGTGTTCGTTGGCAATGATGCCTTCAGAATAAGACTTATCGAAAGATGCCGAGATCTCCGGAACCGGCTGAACCTGGTTTGCCGGGATCGTCAGGATGTCCGACACCCGGTCTACCAGCATGCCAATGACCATGTTGTGCACTTCTGCCACCACGATGGCACTGCGTTCGTTGGCAACGGTGCTCTTCATGCCGAGCTTGTGTGCAAGATCGATGATCGGAATAACCGAGCCACGCAGGTTCATGACGCCGATGACGTCTTTCGGCGCGTGTGGAATGGGCGTGGAAGGCGCCCAGCCGCGGATTTCGCGAATGGTCGTCGTCTTCACGCAGAATTCCTGATCATGCAGGCGGAATGCGATGATTTCGAGCGTCTCACCGCCAAAATTGGTAGAGTTAATCATTGCCATCAGAATTCTTCCCAATGCTCGCTGTGGAGGCCGGCGCAAGTGCACCGACACTTGCAATGCGAATTTGGCGTTCTGCCTGGTGCCTGAACAGCCGGAAAAAATATTTCCGTCTTCAATGGCAGAGTCGTAGCACGAGATGGTTTCGCAAACCTAAATGCGAAGCGGTCAAGCAGACTTTTCGCTTTTTCAGATCAGGAAAAAGCCTTTTTTATATTACGCAGCGTCCTTGCGTAAAACCGCTTCACAGTTTTACTAGAAAGGCTAATATTCCTTCTCGTAAAAAATGCCCGCCGCGCCTTCACCGTTGCCGCCGGCCTCCCCGCGCAGTTTTACACCACGGCCAACATCAAGATTGATGATGGCCTTTGCACCGGAATCGCCGCTCTGCTGCAGTTCCAGATAGGTTCTTTCATTGAGATACTTGCCGGCGGAAACGCGAGCCTGTCCCTGGGAATCGGTGGAAATATCGAGATCGTCGACACCGAGATTACTTCTGAGCTTATCGAACAGGGAGGTGGAGCGCCCGCCCGCCAGCTGAGCGGCGGCATCGGCCAGCCGCGCGATCTGCAGCGCCGATAGCTTCGACATGGACTGGCCGAAGATCAGCTGTGCCATCACTTCATCCTGCGGGAGGGCAGGGGCGGAAGAGAAGGCAAAGGTTGGATCGTTGGCATTGCCTGACACCGACACCGTAACGGTTGTCGATCCCACCGTCGAATCCGCCTTCATGTCCAGAACGGGAACAAGCCCGCCACCGAAGGTGATATTGCCCGTTGTGAAATCCAGGCGACGGGTGAGGATTTCCAGCCGGCCGCGACGCATTTCGAATCCGCCGGAAATGGCGGGAGCGGCAGCGGTGCCGCGAATGGTGAGGTTGCCGGTGAGTTCTGCATCGATGCCACGTCCGCGAACGAAGATTCCGCTCGGGGCGTTCACTTGCAAGTCGAGATTGATCGTCGAGGAACTGCCGCTGCCACCCTGATCAGCCCCAAGCGCCTTGGCCTGTGCACGCACCTTTGGCGGCGCATTCTTGTGTTTGACGTCGATTTCCGTCAGCGAGGCCGGAAGTTTTTCCGGAATGGTGATGGCACTCCTGTCCAGCGTCAGATTACCGCCAAGCACAGGGGAATTCAGCAACGGGCCCTTCAGCGTCAGCGTGCCGCTGACCACTGTCGTCACCAGCGTGCCGTCATTGTAACCGGCACGATCCAGCCTGATCGATATATCTGCCGGGAATCCGCCGCCTGATATGCCGACGCTGCCCGTTCCCGAGATCGTTCCGCCACCGGCGAGCCTGCCGCTCAACCGGGAAATGACGGCGCGGTCGCGGTCGAAAGTGATGGTCGCGCCAAGGTCGTTGACGGTGAGGTTCCTGCGCACGTCGGTCAGGCGCGTACCGTCCGTGGTGATAGTGCCGGTCACAACAGGAGCCGAAGCACTGCCGGAAATTTTCACGTCAATGGCTGCGGTGCCGTCGACATCAAGCCCTTGCGCTGCGGTCTGCGCTGCGACGGCGGAGAACGGCAACCTGCCTGAAAACGACATAGAAAGCGGTTGGTTGCCAGCGATGCCGAGCGAGCCCCCGCCGGAGAGCAACATGCCGCCCTGGCCTGAGACGTTGGTGTCGATCTGAAGGTTTCCGCCAGTAAAACGACCATTGGCCTTGATGCCGAGCGCAGCAAGCCCTGCAGCGCGGGTCTGCGCGACCTCCGCATTGGCCCAGTTCAGATTATAATCGACGGAGGGGTTGGACGCTGCGCCCTTGGCGCTGACGGTGCCGGAAATGCTGCCTGCTGCATCCAGGCCGGTGGCGAAGGCATTGGCGAGGCTGGCCGGCAGCGAACGGATCTCGGCGTTGATGTCGAGCGTGGATCCAGCCGTTCCGCTGACCTCGATGCGTCCGTCGCCGGTCACGATGGTCAAACCGGAAATTCGGGTAGTGCCGTTCTGAATAGCGATGGTGCTGGGTTTGTCCAGACGCACCGGAATGCCCCTCGGCGCCGCCGAGAAAGCGTCGAGCCGGACCGTCATCGGCGATCCGCCGGTTTCGGCACTGCCTTTCACCACCAGCGGCGCATTGTCATAGCGGCCGTTGACATCAAATTGCGTCGTCGTGCCGGAATGACCGATGGTGGCGCTCAGGCCGGATATTGCGGCGGCACCGGCATTGATGCTGTCGGCACTGATCCTGCCATTGATGGCGAGCGCCTTGAGGTCGTCGATGGCGATATCGGCGGCCAGTTTTGAAATCGTTGTCGTGCCCTGGCGAATGCTGCCGCCGTTAGCCTTGATCGTTGCGGCGATCTTGCCGTCGGTGTTGCTTAGCGCGATATCGCCGGCGATGTCGCCATCCGCCTGCTGGGCCGCGAGGGCCGCCAGCAGGGAAAGATCGGGAAAATTAAAGGAAAGATTGCCCGTCGGCAGGAATTGCTGCGAAAATTCCAGCTTTCCGTTCAGGACGTTACGGCCAACGGTGATATTGAGTTCCGGTATTGCCGTGCCTTTTTCGGTCTGCACCACATTGGCATTGGCGTCGATCTTCTGCCGGTCAAGACTTCCGCTCGCCGTCAGCTTGGCCTGGGGCGCCGCCGGGTCAGCCTTGCCGGAGGCGTTGACGGTCAGGGCCTCTAGCCGCCGTCCCGCAAGCAGCGCACTTTCGGACGTCAGGCTCACATTGAAGTCAGGGGCGGCGAGCGCGCCGCTCGCTTCGATGGTGAAATCGGCGACACCCTTCGCCTGGGGCGTCAGCTTTTCCAGCGCCGGGAATTTGCCCTTGAGGTTGGCGCTCAGCGCATCATTTTCGAGACTGACATTACCTTCCGCCTCGATCGTTCCGGACTTGATAGCCAGGTTCTCGACACTGGTGCGCCCGCCGATCGTCACGTCGACATCACCCTGAAGGGCGATGGTGCTGTCGAATTTTTCCGCGAGCGCTGGAGGAAGCGTCGCAGGCAATGCGAAGAATTGAACGCTGGAGGTGAGGCGGTTACCGGCAAAATCAAAACTGCCATTCAGCGTGCCGCCGACGCTTGCACTCTCAAGCGTTGCACCACTGAAGCTGACGGCCGAGGAGGTGAGGCCAAGTGGCGCCTTTATGGTGAGGGGAGCGCGCACGAGCCGGTCGATATCCGCACTCACGAAGGACGACTGCGCAATGGACAGAACGGTTGCAATCGTGCCGCTACGGTTGGCGATGTTGAGATCGGCGCTCTGGGCTGTCAGCTTGACATCGTCGAGCCTGCCCTGCGGCAGGGATAAGCTCCGCAAGGAAGCGGTCGTGTTGAGATGCGCGGCGTCAGCGTTTCCCTTGAGAGAGAGATCGAGGCCGTTAATCAGCGCCTGGACTTCGCCATTCTCGAGCGGCCAGCGGAAATCCACAGGGCCGGCAGTGCCGATAAGGTTCGCGGCAAGATCGTTCTGACCGTTCGGATCGACAGAGCCTGATGCCGTCAACAGCAGGGTGCCGGTTTCAAGGGTGCTGCTGCCGATTTCGATGCGCCCCTGTGGAAAAAGCGTTGCATTTGCATCGAGCTTCGTCTCGCCAGCAAAAAGCAGGCGGAAGGCGGGAGGCAGAAGCATATCCGGCTGACCGCCGCCGGCAATCTCGATCCGCCGCGTGCCGTCATCTCCGAGGAGGTGGCGGCCGGTCACGTTGACGACGGCGTTGCCGGCGACACTGCCGCGCAGCGTACCCGTCCAGCTGGAAAGAGGGCCGTCGCCGTTCAGGTCCAGCGCCACGGAGGGCGTGCCCGGCAGCGACAGCAGCGTTGCGAGGAGGCCGCCTTCCGGCTCCTTCATCTCTGCCTTCAGCTTCAGGACATTTTCGTTCGGCAGGAAGGCGATGTCGGCGTTGACTTCCGCATCGACGGCATTTCGTCTGTGTGCGGCAAGCGAAAGGCGCATGTCATCCGGGGCAGCCTTGAGATTGCCTTCCGCGGAGAGATCGAAGGCGCGACCGAGAAGCGGTTCGCCGAGGCTGATCTCCGGGAAGCTGAAACTATCGACCGTGATCTCGATGGGCAACGATGAACTGCTGGAACTCTTGCTGCTGTTATTCTGCTCCGATGGCAGCGGTTTGCGCTCAACATTGATCGATCCGGCCGACACCCGGTCGGCATGGAAGGTTCCGGCCAGCAGCGAAAGCGGCGACCAGTCGACGGCGATCTCGTTGATGCGGGCATAGGGGCCCTGCCGGTCCGAGAGCGTGACATTGTCGAGCCGCAGTCGCCCTGTCAGAAGACCGCTCGGTGTCGAGAGTGCGATCATCTGATCCGGCGTCGAGATGAGCGACGAAATCTGTTTTGCTGCGATTCTCGCCCCCATCGGGGTAAAGCCGATGAATAAAACCGCAAGCACGACCAGCGCGACGCCGCAGAGCGCAGCGTAGCCCAACCATTTCAGCAATCGAATCAAAGTTCTCATCAAAAGTAAACTACACTCTATTGTAAGGGTGTTCGACTGCGGCTTTTAAAATGACTGGCCAATGCCCGCATAAATGCCGAAACTGTTACCGCCATCATATTTTTCAAGCGGCATGGCGACATCGAGACGCAGAGGCCCGAACGGTGTCGCGTAACGCAAACCGATACCGGCACCAGCCCGGATATCGGAAAAATCCGGGGTTACCTCGTCTGAAACAACGCCCGCATCGATGAAAGGCACGATGCCAATCGTATCGGTGACCTTGATGCGGGCTTCAACGGAGCCCACGACATACGAGCGGCCGCCGGTTGCGTCGCCAGCGGCATTATAGGGTGATATTTCCTGGTAGCTATAGCCGCGGACGGAGCCGCCGCCGCCAGCATAAAAGCGTCTGGTGGTGGGAATGTCCTGCAGATCGCTACCGCCAACCAGCACGCCGCCGGCAAGTTTTCCCGCCATGATCAGCCGGTCTTCGGCGCCGAGGCCCTTGTAGCCTGTGATCGAGCCTTCGAAGGAGGAGAAGAACGTGCCGTTGAGTGCCTCGTAGCTCGGCTTCGCGGCGACCGATGCACGAAAACCCTCGGTTGGATTCAGCTTGTCGTCACGCGCGTCGCGCACGAACTCCAGAGGTATGGATGTCGTCAGATACTGGTTCTTGCCGAAGGCATCTTCCGTATCCGCCCATTGGACCTCGAGGCCGGCTGCGGCCGTATCGGTATCGTTCAGTTCATAGGCAAAGCCGGCCGTGCCCGTCACGGTCTTTGCGTCATAGGTGTCGGGGTGCTCGGTCTTGGCGATCAGGCTCGTCTTGAAGGTGGTACGCGGGTTGAACATGCCGGGCTTGGTGAAGGTAATGCCAGCCGAATAATCCATGCCGTCGACGCTTGATGCTTCGGCGATGCGGGAAACGGATCCTTCGATGCGCAGTGATTCCGCCTGGCCGAACAGGTTTCGGTGGCCCCAGTATCCCTGAAGCCCGATGCCTTCCGTGGTGGAATATTGCGCGCCAGCGCCAAAATAGCGGTGTTTGCCTTCGGACACTTCGATTGTCAGCGGAATGGTGCCGTCGCGCGCGAGGGTTCCCGCTTCCTTGATCGTCAGACTGGAAAAGACGCCAAGCTGACGCAAACGGTCCGCAGCCTTTCGCAGCTTCTCAGGCGAATATGGCTCGCCCCCATTGAGGCGGGAATAACGGCGGATGAAATCGCCGTCGACGGTCTTTTCGCCGGTCACGGTAACGGTGCCGAGCGGTGCTACCGGGCCACCTTCGGCCGCCATGGTGATATCGACCGTGTTCGTCGCGTGGTTGGCCACCGCTTCGCGTTTCGTCAACTTGGCAAGTGGCCGGCCTTCGGCTTTCAGGTCGTCGATGAGCTTGTTGCCGGCGCGGATGATCGCGAGCGATCCGGCATCACCACCGGTGACGAGGCCATATTCTTCGAGATTGCGGCCCGTAACATCGCCTTCCAGGCGCACGTTCCCAAGCGTGAATTTCGGGCCCGCCGTTACGGTTATGACAACGGGAACGGGCGCACGATGATCGAATACAGGGTTGGGCGGCAGGTCATCGACATTTTTGCCGGCGACCGTCACGTTCACGAGGCCGCCGTAACGGGCGTTTTCGTAGAGCGACGCGATCAGCCTGTCCCGGTCGTCCCTCGCCTTTATCAAAAGGCCGAGGTCGCCGGAGGCTGGCTTGTCCTTGTCTGACAGAAGAAGAGAGCTGTTTTCCAGGCTTTCCTTTAAGGATGCATCGGCGTCCGGGGCATTCAGGGTGACGGAAAACGCGACGGGATTGATGACCTCGACCTCCGGTTCCTCGGAACCCCAGAGGCGGACGCCGAAGAGCTTGAAGGCAAAGGCATCACGCGCAAACGCTGGATACAGGACGAACGTGAAAGCGACCGCAAGAGCGGTGCCAGCTTTCCGATACGCAATACCTGTCTTCGGGTTAGTTCGTGTTCTTCGCATAAGCTGCTTTATGGTTGAGGCTTTATTGTCGCCCTAACCCGTTTCCTGTCCGTTAACGTTGCAATTTAATCATAAATAAACGGCTTTGAGGACCCTTGGGCAGCTGTTTTGCAGCCAATAACGCAAAAAGCCCCGGGTGACCGGGGCTTCTGTGCAACTGTTATTCGCGAAGCGATTAGCGGCAACGTGCCGTGTAACGCTGGCCGTACTGGTCGCGATAATAGCAATAGCCAGGCTCGGAAGCGTTGCCGATCAGAGCACCACCGACGCCACCGATCGCTGCGCCAACAGCCGCACCACGAACGTTACCAGTGACCGCGCCACCGATGACAGCGCCGGAAACGGCACCAATCGAAGCACCCTTTTCAGTCTGCGTGCAGCTTGCGAGCGACAGGCCGACCAGCGCAAATATGATTGCCTTTTTCATGAAACTCTCTCCAACGTTACAATGAGCTCTTTGGCTCGGTAGGCGTCCCATATTTATCTGCGGCGACTGCTACCTCCGACCGCCACAGATAACTAACAATTCGATGTCGTTTAGGGAAGCCTCCACCAAGGCATTCCTCCGAGCGTAAATCGATTGTGCCCCAAACAACGGCGCGGCGCAAAAAAGGTTCCAAAAATCCGCTTTTTTGATGTGAATCAATTTTGCGCTTTTCATGAGCGGCTATAAACGGTTTATTGGAATGGTTCAAAACAACGGCGAATTGACGCAGTGGCGGCTAAAATGACCCGCAAGGGTTGACGGTCCCGGCAACGAGGCAGAGAACGATCTGGTCAATTCTGGAGCATGGCATGGACTTCGAGGCATTTTTCACGACGGAACTGCAAAGCCTGCATTCTGAGGGACGTTATCGCGTTTTTGCGGATATAGAGCGGCAGCAGGGCAACTTTCCCCGCGCGACACGCTACAACGCCGATGGTGAGCGGAAGGACGTTACCGTCTGGTGCTCCAACGACTACCTCGGCATGGGCCAGAACCCGAAAGTCATCGAAGCCATGAAAGCCGCCATTGATCACTGTGGCGCGGGTGCGGGAGGCACCCGGAATATTTCTGGCACCAACCACTATCACGTCCTGCTGGAGCGCGAGCTTGCTGACCTCCATGGCAAGGAATCGGCGCTGATCTTCACCTCGGGTTATGTTTCGAACTGGGCCACCCTCGGCACGCTCGGCCAGAAGATACCTGGCCTGATCATCTTTTCGGACGCGCTCAACCATGCCTCGATGATCGAGGGCATCCGGTATGGCCGTTGTGAGCGGGTGATCTGGAAGCACAATGATCTGGAGGACCTCGAGGCCAAGCTCCAAGCCGCTGATCCGAACGCGCCGAAGCTGATCGCTTTCGAATCCGTTTACTCCATGGACGGCGATATCGCGCCGATCAGGGAAATCTGCGATCTCGCCGATCGTTATGGCGCCATGACCTATCTCGACGAAGTCCACGCTGTGGGCATGTACGGCCCGCGCGGCGGCGGCATTGCCGAGCGCGAAGGCCTGATGGATCGCCTGACGATCATCGAGGGAACGCTCGGCAAGGCCTTCGGCGTCATGGGCGGGTACATTACCGGCTCCGCCGCGGTCTGCGATTTCGTCCGCTCCTTCGCTTCCGGTTTCATCTTCACGACGGCACTGCCGCCGTCGCTCGCCGCCGGCGCGATTGCTTCGATCCAGCACCTGAAGGCGAGCCCTTTCGAGCGGGCCCGGCATCAGGACCGCGTGCGCAAGCTGCGCGGGCTTCTCGACGCTCGCGGTATTCCGCATATGGACAATCCCAGCCACATCGTGCCGGTCATGGTTGGCGATGCTGCCAAGTGCAAATGGATTTCGGATATCCTGCTCGATAGCCACGGTGTTTATGTGCAGCCGATCAACTACCCGACCGTTCCGCGCAAGACCGAGCGCCTGCGTATCACCCCGACCCCGCTGCATAGCGATGCGGATATCGAAAACCTGGTGGGCGCACTGCACCAGCTTTGGTCGCACTGCGCGCTGGCGCGTGCCGTGGCGTAAGGCCGGTTTCTGGATCGAAGACTTTCGGGCCGCGTTCACGCGGCCTTTTCTTTTGCGGCGATGATTGCAAGCGCATGGCGGCGGGCTTCCTCGTCCGTCGCGAAAACATCGTCGATCGTTGTCGCGGATCGGCCGTCATGCAGGTGGTCCATGACCGTTTCAACGATCTCGGCCATGTCAAGGAAGCCAATGCTTCCCTCAACGAAGGCATGAAATGCGGTTTCCTCGGCGGCATTCAGGGCCGCACCCTGCAGGCCGCCGCGCTCCAGTGCAGTGCGGGCAAGGCGGATCGCCGGGAATCGCACTTCATCCGGCGCTTCGAAATCCAGCCGCGCCAGCTTTGCGAAATCCAGTCTCTCGACATTCAGATTGCCACGCTGCGGAAAGGTGAGGGCATAGGAAATGGCGGTGCGCATGTCCGGCGCGCCGAGTTGGGCGATATAGGAACCGTCCGTGTAGCCCACCATCGAATGAATGATCGACTGTGGATGGACGATCACCTCCACCTGCTCGGGCCGGAGATCGAAGAGATATTTCGCTTCGATCATTTCCAGCCCCTTGTTGAACATCGAGGCGCTGCCGATGGAAACTTTGAGGCCCATCGACCAGTTGGGGTGGGCGCGGGCGACATCGGCCGTGACATTCGCCATCTCATCGCGAGACCAGGTGCGGAAAGGGCCACCGGATGCTGTCAGGACGATGCGCTCCACCGCCTGCTGATGGTCGCCCGTCAGGCATTGGAAGATCGCACTATGCTCGCTGTCGACCGGGATCAGCCGGCCACCACCCTTCTTCACGGTTCGAAGGAAAATATCGCCGGCTGATACCAGACATTCCTTGTTCGCAAGCGCAATGTCCGCTCCGCGCCGTGCCGCCGTGAGCGTCGGGGCGAGGCCGGGCGTACCGGCAATTGCCGCCATCACCCAGCCGGCATCAATGGAGGCTGCCTCTTCGAGGCCTGCCTTGCCCGCTGCAACCGTTATGCCGGTGCCGGCCAGCGCCGATTTCAGCGCTTGGTAATTCTCTTCCTCGGCTGTCACCGCGAGCTGCGCACCAAATTCTACGGCCTGTTCCGCCAGAAGTGCGATGTTTCCCGCACCTGTAAGGGCGGCGATCTCAAACGCCTCTCGGCCTCCCAACTGGCGAACGACATCAATCGTGTTGGTGCCTATCGAGCCCGTCGAACCCAATATGGTGAGCTTGCGTGGCAATTTGCTGGCATTCGTCATCTTTGGCCCGTTTATTTATTTGGCAAATTAGGCTCTACCCGCGAAAACCTGCCATAACAAGGACAAAGCCCAGCTATTGTTTTTGTTGCCGACAAAGCCATATGCAGGAAAACAGAAGAGGACATCGATGCGACGTTTCGTGGTTTCCAGTGGCTGGATTTTTGCGGCAAGCCTTCTGCTGGTTCTCGTTTTCATTCCTTTTGATCCGCATCTTTCTGAAACCGCGCAGGCCCTGCCGGGTAAAATCGTCTCTTTCAACCGCGCCATCACGGACTTCGGAACGTTCCGCTGGATGCTCTATTCCACTGGGGCGCTAGCCATTCTCACCTATATTGCCGCGCGTGTCCTGCAAGCGCGGACCTATGGCGGGCGCCTGCGAACGGCGTGGCGGCTTCTTTCCTATTTTTTCCTGACGATCGGAACAGCAAGTATTCTCGTCCACACGCTGAAATTCCTGATCGGGCGGGCGCGGCCTGAGCTTTTTCTGGAAATGGGTGCCTATAGTCTCACACCTTTCACCGGCGACAATCTTTACGAAAGCTTCCCGTCAGGACATTCGACGGCGGCGGGGGCCTTCTTCGGCGCCTTCGCCATGCTGATGCCACGCTTCCGCTGGGTATTCCTGCTGCTTGCCCTCGTCATCGGGATTTCGCGCGTCATCGTCGGCGCCCATTATCCGAGCGATGTCGCCGCCGGATTGTTTCTCGGGACGTGGACGGCAATGGCCTTCGCCTTTATCTTCGCGCGGTCGCAGATGCTGTTTAAGTTCGATGCGCAGGGCTGGCCGCAACCGAAAAATGTGAGCCTTCCCTCCGCCGATCCGCGGTGAAGACGATGCGTGGGGGTAGAGAAGTCATGGACACCGTGAAGAGCGCTCTGGGAGACGATAGCGGGGCCGCCCAGCATATCCGCACCACCATTGCCATCGCCGGCGGCGGACCGGCGGGCGTGATGCTCGGCCTGCTGCTGGCGCGGAGCGGGATCGACGTCGTCGTGGTTGAAAAACACGGGGATTTTCTGCGTGATTTTCGTGGCGACACCATCCACCCCTCCACGCTCGATCTGATCGAGCAACTCGGTTTCATCGATGAGTTTCTGAGCCTTCCGCATACGCGTGCACCGGCGCTTCATGCGGTCATTGGCGGCGAGCGCGTGACGATTGCCGACTTTTCCCGCCTTCCGGTCCGACATCGCTTCATTGCCTTCATGCCGCAATGGGATTTTCTCAATTTCCTCGTGGGGAAAGCCGGGCAATACGAAAATTTCAGATTGCTGATGAATGCGCCGGTGACGGGCCTTGTTGAGCGCGGCGGAAAGGTCGGCGGTATCAGGATCGATACGCCGCAGGGAGAGATAGAGATCGAGGCCGATCTTGTGGTGGGGGCTGATGGCCGCAGTTCCGTCGTCCGTGAGGCCGCAGGCCTGGAGGTCCAGCGCTTCGGTGTTCCGACCGAGGTGTTGTGGATGCGGCTCTCGAAACAGCCCGGCGATCCCAAGGAAACCATGGGGCATGCCGGTCCGCGACAGGGTTTCGTCATGATCGACCGTGGTGATTACTGGCAATGCGGTTATGTCGTGCGGAAAGGGTTTTTCGCTGACATAAAGCTTGAAGGCATCGAAGCTTTCAGGCGTAGGGTGGCCGAAATCTGCCCCTTTCCCCGAGAAAGGCTGGATGAGCTTAAAAGCTGGGATGACATTTATCTTCTGACCGTCCGTATCGATCGGCTGAAGCGCTGGTGGAAACCCGGCCTGATCTGCATCGGCGATGCGGCCCATGCGATGTCGCCCGTCGGCGGCGTTGGCGTCAATCTCGCGGTTCAGGACGCCGTCGCGGCAGCGAATGTGCTTGTACCGGCAGTTCTTTCCGGTCGCGGTGTTTCAGACGACGATCTCGCCGCAATCGAAAACCGGCGATCCTTTCCCACCAAGGCAACGCAGTTTCTCCAGCGGATGATGCGTGTCGGTCGCAAAAACAAGCAGGTCGATGACGCGGAAAAAAAGAAAGGGCCGCCGGCCTTTGTGCTGGCGATCATGCGATTTCCGTTTCTGGCGCACCTCACCGGCCGATTGGTCGGACTGGGCTTTCGCCGGGAAACGATCCACACGATCTGATCTCGCCCGGAGCATCTTCGGATGCTAGGCCGGAACCGCGACCTCGTTAGCATATTTCAGGCCGATGACCGCTGAACCGATCAGCCCAGGTTCGATGCGGCATATGGCGGGCACGACCAGGGGGCGATCAAAGCGCCTGAGGATGCGGGTTCTGACGGCAACATCGAGCGCAGTAATCAGCTCCCTGGAATTTGAAAGTCCACCGCCGACCGGGACGATGGTTGCGCCGGTCACGTTGATCACCATTGCCAGGGGCGAGGCGAGAATATCGACGAGGATGTCGATGGTTCTGGCAGCCCCCGTATCGCCCCCCTGCCACGCGGCAATAATGGCCTCGCTGCTCATCTCTTTTTGGTGAAGGTGCGCGTGCAGTTTTTCCATGCCGCGAGCGCTACCGATGGCGTCGATACAGCCGACAAGGCCACAGCCGCATTCGAAGCGCGGCAGGCAGACCGGCGGGTTTCCGGCGAGCGTCGCCGCCACAGGGCCGTGGCCCCATTCTCCGGCGAAGCCGCCATCGCTGTTGATAAGCTTACCATCGATGACGAGGCCACCTCCGACACCGGTTCCGAGGATGACGCCGAAGACCACGCGATGACCGCGACCGGAACCGATTTCGGATTCGGCGATCACGAAACAATCCGCGTCGTTCGATACGATGACGGGCAGACCCAGCGCTTTTTCGAGCTCGTCTTGCAGAGCGCGGCCGTGGATGCTTGGGATATTGGCGACGGTTGCCTTGCCGGTGTCGGGATCGATGACGCCGGCAATCGACAGCGACACGCAGCCGGGCTCGCCGCCGCTTTGATCGATGACGGATTTCAGGCCGGCGGCGAAATCTTCGAAACTTGTCTTTGGCGTCGGGATGCGTGGTACAGGGCGGATATCGTCAGGAGCATAGGCCACTGCCCCCTTGATGGTCGTTCCACCGATGTCGAAACAGACGATCATGAGTCAGGCTCCGGTCCGTGCGGCGTCAAAGATTTTTTCGCCCGCTATCCATGTGGAATGCATCTGAAGGTCTGATGTCAGCATGACGAAATCGGCATCGAAACCGGGCATAAGTTTCCCCTTATGCGATACGCCGATGGCTGCGGCGGGATAGGCGGAGGCCATTCTCAGCGCTTCCTCAAGTGGCGTTCCCAATTTTTCGTGCATGAAGCGGACGCAGGAGAGCATATCGATATCTGCTCCCGCCAGCGTACCATCCTCAAGGGTCAGCCGGCCGCCGTTGCGGTAAACGCGTCTGCCATTCAGTTCAAAGCCGTCATCATCCGTGCCGATCGTCGACATCGCATCGGTAACGAGGAAGATGCGGCCCGGACCATTCTTGGCGCGTAGCGCGATACCCATCGCCGCCGGATCGACATGAAAACCGTCGGCGATCAGTCCACAATCCAGCCGGCCGTTCGAAAGGGCAGCGCCAACCACGCCTGGCTCGCGATGGCCGAGAGGGCTCATGGCGTTGAAGAGATGGGTTACCATGGATGCGCCGGCCTCGGCATAGGCCATCGCGACGGCGAAGCCGACATCGCTATGGCCAAGGCTGACGATGACGCCAGCTTTTTGCAGGGCCGTCACCTGCTCCTCAGTGACGTTCTCCGGAGCGATTGTCGTCAACACGAGGGGAAGCTGCGCCCTGCAGGCGGCCAGAACGTCAAGATCGGCCGGTTCCATCTTCCGGATCAGCGCCGGATCATGGGTGCCCTTGCGGGCGATAGACAGGTGCGGCCCTTCGAAATGCAACCCGAGAAAGCCGGGAACACCCGCTTTATGAGCGGCGACGCCTGCTCCAGCGGCCTTGGCTGTGATATCCGGCCGGTCGGTGATGAGGGTGACCATCAGCGCGGTGGTGCCAAATTTGGCGTGGGCGGCGCAGATGCGGGCAATGCCGTCAACGTTGGGCTCATTATTAAACATCACCCCGCCGCCGCCATTGACCTGAAGGTCGATGAAGCCCGGGGCGATGAGCAGTCCCTCGGCCGCGATGACCTCAGCATCCGCAGGCGCCCCACTCGATAGTGTCGCAACCTCGCCGTTGCCGATGACGAGAACCTCGCCGTCATGCCATGTGGCGCCATCGAAAATGCGGGCGCCGACAAATGCCTTGCTGCTGCTCATTGGGTTTCCGTTACCTTCTTCAATGCCACGGGCGCATCCGGGTTGAAGCCGCGGGCGCGCGACAATTGCTCGATAAAGCCGTAGAACGGCGCGATCAGCAACAGGGCGTCTGTCAGCGGATGGTTTGTTTCCACGAAAGGCAGGGATTTCGCTGGGCTACCCTTGGCGGAGGTGACAAAAACGCTCGCGCCCTTGCCCGCAAGACCCGAAGCGATTTCCGTGACGGAGGTCTCGGCGCGGTCACGGGCTGCAAAAGCGATAATGGGGAATTTCGGTGCAACGAGCGACACCGGGCCATGCATGACCTCCGCGGAGGAGTAGGCCTCGGCGTGCAGTTCGCAGGTTTCCTTGCATTTCAGCGCGGCTTCCGCGGCGATAGCGAGAGCTGGTCCACGGCCCAGCATATAAAGCGATTCCTCACCTTTGACTGCCTCGCCGATCTGGCTCCAGTCCAGCGCCACGGCCGATGCGAAATTCTGGGGAAGGGCACCGACGGCTTCGGCAAGCTGTTCGTCTTCTGTCCACGCGGCAAGGATTGCGAGGCCCGCGACGATGGAGTTAACGAAGGACTTGGTCGCCGCGACGGCCTTTTCCGGGCCTGCCTGAATGTTGATGGCGTGATCGGCCGCGTCGCCGAGGGGCGAGGGAAGGGTGTTGACAAGCGAAAAGGTGAGCGCGCCACCCTTGCGGGCGCTTTGCGTGAGAGCGACGATGTCAGGGCTCTTACCGGATTGCGAAACGGCAAAAGCTGCCGCCCGCTCCAGCCGCAGCTGCGTCTGGTAGATGGATGCGAGTGAAGGGCCGAGCGAAGCGACCGGTAACCCGGTCTGCAACTCGATGGCATATTTCAGGAAATGCGCGGCGTGGTCCGACGAGCCACGCGCGATGGTGACGATAACAGCCGGATCACGCGCCTTCAGCTTGGCGCCGGCCTCCTGGAAGTCCGCACTGGCATTATCAAGCAGGCGTGCGACTGCATCGGGAATCTCGTTGATTTCCTGGCGCATCAGGGTTGTCATTGTGTCGTATCCTCGATCGGTGTTTGTCATTCAGGCCCCATTGTCAGCTCGGCGACGAGGTCATAGGCATCGCTGCGGTACAGCGCGCGGGATATTTCCATGAGGCGTCCGCTTTCCAGATAGGCCATGCGCTGCACCGAGAGCGCCGCCGAGCCAGGGGGGACACCCAGCAGCAGGGTTTCTTCATCGGTGAGGTTGCGGGCAGAGATGCGCTGGATGGCGCGCACCGGGCGGATGCCGCTTTTCTCAAGTTCGAGATAGAGCGAATTTTCGACCAGTTGCGGATCCGGCAAAATGTCGCCCGGCAGGCTGGTGACTTCGAGCGCAATCGGTTGGTCGTTGGCAAGTCGCAAACGCGTGAGACGCGCCACCATGGCTGACTGGGAAAGACCGAGCGCCATCATTTCGTCGCCGGTCGGGTGGAACAAGCCCCTGTCCAGCCAGCGGGTGCTTGCCGTCATGCCGCGCCTTCGCATGTCCTCGGTAAAGGAGGTAAGCTTGGTCAGGGGCTGCTGCATGCGGGTGATGGGCTTGACAACAAACGTACCGGAACCGTGGCGGCGGACGAGAAGGCCATCGCGGACGAGGTCGTCCACTGCCTTGCGCACGGTCACGCGGCTAACGCACGCGCTTTCTGCAATGTCGCGTTCCGGCGGTAGCGCGTCGCCATGTTTCAGGCGGCCCCCATTGATGGCGTCTTCAATCGTCTGGCGCAGCTTCAGGTAAAGCGGGCCGCCGCCTGATTGCAGGTCGTCCAGATTTAGCGCTGCCCCGTTCATCCATAACCTCTGTCACAATCCCGATGTGGCTGCCTCTGGCTATACCACACGATGGCCGATGGGCAATACCAAAATAGAACCATTATCGAACATGTATTACTGATGGGAGCATTTTTCGGGTTTTTGCCTCAATTTCAGGCCTATTGGTCGAAATTTCCGCATTAACCAAAAAAATTTTCCTATTGCTGTAATTGCTCTAGACGATTGGCATTTTTTTGGTATTGTTTTGGCATCGGTTGCCGGTGGATAGCTGTTGCGCATCCCGCTGGCCTGGAAGAATCGGTTTCTTGTCCGTGACTTGCCAGAGTGAGCCGAATTTTGCTTGACCGTTTTGAAAACTAATTTCATCATGGTTGGAGATTGTCGCAGATAAGTGAACAACCGACGTAGAAATGGTTGCTTCTGCGAAAATTATTTACGAGTGAGCAGGGAACAAAGTTCATGAAGGTGGGAATAATCGGACTCGGATTCCGTCTTGGGTATCTGGGCTACGTTTTTCATGAGATCGACAAGGATTTCGAGATCGTTGGCTATGTCGATCCCGCCCCGGCTGGTCTTCCTGGCTTGCAGGAGAAGGGCATCTCGGTCGGCAAGGCTTACGACAGACCTGAAGCCTTGATCGAAAACGAGAAATTCGATCTCCTGATGATCGGCTCGCCGAACCACATGCATCTGGACCATATCAGGATCGGTCTTGAGGCCGGCTGCACCATATTCTCCGAAAAACCCATCGTCGTCAGCATCGAGGAAAGTCTCGAACTCGCCCGGCTGCTCAACAAGCACGGCCATGAGCGGCTGCTGGTCGGCCTTGTCCTGCGATATTCGCCGCTTTACCGCGATCTGCGCGCCGCGCAGGCCGAAGGCAAGCTTGGCGATGTCGTCTCCATCGAGGCATCCGAACATATTCCTCCCTACCATGGCGCCTTTTTCATGCGCGACTGGCGGCGTTACGAGCACTATTCGGGCTCGTTCATGCTGGAAAAATGCTGCCACGATCTCGATCTCTATAACGGCGTGGTCGGTGCGCGGCCGCGTTTCGTCTCGAGCTTCGGTGGCCGCAAGAGCTTCACGCCGGCCAATGCGCCCCAGAATGACGGCATCAACGACATGGAAGTCTACCATCGCAAGCCGAGCGGCTGGATGGGATCCGACAAGGTGTTCGACAGCGATGGCGATATCATTGATTACCAGACTGCGATCGTCGAATATGAAAATGGCGCATCGTTGGCCTTCCACACCAATCTCAACGTTCCCGACGATTTCCGCCGCTTCTGCGTGATCGGCGCCAAGGGTATGGCTGAAGGTGATTTCGTGCGCGGTTTCCTCAACGTGCACAATGCCCGCACCAACGAGAAGACGGTCGCCAAGACCTATTCGGCGGCGACAACGCTCTCACAGCATTATGGTGCGGACGAGCAGATGGCCGAGGACGTCATCGCCCATGTCGTCAAGGGAGCGCCCTTACCGGTTTCCGCTCTGGATGCGATCGAGGCCGGCATTCTGGCGTTGGCCATGGATGAGGCGCGCCATGGCCGCAAGGTAGTCGATCTCAAACCGGTGTGGGAGGCATATGATCTGGCGCTGCACGGTCAGCTGCACTCCCCCGCCGTGAAATCGGCTTGAGGGGGACTGCGCGATGGATGCTAAACGCAGCGCAGTCATTTTCGCCTGGCTCCTTCTTGTCCCGGCGCTTCTCTATATAACGCTTGTCGTTGCTTACCCGCTGGTCGACACCTTCATTCTGTCGTTCACCGATGCGTCGCTTAAAAAGGTGACGAACTGGGTAGGTTTCGTCAATTACGAGAAGATTTTCAATGCGACTTTCGCCGATGTCATCACGCGGACCTTTATCTGGACGTTTTTTTCCGTCTCGATAAAGATGATCATCGGCACATTTGGTGCAGTGCTGTTGAATTCCGCCGTTCCCGGCCGGGCGCTGTTTCGCATCCTCACCATGCCGCCATGGATCGTGCCGATGGCTATCGGTATCTTCATGTGGGGCTGGATGTATAACGGTCAGTTCGGCATGATTTCCGGAGTGCTGCAGAATCTCGGCCTGGTGGACGGCCCCATCGCCTTCCTCGCCTATGGCAAAACGGCCTTCTGGGCAACGATCGTGACGGATGTCTGGATCGGTGTTCCCATGGTGACGCTTTACCTGTTGGCCGCCATCCAATCCATTCCACAGGACCTGTATGAGGCCGCCTGGACGGATGGCGCAAGCCGCGCCTATCGCTTCCGTCGCATAACACTGCCGCTGATGCTGCCGGCCATGATTACCATGTCGGTCCTGTCCTTGATTTCGACGTTCAATTCCTTCGATATCATCTGGATTCTCACCCGTGGCGGACCGAATGGCGAAACCACGACGATGATCATCGACACCTACAAGACGGCGATCGGGGCCTACAAATATGGCGAAGGCGCTGCCCGCGCCGTGCTGATCTGCATCTTCCTGTCGATCTTCACCTTCTTCTATTTCCGTATCACCAGCCGTATCTCGCAGGAGGCCAGCCGATGAGCGACAGACATGCGAGGATCAACCGCTACGCCTGGTATGAAATCATCGGAATTTATTGCGGCGTCGCCGTGTTCCTGACCTTCGTTCTGGCGCCCTTTGTGGAAGGTTTTCTGGTTTCGCTGAAGCCGCTCAGCCTGCTTTTTTCGTCGCCTTACAAATTCTGGCCCGAGAATGGTTCGTTTGAAGCCTACCGGACGATGTGGGTCAGCGTTCCCGGCTTTGCCATCTATATCTTCAATTCCTTCTTTATCGCCGGCAGCATCACGCTCATCGTTCTCGTGCTGGTGATACCCGCTTCCTATGCATTTGCCCGCTTCAATTTCAAGGGCGCCGGTCTGCTGCTGGGCATATTCCTCGCGGTGAAGATGTTCTCGGGCGCGGTGCTGCTCATTCCGCTGTTTCGCCTCATGCGGTCGATCGGCGTGCTGAACACCTATTTTGCGATGATCATCCCCGGCGTCGCCTTCATCATCCCGACGGGCATCCTGCTTCTGGTAACCTATATGCGCCGCATACCGCGCGAGCTGGAGGAGGCGGCCTATGTGGACGGTGCAAGCCGCCTTTACACGCTGCGCCGCGTGGTTCTGCCGATTGCAACGCCGGGCATCGCTGTCGTTGCCATTTCCTCGTTCATCGAGGCCTATGCGCAGCAGTTCATCTACGCTCTGACCTTCAATTCCAAGACCGAATATATGCCGCTGCCGGTTGGACTGTTTGCCTATTTCGGCCGGCAGGAAGTGGTCTGGAACGAGTTGATGGCGGCAAGCTTCGTCGGCATCGCGCCAGCAATGATCGCGATTTTCCTGATGCAACGATATCTCGTCGGCGGGCTGACCGCCGGCGCGGTGAAATAAAGCAATAACCGGAACGACCACCAAAACGGGAGACTACAATGGCACTGAAACATTACGGTTTGGCGCTCTGCGCCTTCGCATTTGCCGGTTCCACCGCCCTTGGCACGGTGACGGCACATGCCGCCGACAAGGAGATCAGCTGGATCTACTGCGGCGACAAGATGGACCCGATCCATGAGAAATACATCAAGGAATGGGAAGGCAAGAATGCCGGCTGGAAGGTGGTGCCTGAGGTCGTCGGCTGGGAACAGTGCCAGGATAAGGCCACCACGCTCGCTGCCGCTGGCACGCCGGTCGCCATGGCCTATGTCGGTTCGCGCACACTGAAGCAGTTTGCGCAGAACGATCTCATCGTTCCGGTGCCGATGTCGGATGAAGAGAAGAAGAGCTACTACCCGCACATCGTCGACACCGTGACCTTCGAGGATACGCAGTGGGGCGTACCGGTGGCCTTCTCCACCAAGGCGCTTTACTGGAACAAGGACCTGTTCAAGCAGGCTGGCCTCGATCCGGAAACGCCGCCAAAGACATGGGCGGAAGAAATCGCCTTCGCCAAGCAGATCAAGGAAAAGACGGGCATTGCCGGTTACGGCCTGCCTGCCAAGACCTTCGATAACACCATGCACCAGTTCATGCACTGGGTTTACACCAACAACGGCAAGGTCATCGACGGCGACAAGATCACCGTCGACAGCCCGCAGGTTGTTGAAGCCCTGAAGGCCTACAAGGACATCACGCCTTATTCCGTCGAAGGTCCAACGGCCTATGAGCAGAACGAAATCCGCGCCATCTTCCTCGATGGCAAGGTCGGCATGATCCAGGCCGGGTCGGGTGCTGCAACCCGTCTTCAGGAAACCAAGATCAACTGGGGCATCACGACGCTTCCGCTCGGTCCTGAAGCCAAGGGGCCCGGCACCCTGCTCATCACCGACAGCCTTGCGATCTTCAAGGGAACCGGTGTTGAAGAAAAGGCGACCGAGTTTGCCAAATTCATCACTTCGCCTGGCCCGCAGGGCGAATATGAGCTGCAGGGCGGCGCCGGCCTGACCCCGCTGCGCCCGTCGGCCAAGGTCGATGAATTCGTCGCGAAGGACCCCTTCTGGAAGCCGCTGATCGATGGCATCGCCTACGGTGGTCCCGAGCCGCTCTTCACCGACTACAAGGGCTTCCAGGATACCATGATCGAGATGGTGCAGTCTGTCGTGACTGGCAAGGCAACACCGGAAGATGCCGCGAAGAAGGCATCCGCCGCTCTCGAGCAGTACAAGTAAACATCCATGAGGAGGATGCGGGCGCAACGTTGCCCGCATCCGATCGGTTTTCGCCGCGGGAATGCCGGCGCCTTCAGGTGCTTCTCCCGTGTTTTTTCAACGGTTTCGATCCGGCGCGGTGTGGCGCGGGTTCGGGACATCTCTGAACGCGGCCTGATGTCGGCCGCTGCCGGGAGAGGCAAGTCTTGGGTCAGCTTTATCTCAACAACGTCCGCAAGAACTATGGACATTTCGAAGTCATCAAGGGCGTTCAGCTCGACATCAGGGATGGCGAGTTCGTCGTTTTTGTCGGTCCTTCCGGATGCGGTAAATCCACATTGCTTCGCATGATCGCCGGCCTTGAAGACATTTCCGCCGGCGACGTCGTCATCAATGGCGTGAAGGTCAACGAACTGCCGCCTGTCAAGCGCGGCATCGCCATGGTTTTCCAGTCCTATGCACTCTATCCGCATATGACTGTTTTCGAAAACATCGCATTTCCCCTCCGGGTCGAGAAGATGGAGGAGGAGAAGATCAAGCAGAAGGTTGAAGGCGTTGCGAAAATCCTTCAGCTCGACCAGCGCCTGCAGCAGCGGCCCGGCATGTTGTCCGGCGGCCAGCGCCAGCGCGTCGCTATCGGCCGTGCGATTGTGCGGGAGCCGAAGATATTCCTCTTCGACGAGCCGCTCTCAAACCTCGATGCCGCCCTTCGCGCCGACATGCGTATCGAGCTTACCAATCTTCACAAGACGCTGAAGGCGACGATGATCTATGTCACTCACGATCAGGTGGAAGCCATGACCATGGCCGACCGCATCGTGGTGCTGAATGCCGGCGAAATCGCCCAGGTCGGTGCACCGCTCGAGCTATATCACAAGCCGGCAAACCTGTTCGTGGCCGGTTTCATCGGCAATCCCAAAATGAATTTCCTGAAGGTCACCTGCAAATCAGTCAGCGCAGAGGGCGTGACTGTGGCATATGAAGGCCAGACAATCACCGTGCCGGTGGAGCCTCGTGCGGGTCTTCAGGGTTCTAAGCTGACGCTTGGCATTCGCCCGGAACATACCCTGCTTGAAGCCGCCGATCTTAATATCAAGGTTGCGCCGAGTGTGATCGAGCGGCTCGGGATCAACACGATCGCTTACGGGGTCGCGCCGACGGGCGAGAATTATTGCGCCCTGCTGTCGGGCTCGGCACCTGTTGTCGTGGACGAGCCCATTGTCACCGGCATCAAGGCCGCCGATTGCCATCTGTTCGATGAGAGCGGCATTGCGCTCGAGCGACGCGTCGATCTCTCCGTTCTGAAGTTGATACAATAGGGGCTGGAGCCGGGCCATGACATCTGTTGACCCATGCCCGGCTGTTTCCGACACGACCCGTGTCCGGCGGTCTTCTGTCTCGAGACGAAAAAACAACGCCGGACGTTCTGCCCGGCGTTCACATCTTTCTCTGATGCTTGTTGGTTCAAGGCATGGGGTTGGGCATGTAGCCGGTGAAGCCGCTGATTTTCCAGAGCCCTTCGTGCAGCCTGCAATAATAGAGCGTCTGCCATTTCATGACGTCAAAGCCGCCATCGGCCTTGCGAAGCCCGCCGTCGAACTTCTTGCGCACCAGCGCGGTTTCTCCTTCCACTTCGATCTCTTCGAGCGTGGTTGTCGTGAAAATGGCGTGGCGCGGATCGTCCGCAAATTTCTGGGTCTGGAAATCATGCGCCTGCCGCAGCCATTCCTCCCGATAGGCCGAAAGAGATGGGAAAGACAGGCGCCAGTTGTCCGGGTTTGGATCTCTGTTGGCATTGATTCCGAGAAAGCCATCCTCGACGAAATCGCCCGCGACCCTCGACCAGTCAGCGGCGAGGAAGGCATCGATGTCGCGCGTCACCAGCATCTCCCAGATGGAGTGGCGGGCACTGTCGCTTTCGGGGAAGGGATTTTTGAAGGGGTCGCGCATCATTCGGATCCAGTGTTGAAATTATTTTCAGATTTTGGATATTTATCTGGTGAATATTGTTGGCATATGCTCATCTCTCAATCAACAGAGAAAATTATTTTCATCAAGGAGATGTCGGTGCTGTCGTCAGAGGGACGAAATACGCTTGTTTCAAGGAGGAATGCGGTTGACCGGCGCATCTTAATAGGATGCATCGGGAACGGGGCCAGACTTTAGGTTTTGGCACAACGGAGACCGGCGAGCATGGATATTTTTGCAAAGATTCAGGAAGACAGGGGACAGTTCTCGCAGTCGGAGCGGCGGATAGCCGACATTCTGGTCTCGGATTTCGAATTTGCGGTCAATGCGTCGATCATCGAGCTTGCGGCCCGCGCGGAAGTATCGCCGCCAACGGTGACGCGTTTTTGCCGGCGGCTGGGCTGCCAGAGCTTTTCCGATTTCAAGGTGAGCCTTGCCAAGACGGCTTATGTCGGCGTTCGATATCTGACGTCCGAGCCCTCCAGCACCAGCCCGTCAGACGTTGCTGAAGAGGTATTGGCCAAGGCGCAGGAAGCTCTGTTTCTGCTACACAGGACGCTCGATCCGGCGCTTGCAGATGCGGCGGCGACAAAGATTGCCAATAGCGGCATGATCTATGCCTTCGGAGCGGGCGGCAATTCGTCGATGATCGCTTCCGAGATTCAGAACCGACTGTTCCGCCTTGGGTTGCGGGTTTCGACCAGTGCCGATCACAGCATGCAGCTGATGATGACGGCCGCAGCACGCAAGGAAGACGTGATTATCGGCTCGTCCTTTTCGGGGCGCAATATGGAGTTGGTGAAGTGCTTCAGGCTGGCGCGCGAAATGGGCGTGACGACGATTGCACTCACCCAGAGCGACACGCCCGTCGCCGCCGCCGCGGATATGGTGGTGGCGGTCAATGTGCCCGAGGGAAACAATATCTTCCGCCCGACCTCATCGCGCTATGCCTATCTCGCCGCCGTCGATGTTCTGGCGACGCTTGCTGCCTACCATCAACGGCAAAGGTCAATGGTGACCCTGCGTCACATCAAGCAGCAGCTTGTCGAGCATCGTGACCCGGACGACAGGCAATTGCTCGGTGATTGAGGGCGGAATGATCGACAAAACAGGTGCTTTGCCTGAACCCGCTTAACGATGGGTTGCAAGCTTCAAGGGAGTTGCAGGACATGCAAGACAGAAAAGACCAACTTGCCGTGGTAACCGGCGCGGCCGGCGATATTGGCCGGGCAATTGCCGCGGCACTCGCTGAGACCCATGCAAGGGTGGTGTTGGTCGATATCGACGCTGACGCCCTTTCTGGGGCTGTTTCGCTGTTGTCCGATTCCGAAGTCATTGCGAAGACCTGCGACGTTACGGACCCGCAGGACCTTTCAAGGCTGGCGGCTGAAGTCGCCGAACTGGGTGATGTCGCCACCCTCGTTAACAATGCGGGTGCTGCAAGAGCCGTCAGCCTGCATGATACGACGCCCGAAATCTGGCGCAAGGACAATGCGCTCAATCTGGAAGCGCCGTTTCTCTGCTTCAGGGCATTCGAGGAAGCGTTGAAGCGCACGCAGGGCTCTGTGGTCAACATCACCTCCGTCAACGGCATGGCAGTCTTCGGTCATCCGGCTTACAGCGCGGCGAAGGCCGGCTTGATCCATCTGACGAAACTGATCGCCGTTGAATATGGCAAGTTCGGCATTCGCGCCAACGCCGTTGCGCCCGGCACGGTGCGCACACAGGCGTGGGAGGCCCGTGCCGCGACCAATCCCAGGGTATTTGAGGAAGCGCAGCATTGGTACCCGCTGCAACGGATCGTCAAGCCCGAAGATGTCGCAAATGCGGTCGCTTTTCTGTCGGGTCCTCAGGCTGCTGCCATCAGCGGCGTGTGCCTGCCGGTCGATTGTGGCCTGACGGCCGGGCAGGCGCCGCTGGCGCGGACGTTTTCGCAATCCGAACACTACTGATCAAAACCCTTTTACGGGTTTAATGCGCAATATAGGGGAGCATCATGGCGCTCGCACAGTATCGTCTCGAAAATTCCTGGCATCCGCTTGCCGACTCCGCATCTGGCGGCTTCACTTTCACCCTGGTCAATCTGTCGCGTGAGCCGTTGACGGATTTCCGCATCGTTTACACGTCGCTGACGCGGACGGTGGACAAGCCGGTTTGCGACAACGCGGTTTACCTGCGCCGCAATGCCAATTTCCATGAATTTGCGCCGCCGGTCGGCTTCGTGCTGGAAGCCGGACAATCCTGGCGCTTTACCGTCGATGGCCTGCTGCGACCGGCGAGGCACCGCACGGATGGGGCAAAGTCTGCTTACATCAGCCTTGCCGATGGCACGCATCGCGCCGTGGATGTGGGTGACTTGATGCTGGATGGCCGTCACAGCGAACCGGCGCCGGTGCTGCTTCCCGAAGGCAAGCTCGATCTGCCCTTCGCCATTCAGCCCTGGCCCGCCGAAATCGACGCCGAGCCCGGCGAGGGCTTTCCCGTCGCACTCTTCCCGACGGAAGATGCGGGAGCCGAAGAAGTGCTTGCGGTGGAAACCGTGCTGTCGCTGTTCCGCAGGCTCTTTGCCGTCGGGCATGTGCCTTTCAGCCTTGCGCCGGTGCATGAAGGAAAACCACTGCATTTCAAGCGGCATAGCGGGCTGGAAGCGGAAGGTTACCGCATTTCCTTCTCCAGCGACGCTGTGACAGTCGAATATTCGGCTGCTGCCGGTCTGCAATATGGTCTGACGGTTCTGGCGCAGCTGCTGCATGGCGCGCGCGTCGATCCGAAATTCCGGTTCCCAGCTTCGGGCACCATCGGCGATGCGCCGCGCTATAGCTGGCGCGGCTGCCATCTCGATGTTTCGCGGCAGTTTTATCCGACAGACGATGTGCTACGGCTGATCGATATTCTCGCATGGCTGCGTATGAACCGCTTCCACTGGCATCTGACGGACGATGAGGCATGGCGTCTGGAAATCAAGGCCTATCCGCTGCTCACGACTGTCGGTGCGACGCGTGGCCCGGATGCGCCGCTCCTGCCACAGCTCGGCAATGGGGCGGAGCCGGTTTCCGGCTTTTACACGCAGGACGATGTGCGTCTCGTGGTGGCGCATGCGGCGGCATTGAATATCGAGGTCGTGCCGGAGGTCGATATTCCCGGTCATAGCACGGCGGCTTTGGTTGCCTATCCGGAGCTGACGGATGGGCAGGAAGCACCTGACAGCTACCGTTCCGTGCAGGGATACCCGAACAATGCACTTAACCCCGCGATCGAGCAGACTTACGAATTCCTCGGCAAGATCTTTGACGAGATGGTTGAACTCTTTCCGTCACGGCTGATCCATGTCGGCGGTGACGAGGTTGCGGACGGATCGTGGCTGGCCTCGCCGCTTGCGAGGGGTCTCATGGAGAAGGAAGGGCTCGATGGCACTTTCGGTATTCAGTCCTACTTCATGAAGCGCGTTCAGACCATGCTGCATGAGCGCGGCCGCCAGCTTGCCGGCTGGGATGAGGTTTCTCACGGCGGCGGCGTCGATCCGTCGGGAACATTGTTGATGGCGTGGCAAAAGCCGGAGGTCGGGCTTGAGCTGGCAAAGCAGGGTTATGACGTGGTGATGACGCCAGGTCAGGCCTATTATCTCGACATGGTGCAGGATGAGGCCTGGCAGGAGCCGGGGGCAAGCTGGGCTGGCACCGTTCCGCCGTCGCATACCTACGCGTATGAGGCCGTTGGCCACTTTCCCGACGAATTGAAGGAAAGGATGAAAGGCGTTCAGGCCTGCATCTGGTCCGAACATTTCCTCAACCGCGCCTATTTCAACCACCTCGTTTTCCCAAGGCTTCCGGCCATTGCCGAGGCGGCGTGGACGCCGAAGGCGCAAAAGGACTGGTTGCGTTTTGCAGCCATCGTTCCGTTGAACCCGGTTTATTGAGGAGGGTGGGATGCGCATTGCCATTGGCGGTATTCATACCGAGTGCAGCACCTATTCCCCCGTGTTGATGGTGCAGGAGGATTTTCGCGTCTTTCGCGGCGTAGATCTTCTGGAGGCGGAATATTTCAATTTCCTTGGCGAGGGCGGGGCGGAACTGCTGCCGCTGCTGCATGCGCGGGCGGTGCCGGGCGGCCCGATTTCACGCGCCGCCTATGATGCGTTCAAGGACGAATTCCTCGAGCGTCTGAAGACCGCATTGCCGCTGGACGGGCTTTATCTCGCCATGCATGGCGCGATGAATGTCGAGGGCATGGATGATGCGGAAGGCGACTGGATTTCCAGTGCCCGAGCTTTGGTTGGCCCGGATGTTGTTGTCGCGGCGAGCTACGATTTGCATGGCAATGTCAGCCAGACCATCATCGATCAGCTGGATATTTTCGCCGCCTATCGGACAGCCCCGCATATCGACGTACGCGAAACGATGGTGCGTGCCTGGACGATGCTGAACAAGGCCCTGAAGACGGGAGAGAAGCCCGGCGTGGCCTGGGCGAAAATTCCGGTTCTGCTGCCGGGCGAAAAGACGTCCACGGAAGACGAGCCTGCCAAAAGCCTCTATGCCGCCCTGCCGGATTACGATGCACGGTCCGGCGTGTGGGATGCGAATTTCATGATCGGTTACGTCTGGGCCGATGAGCCGAGGGCGACCGCTTGCGCGGTGGTGACGGGGACCGACAAGGCGGCGGCAAAGGCTGTCGCCACCGAAATTGCGCAATCCTACTGGGATGCAAGGCAGGATTTTCGTTTTGGTCCGGTGACGGAGCCGCTCGACACCATCCTGGGGATTGCCGAAAGGACCGCTACACGGCCGATCATTCTTGCCGACTCCGGCGATAATCCGACGGGCGGCGGAGTGGGCGACCGCGCCGATGTAATGGCGGCGCTGATTGAGCGCAACTGGCAGGGTGCGTTGCTGGGCGGCATAACCGACCGGCCGGCTGTTGACGCTTGTTTTGCTGCTGGTGAGGGCGCGCATCTTTCTCTGAAGATCGGTGGCAGTCTCGATCCGCAGAGCCCGTCCGTGACCGTCGAGGCCCGTGTTGTGAAACTGGACGATCCAGGTGCTGCTGACCAACGGCAGGCGGTGGTCGCCATCGGCGGCATCACGGTCATTCTGGCGGCGCGGCGCAGGCCCTATCACATGATTTCCGATTTCACCCGTCTTGGCTTTAATCCAAAGGAGGTGCGGCTACTGGTCGTCAAGTCCGGTTATCTTTCACCGGAGCTTGCGCCCATCGCTAACCCGAATTTGATGGCTCTGACCGAAGGGGTCATCAACCAGGATATCGAGAACCTGCCGAACCAACGTCGGGACGGCGATTTTTACCCCTGGAAACCGGATTTCGATTATTCACCCACACCCGTTCTGTCGGCCCGCTGGCGATGACGGCGCTCCGATAGTTTACCCCGATCCGGCAAAGCCGGATCACATCCAGGCGAATTCCCATGCCATCGGCTCTTTCCATCGTCATCAACAATCCGTCGATCCGCATCGGGGCGCTCGCCATCCTGTTTTTTGGCTTCTCGAATGCCGCGACGGCCCCCTATCAGGCAGTCATCGGTATTCGCGAAATCGGGCTCAGCAACAGCGTCTATTCGATGCTGATGCTGTTTGCCGCCATCATCAACGTCAGTGCCAGCGTGTTGATGGGGATCGTGGCCGACAGGCTGGGAGAATATCGTAAACCCATGCTGTTCATCGCGCTTTTCGGCGTTAGCGGTTATCTTCTGGTCTATCTGGTCGGCAACGCCACGGCTTTCGTCAGCGCCAAGCTCCTTCTGCTTCCGATTTTCGGGGCGATGAATTCGCTGATCTTCGCGCATGTGCGCGCGGACGCACGCAACCTCTCGACCGGCGACATGATCGCGGTGAATTCGATCATGCGCGCCACCATCTCCCTGTCCTGGGTTCTGGTGCCCGGTATCGTCGGCATTTTCCTTGTGAACTCCGGCAATATGCTTCTGGCCTTCCTGTTCTCGGGCATTTGCGCGCTTGTCTGCTTCCTGTTGGTTGCTTTCTGCTTGCCACGCGCGGCGACGCCGGCGGTGGTCAATACGGAGGCGCGCTTCGGCTTTATGGCTTCGCTTTCGGAAATCGGATCGCGGCGGGTGCTGTTGCGGATCATCGCCATCGCGCTGATCTGCTCGATGCTGCATCTGAACGACTCTATCCGCTCGCTCATCATCACCGGACAGGCAAGGGGTACGGTCGCAGATATCGGCATCGTCGCCGGTATCGTTGCCGCGCTGGAAATCGTTTTCATTCTCTTTTGGGGCTGGATCGAGAAGAAGATGCCGCAAACGCTCACGCTTGCGGCTGGCTCGGTACTTTATGCGATATACCTTGTCCTGCAGGGGCTCGCGACCGCGCCATGGCACATTTACGCGCAAACCCTCATCAGCGCGCTGGGTGCAGCCGCCATCATCAGTATTCCCATCACCTATCTACAGGAGTTGATCGCAGACCGGCCGGGGCTCGGAAGCTCGCTGATCGCCGTGAACATCTTCCTTGGGGCTGGTCTCGGCGCTCTCATTTTTGCTTTGGGAACGCTGGTCACCAGCTATTCCGGCACGTCGATACTCGGTGCGATCGTCGGTTTGGGCGGCGTTTATATGCTCTACACGCTTGATGGGACCGGCCGCCGCAGGTAACGGCCACCCGGATGAAAGAGGTACCTATGATTCTCGAAATTTGCGTGGACGATGTGGCGGGTCTGGAAGCGGCCGTGAGGGGCGGGGCAGACCGTATCGAACTTTGTGCCGCGCTCTCGGGCGGCGGGGTCACCCCATCGGCAGGGTTCATGCAGCGGGCGGCGACCTATGGACTGCCCGTGAGCGTGATGATCCGGCCGCGCGCCGGCGATTTCGTGTTCACGCGCGACGAGGCCGACGTGATGAAGCGCGATATCGATGCGGCACGCGTGGCAGGGCTTTCCGGCGTGGTGATCGGCGCATCGCGTGCCGATGGCTCGCTTGATATGCTGTTGCTTGAAGAATTGCGCCGCCACGCGGATGGGCTGGACATGACGCTTCACCGCGCGTTCGATGTCGCGCCCGATTTGGATGAGGCTCTGGAGGCTGCTATCTCGCTCGGTTTTCCTCGCGTCCTCAGCTCAGGCGGTGCGCGCTCGGCGCTGGAGGGCATCGAGACTTTGGCGCGTCTGTCAGATGTCGCCAAGGGCCGCATCGTCATCATGCCGGGTGCCGGTGTGCGCCCGCAAAGCGTTCAGGCTTTGCTGTGTCGCTTTCCGATCACGGAAATCCACGCTTCCTGTTCCGCCGTGCCATCCTATGATCCGGAAAGCATGGTGGCGAAGCTTGGTTTCACCGGTGCAGGGCGGAAGGCGACGGACGAAGCCGCCGTGCGCCAATTAAAGGCAATTCTCACCGCTCGTCATAAAGGCGGCGTAGCGCTCTAGCGGTGCCGGCGGCGCCATCGAGATCGAGGTGAACCTTGCCCGGTTCCGGCAGCGCCAGAGCTGCCTCGACGGCGTCGGCCATGGACTGTCCAGAGATGTTTTTTTCCTCCAGCACCTGCGCCAGCCCGAGCCGCGCCAGCCGTTCCGCGCGGGCGCTCTGCTCCGTCTCGCCACCGGCTGCGAAGGGGATCAGGAGCGAGCGGCATTTCGCCTGGAGGATGTCGCAAACGGTGTTGTAGCCCGCCTGCGAGACCGAAAGCCGCGCGCCTGCCAGAAGACTGGCGAAATCCTTGCGGAAGCGGAAGACGGAGACATTGTCCGGCGCTTCAGCGGAGATCGCATCGAAATCCGTCTGCGGCATGTTCGGGCCGGTGACGAGGCACCAGCTTTTGATGCCAGGGAGCAACGGGACGGCCTCAAGCGCTGCCCGGATGAGCGCTGCACCGACAGCACCGCCACCTGCGGAAACGACGATATCGAATTTTTCCACCGGCTCCGGCGGTGGCAGCGGGGCGACGAGCCCGGTATAGACAATGCGCTGGCTGATCTCGTTCGCGAGGGGGAAGGTATCTTCCAGCCTGGCGAAGTCGGGATCACCGTGCACCAGCACCGCGTCGAAATGTTTCTTCACCAGGGAAACGGTCTCTTCGTCCCGGCCCGGCTTGGTCTTTTCCTGCAGGATATCACGCAGCGATGTCATGACCAGCGGGCGTTGTTCGCTGTCTTCAATCTCGTCCAGCAGCGGCAGCAATTCGAAGCGCACCTGTCTGCGGCCAAAGGGGAAAGCCTCGATGATGACGATATCGGGTTTCGCGCCGTGATAGGCGCCGATCAGCATATCGGTTCTGAGGTTCTTGAAGGCGTCGTCAACCGGCTTACCGGCACTGTCGACAAGGCCGGAAAAGCTGCCGTCACTCACGGCGATCGGCGGCAACTCCACATGGCGGATGCCTTCACCCGGAAAACCCGGAACTGGAGTACCGCCGGTGACGAGAACAACGTCAAAGCCATCCGCCTGCAGAGCATTGGCGATGCGGCTGGCGCGGGCAATATGGCCGATGCCGAGAAGATGCTGGACGTAAAAGAAAACACAGGGACGTTTTTCCATCTCGGTCATGGTGTCTTTTCCCACTCGGTCTCGAACAGAGCCTTCAATTCCGCGATACTGGTGCGATGATCGAAGGCGGTTCGCACACGGTTTTCTGCGGCAGCGCCCAGACGTTGGCGCAGTTGCGGATCGGTGATCGCGCTGCGCAGCGCTTCCGCAAAGGCTGCCGGATTTTCCGGCTCCGTCAGCAGACCGTTTTCGCCATTGACGAAGAACTCCGGAATGCCTGAAATATTGGTGGAAACGCAGGTCAGCGCCTGGCTCGCTGCCTCGACCAGCACATTGGGTAGACCGTCGCGATCGCCATCGCTGGTGATGCGGCAGGCCAGCGCAAAGAGGTCGGCTTCCCGATAATTCTGCAGCACCTGCTTCTGGTCCATGGCGCCGGTCCAGACGATCCTGTCGGCGATGCCGAGTTCGTCGGCCAGTTTTTTCAGTGGGGTCAGTTCGTCACCGCCGCCGATATGGGTGAAGCGCCAATGGATGCCATGGGGAAGCGAAGCGAGTGCCCGCAGCAGAATATCGATGCCCTTTTTCTTCACTGCCCGACCGACGCTCAAAATCCGAACGGGGTCATCCGGATTGGATCCGTCCCGCGCTGGGCGGGGCGTTTCGAAATGCGGAAATCGGGTGAGATCGAGACCGTGATAGCTTAGATGCACATTCCGCCGCGCCCCGGAAAGGGTCTGCAGGTGCTGAAAGCCACCAGCGGTGCAGGTAACGGCCCAGCGGGCGCTTTGCAGCTTGGCGGCAAGGTCGCGGTCGCCGGAGGTCCAGATGTCCTTTGCGTGCGCCGAAATCGTCCACGGCACGCCCGTGATGAGATGGGTATAGGCTGCGACCGACGCGGGCGTGTGGATGAAATGGACATGCAGCCATTCGGCATCCTCTGGCCATTCATGCGCGAGCACCGCGGCCTGCCCAAAGCGGCGGAAGCGGTTTCGGCTGAAATCATGCGGCAGGTCGCTGAAAAAACGGCGAAGCGCTCTGCTGAAACCGCGCTTCTTGCGGCAGGCCCAGAGCGCTTTCAGGACCCGCAAAGGCTCTTCATGCAGATATTCCGGCAGATATGTGACGGGCGCCCGGATTTCATCGTGGACAGGATGACGTTTCTTGTCCGTCGGCCGGCGCATCGACACGAGTTCGAGTTCCAGCCCCGCCTTTTCCAGCCCCAGAAGTTCCTGGGCGATGAACGTCTCAGACAGGCGCGGGTAGCCCTTCAGGAGCACCACGATCTTTTTCGTATCAGTCACAGCGTGTATGTCTCTAAAAATTGGTGTCGAGCCGACATCAGGCGCTCAGCGTCATCTGTGATCTCTCACCCTCGGGCGGCAGCCATTCGGCAATTCTGCGGGAGATGTTTTCGAGACCGTCGAGCTTCAAGCCGCGCGCGCTGACCGAAGGCGGCGCGCGATTGGGCAGGGCCTTCAGCGCTGCCGCCATTTTTGCCGGGTTTTCGGCATCTTCCGGCAGCAGCATGTCGAAAAGACCAAGCTCGGATGCACGACTGGCGCGGATCAGCTGTTCTTCCCGCGGTACCGTGCGGGGCACAACGAGGGCGGGCTTATCGAAGGATAATATCTCGCAAACAGTATTGTAGCCGCCCATCGAGACAACGGCCTGCGCACCAGCGACGAGGTCTTCCATGCGGTTATCGAATTCGATGATCTCGATATGCGGGATATCGGCGACGCTGCTCATGAAGCGCTGGCGCTGGTCTGCCGGCATATAGGGGCCAAGCACGACGAGCGCCTTGTGGGTGAGTTCTGGGTCATGGTGATAGGCGTTGATGACGTCGTCGATCAATTCACTGCCGTCGCCGCCGCCGCCGGTGGTGATGAGAAGATAATCGCCTTCCGGCCGGTGAGCCACTGTCTCGGCCTGCGTCTTGGATCGCTGGAGAAAGCCGACGAAATCCATCTTGTCGCGAACGGTCTTCGGAACGTCGAGCCCTGTCAGCGGATCGTGAAAATCAGGCGGACCATAGACCCAGACATGGTCATAGAGCTTGCCGATCTTGTTCATGACATTGTTGCGCTTCCACTCGGCCTCGAGCAGCTGCGGCGCATCCATGACGTCGCGCAGGCCGATGACGAGCTTGGTGCCCTGTCCCTTGAGATAGGCGAGCGTCTCTTCCACCTCGCCGCGCAAGCCCATGGGCTCCTTGTCGACGATGAAGATGTCAGGCTTAAAGCTTTCGGCGGTATGATAGATGATGGAGCGGCGCATCTTCAGCGTTTCCTGAAGATCGATGTGCCTGTCCATCGAGGTGTATTCACCATTGCGGAGCTTGATGACGCTCGGGATTTTCACGAAATCGACGCGGGCGCGGTAATCGAATGCACCGGCAATGGTGGCGCCTGAAATGATGAGAACGTTCAGGCCGCGATAGTCCTCCACCAGCGCGTGCGCGATCGTGCGACAGCGCCGCAGATGGCCGAGACCGAAGGAATCATGGCTGTACATGAGAATGCGCGCGTCGTTCAAACGGGAGCTCATGGGCCACACCTCTTTTTGCCTTCCACAAAAAAGGCGATGGCTGAAGGGCAATAGATCAAGGTGTATTCCATTTTATCTGAAGGGGTCCGCCGCATCACGTAGTCCGTCGCCGAAGAAATTAAAGGCCAGGATGACGAGAACGACCGGGATCGTCGGGATGAGAAGCCACGGATATAGCGCAATGACGCTGACGCTGCGCGCCTCCGTGAGCAGAATTCCCCAACTTGTGATCGGTGGCCGAAGACCGAGGCCGAGGAAGCTCAACGCAGTCTCGCCGAGGATCATGCCGGGAATGGTGAGCGTCGCCGAAGCGATGAGATGTGACATGAAGCCGGGAATGAGGTGTCGGCCAATGATGCGCGAAGTTCCGGCGCCCATCAATTGTGCTGACAAAACATAGTCTTCTTCGCGAAGCGCCAGCAGTTTGGAACGCACGGCGCGCGCAAGGCCCGTCCAGTCCAGCATGCCGAGAATAATGGTGATGCCGAGATAGACGAGGATGGGGCTCCAGGTCACCGGCATGATTGCGGCGAGCGCCAGCCAGAGCGGAATGCTCGGAATGGATTGCAGCACCTCGATGATGCGCTGGACGATCAGGTCGAATGTGCCGCCGCGATATCCCGCGAGACCACCGATCACAATGCCGAGAACGAAGCTCATCGCGACGCCGAGAAGGCCGATAGTCAACGAAATGCGCGCGCCGTAGATGATGCGGGAAAGCACGTCACGGCCGAGCCGGTCGGTGCCAAGCAGGAACATTTCTCCGCCTTCGGCCGGGCAGACGAAGTGGGTTCTGCCTTCAAACAGGCCCCAGAAACGATAGGTGTCACCCTTGCAGAAGAAGCGCAGCGGCTGGATATCCGTTGGCACGTCGCGGTAGACGCGCCGCAGATTATCCATGTCGAGCGTCATCTCGCGGCCATAAACGAAGGGCCCGACAAATTTTCCGTCGTTGAAGAGATGAATGGACTGCGGCGGCGCGTAGATATGATCGATGTTGCGGGTGTGCAGATTATAGGGCGCAAGGAATTCGCAGATGAGGATGGACAGATAAAGCACCAGCAGAAAAGCGCCGGACCAGACGGCAATCTTGTGCTGGCGGAACTGCCACCACATCAGGCGCAGCTGCGACGCCTTGCTGAAGGCGGCCATGCCCGATGTGTTGGGTTCGATCAGAGAAGGATCGAAAGGCGCTGTCGAGACATAATGGGGAAGGGCGTCGCCGGGCTTCGGGATGGATGAAGTCATTTGACGTTACCACCTCCAAAGCGGATTCGGGGATCGAGTATGGCAAGGGCTATGTCCGAAACCAGAACGCCGATGACCGTCAGGAAGGCAAGGAACATCAGGAACGAGCCGGCCAGATACATGTCCTGACTCTGCAACGCCCTGATCAGCATCGGGCCGGTTGTTTCCAGCGACAGGACGACCGCTGTGATTTCCGCTCCCGATATAATGGCGGGCAGGATAGAGCCGATATCCGAGATGAAGAAGTTGAGAGCCATGCGTAGCGGATATTTGGTCAGCACCTTAAAGGGGTGCAGACCCTTGGCGCGAGCGGTCACCACATATTGTTTCTGCAGCTCATCCAGAAGGTTGGCGCGCAGCCGACGGATCATGCCGGCGGTGCCCGCCGTGCCAATGATGAGCACCGGTATCCAGATATGCTCGAGGATCGACTTGAACTTCGCCCAGCTCATCGCCTGATTGAGGTACTCCCGGTCCATCAGGTGGCCGATGGAGATGCCGAACCAGATGTTGGCGAAATACATCAGGATCAACGCCAACATGAAGTTTGGAATGGCGATGCCGAGCAGGCCGAGGAAGGTGAGGCCATAATCGCCCCAGCTGTATTTGTGGGTGGCGGAATAGATGCCGATCGGGAAGGCAATGAGCCACGTGACGATGATCGTCAGGAAGGACACGAGCACCGTCAGCCAGAGGCGGTCGCCCACGACATCGCTGACGGGCAGCTGATATTCGAAGGAATATCCGAAATCGCCGACCAACATACCCGTCGCCCAGCGGAAGTAGCGGATCGGTGCAGGCTGGTCGAAACCATAGCGGGCGCGCAACTCCTCGATTTCAGCAAGGTTCGCCGTCTCGCCCATGGCGCGCAACTCGGCGACATAACTTTCGAAATAGTCACCCGGCGGCAGCTCGATGATGGTGAAGACAAGCATCGAAATCAGGATCAGCGTTGGGATCATGACGAGGATGCGCTTTAAAATATACCGCAGCATATCAGGCCTCTCCGTCATACCAGAACGTATCCGGCATGTAGACGCCGAGATACGATGTCGGTTCATAACCGAAAAGCGCCTTGTCCGGCACGTTTCGCATGCGCTTCACATGGACAACCGGTTGCAGCGCGCCGTTGACAATGCCGATGGAAAAGACCTGCTGGGTGTAAACGCCAAGCATTTCCAGCCAGATCGCCTCGCGTTCTTCCTCTGTCACGCTTCTGCGCCAGGTCTTCAGGAGATCGAGCAGATGGGCTGCTTCCTTCAGGTCGGGCTCCTTCCCCTCGCGGCCGCCCGAGAGATAGTGAATGCCCCAGACCGGCCATTGAAGCTGGTCGTCGCCTGTGGGGGCAAGCCCTGACGGCAGCATGTCGGCCGTGGGCACGCCATTATCCATCCCCATCCACACCGACATCAAGACTTCGCCGCCCATGGCGCGCTTTCGGAAAACATCACGCTGGGTAGGACGAACGGAAACCGCGATGCCGATATGCCGCCAGTGGTCCGTGACCAGCTCCATCACGTCGGTTTCCAGCGTGCTTTCGCCCGTGGTCTCGACGATAATGTAAGCCGGGCGGCCGTCCGGCAGAAGACGAAGGCCGGCATCGTCGCGTTTGTCGAGACCGACCTCATCGAGCAATCTATTTGCCGCTGCGCGGTCAAAGGCGCTCCAGGCGTCCGCAAATTCCTGCCGGTAAAGCGGGCTTTCCGGTAGAACGGTGTCGGCGCTTTCCTTGGCGAGCCCGTAAAAGCAGACCATGTTGATTTCGTGCCGGTTGATGGCAAGCGACAGAGCGCGGCGCACACGCACGTCCTGGAACGTGCTTCGCCAGACCGGATCGGCGCAGTTGAGATTTGGCAGGAGCGCGATGCGCGAGCCCTGGGAGCGCTTGTAGAGATTAACCTTCAGGGGAAAACGCTTCTCCGCGTCCTTCAGGAACGTGTAATCGGCAAAATCGAGGCCGAAATATTGCAGGTCGCTATCGCCCGAGGCTGTCTTGGCGGAAATGATGTCGGACGAGGTGACGTTCAGCAGGAAGCGGTCGAGATAGGGCAGTTGCAGCCCGTTTTCATCGACGCGGTGGTAGTAGGGATTGCGTTCGAAGACGAATTGTTCGGCCGGTGGTGCGGTGGTGTTGCGCCAGGCGTCAAGTGTTGGCAGAGCAGGGTTTTCCGGGCGCACCTGCCGCGACATCTTGATGTGCAGACCGCTCCAGTCATCCGCCTTGTTTTTCTTGATGAGCTTGGCGAGGTTTTCCGGCGTCTGATATTTGACGTGGAACTGCTTCATGTACGCGGCTGGCAAGAACAGCCGCGCCGGCGACGCTGCCGCAAGCTTCGCCAGAAAATCCGGGTTCGGGCCATCCCAGCTGTAACGCACGGTCAGCTTGTCGATCACCTCGATCTGGGGTGGCTTGTTGTTGACGAGAAGCTCGATTGGCGGGCCACCCTTGTGGATTTCCTTATTGAGAGCGACATCCTCCCAGAAATAGCGAAAATCCTCTGACGTGAAATCGCTGCCATCGGACCATTTGTGGCCCTCACGCAGCTTGAAGGTGAAGATGCGCTCTTCCTGGACCTCGTAGCTTTCGAGGATATCCGGATGCAGCTCGAATTTCTCATCATATCCGACGAGCCGGGCATAGTTGCTGATGGGCATCAGGCGGATATCTCGCTGCCCACCGATCAGCATGCGCACCGTGCCGCCGTGTTTTCCGGGCTCGCGTCCGAGCGCTTTCACGTCGATCACACGCGGGTTTTTCGGCAGCCGGTCGGCGACGCCCGGTAATTCGCCTTTCTCGCGCTTTTCCTTGAAGTAGTCAGGATCAACATAAGCGGCGCGCGCAAAGGCCGGCATAAAAACGGAGGCCAGAAGGGCAAGGGTGGTGCGACGCGTGATCAAGGGCGAAGCTCCCTGATATCGGCATTGCCGTTGGCCAGCACGAAATGACCCTCGCCGAGGTCGGCTGAAACCATCTGGCCGTCGCCGTCATCCCGGAATTGTTTGCCCCAGTCGAATTTGCCCGTCGCGCTGATTTTGCCGATGGTGCTAAAATCAAGCGGGCGATCGAGATCGGGGAAGGGCACGGCTGCGAGCAGCGATTTTGTATAGGGGTGGACGGGAGCGCGCATCAGGCTCTCGCGCGGCGCCAGCTCCACGATACGGCCTTCACACATGACAGCTACACGGTCCGCCATATAGTCCACGACCGCCAGATTGTGCGAGATGAAGAGATAGGTCAGCCCGAGATCCTGCTGCAAGTCCTTCAGTAGATTGAGGATTTGTGCCTGCACGGACACGTCGAGGGCAGAAACGGGTTCATCGCAGATCAGCAGTTCCGGTCCGAGTGCCAGCGCCCTGGCAATACCGATACGCTGCCGCTGGCCACCGGAGAAGCTGTGCGGATAACGGTTCAGTGCGCTTTCGCCAAGGCCGATCGCCCTGACCAGACCGCGAACTTTTTCCGCCCGGTATTTGGCGTCGCCGCGTCCATGGATTTCAAGCGGTTCGCTCAGAATGTTGCCGATGGTCATGCGCGGCGAGAGCGAGGAAATCGGGTCCTGGAAGACCATCTGTATCTTCGAGCGAAGCTCTTTCAGCTCGCCGTCCTTGGCATTGAGCACATCGATATCGCCTTCCTTCCGATGGAAAGTTATCGAGCCCTCATCGGGGCGAACCGCGCGCATCAGGATTTTGCTGACGGTTGTTTTGCCGCTGCCGCTTTCGCCGACCAGGCCGAGACATTCGCCACGGCGGATTTCGAAACTGACGCTATCGACAGCCTTCGTCGCATTGGCAGCGCCTTTGCGGAACCAGCTCGATTTGCGGGTCGTGAAGGTCTTGCTGATATTGTCTACCGTCAGCAGCGGGCCTGGGGTCTTGTTAACCGCGGCGGTCTTCTTGCCGACCAGACTTTCGTGGTCGATGTTGATTTCACGCAGCGCCTTCAGCCTTTCGCCCGGCTTCATGTCGAAGTGAGGCACAGCCGCCATCAGCCCCTTCAGATAAGGGTGGGCAGGCGCCTTGAAAATGTCGTCGACGGTGCCGGCTTCCATGATTTCGCCCTGATAGATCACGGCAACCTCGTCGGCGATGTTTGCCACCACGCCCAGATCGTGGGTGATGAGCAGCATGCTCATGTTGAGCCGGCTCTGAAGATCGCGCAGCAGTTTCAGAATCTGCGCCTGTATCGTCACATCAAGCGCGGTCGTCGGCTCATCGGCGATGAGAAGTGCCGGACGACAGATGAGCGCCATGGCGATCATCGCGCGCTGTCGCATGCCGCCCGACAGTTCGAACGGGTACATGTTCACGACCTTCTTTGGATTCGAAAAGCCGACGAGGTCGAGGGTCTCGTACATTTTTTCAGCACGCTCTGCCGGTGACAGGATGCTGTGAATGCGAAGCGCTTCATCGATCTGGTTGCCGATTGTGTGCAGCGGCGAAAAGGAGGTCATGGGTTCCTGAAAGATCAGGCCGATGCGATTGCCGCGGATCGAGCGTATTTCCCGTCCATCCTTCGGCAATTGCAAGAGATCGACGGGGCCGGCGGCGGCATTTTCTGGATCGGTAAAGAGCACGCGGCCGCTCACCCGCGCCGTCTTGGGATGAATGCCCATGATCGTCTGGCCGATGACCGACTTGCCTGAGCCGGATTCGCCCACCAAGGCTGTCACTTTTCCCGGAAGAATGCGAAGGCTGGTGTCCCTGACGGCATCGATGGTGCCGCCCATGAGAGAAAATGAGACCCGCAGATTTTCGATACGGAGCAAATCTGCGCCAGCGCTCATGCCAAAGTGTTCCTTGCCGTCTCTCTATCGTTGCCTTGTGACAATTGCTCAGGAGGGCTTAAATTCACGTTATCGTAGGGCTTGTTGTCTGTCTATGCCTCTGAAACAATGAATTGTTTAGCAAATTCAAAGCCGGCTTCCGAAATGCGGTGCCTGCCTCATGCCTTTTGTTTGACCATAAGTTAACGAGCCTTTCTGGACGAGGATCCATGCCCGATAAGAAATATTACGACGGCCAGCTGGAGAAAGCCCGTCAGTTGCAAACTGATGGCCAATATGCGGAAGCGCATGCGCTTCTCCTATCACTGGCTGCAGCAAAAGATGCGCACCTGATGGGGGAGCAGACCGTGCTTGGCCTGCCGCGCCGGCTGCATGCGGCAAGGTTGCGGCTTGCCAAGGCCGAAGGTGATCTGGTCGCCAGGATCGGGTATCAATATACGCTGGTTCCGCCGCCGCAGGCGCTGGAGAAATATGCGCGGTTTTCCACGGAGGAGCGCCGCTTGATCAGCCTCAAAAGCCGCGAGCCCGTGCCAAGATGTATCCACCAGATATGGATCGGAAACAAACCGCCCCCCGTGTCGGTTGAGGCCTGGGCGGCGCACGCTGCGAAGCACGGCTATGACTATCGCCTCTGGCGCGAGGCCGATCTGGAGCGGGAAGGGGTCTTATCGAACGGCGTCTTTAAGGCGATGCTGGATGAAGGCGATTATCCGGGCGCGGTGGATGTTGCCCGTTACATCCTGCTGGAGCGTTTTGGCGGGATCTATCTTGACTGCGACTGGTATCCGGCCAGCGACGATGTGAGCTTTGACGCCTTTCTCCCTCTGGTGGGGTTGACGGTGTTCGATGAAAAAACGCCGCGCGACACGGGGCAGGGCAGCACGCTGCTTGCCAATTCCTTCATTGCTACACCTGTTGGCCATCCGGTCTTCCGCAAGATGCTCGAGTCATTTCCAGGGATTTTGAGGGACATGCCGCGTGCGCCGGCCTGGTGGTCCACCGGCCCGCTGATCTTCACCATCACAGCGCGAGCGGGAAGCATCAGCCTTGCGCCGGCGGGTTTCGTCGCCGCGTCTCTTCAGGATCGCGCGCCCTTTGAAGAGGTCGAGGCGATCAGACGCACACTTTCGAACGCGGCGAGCGGCATGCTCATCGCCTGGAAATCATGGTGAGATGTTGTCGACGAGGTCCTTCGAAGACCGCCAGCGGGCGGCCGGATGACCGCAGGTGACCTCGAAAAGCCGTCTCAGGAAATCCCAAACCGCGCCATCATGCACGAGATGATGGGCAAGGATCCCGGTCGCAGCGCCGCTTTCGGCTGCGCTCAGAATACGGGCGGCGGTTTCTGCGAATAGCACATCAGCGTCGCGACCACCTCGGCTACCGTGCCAGTCAATCACGTCAACATGGGTGTTCAGGCGTGGCGGAAGACCGGGTTTCTCCGGACCGAAAACGGAGAGGGCGCGGTAGCCAAGACCCGCCAGCCTTTCCACGATACCGGCGTCGATGCGGTTCCATGGTGGCACGAGCATTGGCACGAAACGGCTGCCATGCAAATCGCGCAGCTTTTCAAGCCCGGACTGCAATTCGTCAAGCACTACAGCAGCCTCACGATGCGATCCGAGTTCCTGCTTCTTTTCTTTTTCGCTGGCATAGTTCGTGTGCGACCAACCGTGGACGGCAACCTTCGCGATAAGCGAAGCCTCAAGATGGCGTGCGAGTTTCTCCGTCGTCTTTTCGGGAATGACCGCGAGCGTCACTGGAGCGCTGAAGTCGGCGCAGAGATCGAGCAGCGTATCGAGTGCCGGTGTCGGTTCCACCGCATCGTCGTCCCGAAGCCAGAGATCGGCCTTTATGCCGCGCCGGCTGCATTCATCCAATGCCGCGTTAAGTTTTTCCAGACTCATGATCGTCGCGCCTTTGCCTGCAAAAGGATATGGTTCAGCTTCGCTGCGGCGTTTTCCAGAGATCGTTCATTGATGACGAATTGGCGGGCCGCTTTTGCCAGTTCCTCACGCTGCCTGTCATCGCCGAGCAGGGTCTTGATCGCCTCGGCATAAGCGGCTGTATCATTTTCCGGTGTCAGTAATCCTGTTGTGCCGGATTTTACCACTTCGGGAACACCGGCCACCTTTTCGGCCACGACGGGCAGGCCGGCAGCCTGCGCTTCGAGATAGGCGAGACCATAAGCCTCGCCATGGCCCGGCCAAACATAGAGGGATGCTCTTGAAAGAAGTGCCGCGATGTCTGTCGGGCTCTTTTCCCCATGCCAGACAAGGCGGTGATCGGGAAACACGCTGAACATACTCTCCACGGCCGTGCGTTCCGGGCCGTCGCCGACGATGTCCAGCGTCCAGCCGAGAGTTTCAGGCAATAAAGCGAGCGCTTCGGACAGGCTACGATAGCTTGAGAGCTTATCGCCCGCCCGCATCATGGCGACGGTGATGAGCCTTGATGGCCGTGGCCGGGGCGCGTTGCCGCGAAACGACCCGGCGTCGATAAAGGGTGGTAACATGGCCCATTGCAGGCTCGGGGAAGCGCGTACAAGCCCTTCACGATCCCGCGCGGTAAAGCAGATATTGACCGCGGCCCCGTTCAGTGCGGCGAGCAGCGCGTCCTGAACTGCCTGCCAACCCACATCGTTGCGTTTCGGCGAATAGGATGCCTCGGCCGTGACATAGGGGATGCCGAAACGCTTCACCAGTTCCGGTCCGAGCAGATCCGGGGCCTTGTAATAGGGATGGTAGCAGAACCAGAGGTCCGGTGCGCCGTCCTGACGCCATAGCTCCGCGATCGTTTCGATTTCGAGCCTGGCCTCATCGGCAAGCAATGACCGTGCCGGCTCGTCCGGTTGTTTCAGAAAGCTGCGCAGTTCTGAAGCGACAAAAACCTCATGGCCACCCATCGTCATCGCCTTCATCAGCAAACGTGCCATCAGCCGGTCGCCGGAGGGAACGGGATGGTTGGGCGATTTGAGCGGCGCATAAAAGGCGATCTTCATGGCGATGGTTGTGCGTTGCCGACGGCTTGGGCGTCAACCGGAATTTGAAAGGGCCGAGCCTTGACAGGCTCCTCATTCTTGCCCAACTGAGAAGCATCTTTTGCACATGCGCGGAGCGTGACACGCTTTGACTTCCCCAGACATCTCCAAGAACCTGCTTTCCAGCATTCAAAACAAAAGCGCCAAAGCTGGCGTGATCGGGCTTGGCTATGTCGGCCTGCCGCTTGCCATGACGATCGCCAGGGGCGGTTTCAAGGTTGTGGGTTTCGATATCGATCCCGGTAAAATCACGGCGATCGACGCCGGTCGAAGCTATATCGAGGCGGTTTCGGACGAGGTGCTCGGCGATGTCCGGCAGGACGACGGTTTCGTCGCAACCAACGATTTTTCCAGACTGGCCGAATGCGACGTCATCGCCATCTGTGTGCCGACGCCCTTGACCAGATATCGTGAGCCGGACCTTTCCTATGTTGAAAAAACCTGTCGGGACATTGCTGCCCATCTGCGCAAGGGACAGCTGATAGTTCTGGAATCGACTACCTATCCCGGAACGACTAATGGTGTGGTGAAGACCATTCTGGAAAGCACCGGGCTTGTTTCTGGCGTCGATTTCTTCCTTGGCTTTTCGCCCGAACGTGAAGACCCCGGCAATCGCGATTTCGAGACCTCGACAATCCCCAAGGTCGTTGCCGGCGATGGGGGCGCGGCCGGCGAGTTGATGGCGGCTTTTTACGGCTCGGTGGTCAAAAAAATCGTTCCGGTCTCGACCAACGCCACCGCCGAGGCCGTGAAGATCACCGAAAACGTCTTCCGTGCCGTCAATATCGCCCTCGTCAATGAACTGAAGGTCGTCTACGAGGCGATGGGTATCGACATCTGGGAAGTCATCGACGCGGCAAAAACCAAGCCGTTTGGTTTCATGCCTTTTTATCCAGGTCCGGGTCTCGGCGGCCATTGTATCCCGATCGACCCATTCTATCTCACCTGGAAATCGCGGGAATACGAGCTGCCCACACGCTTCATCGAGCTTGCCGGCGAAATCAACACCGGCATGCCGAGGCATGTCATCGGCCGGCTTGCCGAAGCGCTCGATATTCATGCCGGCAAGGCGCTCAGCCGTTCCAGGGTGCTGGTGATTGGGCTCGCTTATAAAAAGAACGTGCCCGACATTCGCGAAAGCCCTTCGCTCAAGCTGCTCGAGATTATCAAGGAGCGCGGTGGCGACGCTGCCTATTTCGATCCTTTCGTTGCCGAAATCCCGAAAACGCGTGAATACAGTCATCTCATGGGCATGAAATCGGTGGCGTGGGACAGAGCCACAATTGGCCGCTTCGACGCGGTTCTTGTGGCAACCGACCACGATGATGTCGACTATGCCGCCCTGAGCACATGGTCACCCCTAATCATCGACACACGCAATGTCTTCGCGCGGCGTAATATCGCTGCAAAACACATTATCAAGGCCTGATAGCATGAGCAGACTGGACAGTTTCATTCGACGGCTGAGCGCGCAGCGGGACATCCTCAATCATGTCGCCGCTGATCTCGATTTGCCGCGCGAGGGGGCGCTCATGGAAATCGGGCTCGGAAACGGCCGAACGTTCAATCATCTGCGCGAGCTTTTTCCCGACCGGCGCATCATTGCCTTCGACAGGGCCATGGGCGCACACGCTTCCTCGGTTCCAGCGGAGGGCGATCTCGTGATTGGTGAAATTGCGCAAACCGCCCCAGCCTTTATCGGCGCGGAGGCGGCCATGGTGCACGCCGATATCGGTACGGGGTACCCCGAAAAGGATGCCGTGACCCTTACCTGGTTACCCGATCTTGCGGCCGGCATGCTGGCGAAGGGCGGCGTCGCGATCAGCGGGTTGCCTTTGGATCACGCCATGCTGAAGCCGTTGCCGGTGCCGGAAAGCGTGCCGACGGACCGCTATTTCCTTTACAGAAAGATCTGATGCCGGCGTTCCCCCATGCTTGGCACGGCGCTATCTCATAGATAGCGTTGGCTCTCTTCTGCAGAGAGCAGGAAGACCTTCATCTGCGAATTACGGCCGCGAATGACGATCTGTTCGCTTCTGAGATCGGCAATCGGCTGCCCCGCCTGAATGATGGCAGGTTCGGAAACCACGATGGCGGCGCCGAACTCCTTGGCTTTGGATTCGAGCCTGCTTGCAACATTGACGGTATCGCCGATGGCCGTCAATGTTTTTGCAGCACCGTATCCCATGACGCCGACGATGCTCGGGCCCGAATGAATGCCGACCACCACGTCCAGACGGACAGAAAATTGCTTTTCTAGCCCCTCGTTAAGCGTTGCTATATCGCGTAAAATGGTCGCGGCCGCCTTCATGGCATCGCGACAGCCATTCTCCGCATCGTCACCCAGTCCGAAAAGCGCCATGGCGCCGTCGCCGATAAATTTGTCCAGATGGCCGCCCGCATGTTCGACGGCCTGGCCGACGATGGTGAAATAGCGGTTGAGCAGGAAGACGACGTCGTAAGGAAGCTTTGCTTCGGATAGCGTTGTAAAGTTTCTGAGATCGCAGAAGAGGATGGCTATTTCCTCTTCGCGGCCAGGCCTGGCCGGCTGGGCATCTGCCGGCAGGTCGCTTTGCTGGGGCGGTGAGACCAGAAGTGCGATATCCAGATCTTTGGTGGGACGCAGCTGGCAGCCCAGCCGTACATCGGAATCGGCATGAATGCGCCGTAACGTCGTCTGTTCGATGTCGCCGGGCGGGGGAAGCGGCCCATTGCTATGCAAAACCTTGACGCGACAGGTCGAGCACCGTCCCTTGCCGCCGCAGACGGAGTAGTGCGGGATGCCCGCAAGCCGGCTCGCTTCGAGAATGCTGAACCCCGCCGGAACACGCGCCTGCGCGCCATGTTCGTAGTTGATGCCGATGGCGGTCAATCGCTGGCGAAAACTGCGCACCCCACGCAACATGAAGACGAGGAGAACAGCGCCGGCGAAAACCGCTTCTATTGTGCCTGTGACGAAACTGATCCGGGTCTCCATCTCCCGCTGCAGCGGCAGTTCGTCTCTCTGGATGGTGCTGTCCATCAGCCCAGGTGGAAGAGCGTATTTCTGATCGATTTCCTGAAGCCAGCGGCCGGCATCACTGAAGCCCAGGAGCGCCAGAAGCGGCAGCATGACCGCCACGGTCATGAAAAGGCCGGCGATGCGCGGATACCAGTCCCGGTACCGCAGCCAGAAATAAAGGCCGATACATCCGTGGACCCAGATGACAACCAAGGCGAGGCTTTGCCAGGCGCCGCCCATGGGATTGTTGATCCAGAGCCGCCGCACCACCGAATAATAGCCGACATCGATGCCATACATCATATGCGACACGCGGATGTTGACCGCGTGGCTGATGATCAGGAATGGGATCGAAAGGCCAAAGACGATCTGCAGCGCTTCCCGTAGCGGCATGCGCAGTGTCTGCCGCAGGTAGAGCGAGCGCAACACGAGACAGACGTGAACCAGAACCGAACCGTAAAACAGCAGGCTGCTGACAGGGTTGAGCCAGATCAGGCTGAACCATTTGCGCGCGCGCTCAGCAGTGTCGATCGAGATGAGCGCGAGGGAGTGGTTGAAAAGATGGGAGAAAACGAAAGAAAATATGATGAGGCCGGAGAGGATCCGGGCACGTCTCAAATTGGTTTCTGAAAAGAAACGGATCATGCAAGTCCCGTCAGATAGCCTTCACGGCATGGAATCAAAATGCAGTATGATGTGGTGGCCCCTTAATGCGGGCCGCCTCGTGGCAATATCGTGGAGCAATCGATCGCATGCGGTCAATTGTGCGTGTTCGATCGCACGCTCCAATGAAGCTACTTCATAGGCGCTGGGAAAACTATCGCGCCGGCGACAGCCATATCAGATTGGCTCGCTTAGATGTCGATAATCTGGCCATCCATGGCGGCAAACGCACCGCTGAACTCGGCTTTCGCCAGTTTGACGATAGTATCCAGTTCCTCGTCGCTGCGGCTGGGCGCGTGGTGGATGAAGCCGACATTCTTAGCATCGGCAAGTTTGGCAAGACGGATCGCCTGTTGCCAGGAAGAGTGGCCATAACCGCGGTAGAGACCCATTTCCTCATCTGTAAACATGGCGTCGTAGAGAAAGAGATCGACGTCCCTGATCAGTTCGAGCACGTTTTCGTCGATTTGTCCCGGCTCATGCTCCGTATCGGTGATGATGGCCAGCGACTTTCCTTCCCAGTCCAGACGGTACCCAACGGCGTTGCCGGGATGATTGAGCATGCCGGTTCTGATCGAGAGTCCGGGATGAACATCGAGCACATCGCCCGGCAGGAAGTCCCGCGTCGCCATCTTCGCGCAGCAAATCTCCAGTGGGACCGGGAACCAGGGGGGGCTCATGAAGTCTTTGAGCATTTCCCTCGTCGTCATGGAGCCGCAGAGGTGGCCCGACCAGATGGCAACGTCATTGGCGCTGTTATAGAAGGGTTTAAAATAGGGGAAGCCAACGATGTGATCGTAGTGACAGTGGGAAAAGAAGAGATTGACGTCGGTAACGCCTTCGGCGCGCAGGGCAAGACCCGCCGGATGAAGGCCCGAACCCGCATCGAACAACAGAACGTGATCACCGCATCTCACCTCGATGCAGATGGTATTCCCGCCGTATTTTCGGAAGTTTTCACCTGAAACGGGAAGCGTTCCCCGCGCACCCCAGATCTTTACCCGAAAATTCCTATTACTTTCCCGACGTGTTGTGTCGGAATTGAACGCCATGGCACACCCCAATAACAACGGAAACTTGCACGCTTTCCTCCCATGAAGCCCGTTGTCTCTACAGATTCTTATATCCGCCCTCGTTGGAGCGGCCGCCTTTCCCCTTATTCAGTCAGCATTTCATTTATATTGCAATAGTACGACATTTATTTTTCCAATGTCGCCGCGTCCGGTAGCACAGATATGCCATTCATGTTTTGGAGGTGGTACGCGCTTTGCTGAGTTCTGCCGTGGTCTGGGTGAGGCGTTCGGCAAGAACGCGCATGACCTTGATCGTGATATCGGGGAAGTCCGACATCAGTTTGAAGAACTGCTCCTTGCCGATGCGCAGGGCTTCCACATTGGTGGAGGCACGAATGGTCGCCGTTCTGACGCTGTCGCACAGGATGGCGATTTCGCCGACGATGGCGTTTCCGGTCATTTCGGCGACCTTCAGGGTGCCAGAGGGGGAATCGACCAGGACATCCACCTTGCCGGTAAGAAGAACATAGGCGGCATCGCCCACATCGCCCTGGCGGAACAGTGTATCGCCAGCGTGATAGGAGACCCGGTCTGATGCGAATGCCAGCAGCTTGAGTTTCGATGGCTCCATTTCCGAAAAAAACGGAACCCGCTTCAGCATCTGAATTTCGTCTTTAAACAGCATTGTCTTACCCTGTTCCTGTTCCACCTCGGCCACATTGTTTACGTTATGTCGCGACCATTTCCTTGAATGTACCGTTTTCCTCGGCCAAAGTCTCGAAACTTCCGTCAGCCGTTATCGACCCCTGGTGCACAACGATGATCCGCTCGAACAGGCGCGACAGATGCGCGTTCGACAGAACCCAGATGATCGCCGGATTATTGTTGTTCTGTTTCAGGAGTGTGATGACGCGTTCGACGATTTCTTCCTGCTGTCTTGGGTCGAGCCCCGGGAGAGGGCGGTTGAAGACGTAGTAGTCGGATTTGCGGATAAGCGCCCTTGCAAGGTTTAGCTTCTGGCGCTGGAGCGGTCCGAGCCGCTTGCCACCGGCGCCGAGGTTGAAATCGAGACCGACGGCCAGCACCCGCTCGTAAACGCCCTGCTTGCGCATCACATCGGCCACGATCCGGGTGATGCGGCGCGAGGCGTCGGTGTAACGGTGGCTGACCTTGCCGAAGAGGATGTTGTCCAGAAGGCTGGTCGCGCTCATGTATTTGGTTGGATCGTAGATTTCGATCACGTTTTTCAGGCTGTCGGGCAGGTTCTCATGGAACATGTGCCGGACCTCGACAATCCTGTTCATGATCTCAGGCGTCAGAAGACCAAAACGCTGGCGAGGTTCGATGTAGAAGAAGCTGAGCCGCAGCATCGCCCGTTTTTCGTTTTCATTGGCCTCGTCGAAACTGCGGCTCTGAAGACGTTGCAGCATCTGCTGATAGACCGGAACGTCATCCGGCGTCATGAAGGTCAGCTGCTGGAAGAACGGGTGGTCTCCCGGCAGGTCGGCGAAGATTTCCACGATGTTTTCCGCGATCGTGTACCCCATTTCGAACAGGGTTTTGACGAGCCCCGTTTCACGCATCAGCGAGCGGAAATAATCGCTTTCGATAACGGTCCTGATGGATTGCGACGAGTCGCGCATGGTGCCGAACAGCAGGTTTTCACCGACCGTCGCCTCGCTATTGTAGCTCTCCAGTTCGAAGGGAGCGATAAGGCCGCTCAGGTTTTCCTTTTCCAGTTCGGCACGCAGCACATGCCGCAGCTCCACGATACGGGCGGCAAGATGCAGGTCCGTCAGAGGATCGATCGAGGAGCGCAGGGCAAACTCCAGAATATCCTGGGAGAGTTCGACGCTGTCGAGTACGTCTAGAATGGCCTGGATCAGATTTTCCGGGCGGCCGTCGCCCGCGGGGCTCGAGGCGTAGTCGATCCATTCACTGTTGATATCGATGAGCGGATTTCCCGCCATCTTCGCCTCACGGATTTCCCACTTGCGGTGTTCCAGTGCGGCGCCCTCATACTCCTTGTCCGAGAGAGGCGCGTGTTTCAGGCCGTAAAGCAGATTATCCTTCAGGCTGGCGTGGAAGAAATAGCTGTCCGACGACACGTAGGAAATCCGTCGCCCCGTCAGCGATTCCGGCAGTTCTAGGATGTCGACGTCATTGAGGCTGATCTTGCCCGATATCGGCCAGAGCGTGCGGCCGATCGCATCCGCAAGCGCCTCGGCTCCGGACCCGCCGACGATCGCGATCACCTCGCCCGGCTCGATCTTCAGCGAAGCCTGCTCCAGAAGGCGGCTGCCGCTATCGTCTTCCAGCGTCAGATTGGCGACGACGAGCGGTGCGCTGATGGCCGCGACGGCGCCCGGCGAGAGTTTCTGCACCTTCTCGTCGATCATGTTCGGCGCATCGAACTGTTCGAAGACCTGCTCGTATTTCACCTGCACGTCCTGCCGGGCCTGATCCCAGTCGATCAGCTCCTTCAGAGGGCCGGGAAGTTCCTTATAGGCATTGATGACGGCGACGAGCTGGCCCACGTCGAGGCTGCCTTTGAGGGTGAGATAGCCTCCGAGCGCATAGAAGAAAAAGGGAGTAAGCTGGGCAAGGAAGTTATTGATGAACTTGACCAGAAACTTCCACTGGTAGAGATCGTAGCGGATCTTGAAGATATCGCCGAGGCGATGGGAAGCATCCGCGCGCTCGTAGTTGGACGTGTCATAGGCATGGATCGTGCCGATACCGTCAACCATTTCGCCGATGCGTCCGGCAAGCTGACGTGCACTCAGCTGCCGCTGGCGGCCGAGTTCGATCAGGCGGCGGCGCATTTTCGGAATGATGCCGACCTGGATCGCCGCCATGAAAGCTGCGATCAGGCCCAGCCAGAAGTTCTGGACGAGGATGAAGAACAGCGCGGACAGCGCCTGACCGCCGAGAAGCGCCGGCTGGACGAAGGCGTCGCCGGTAAAGCCGCCGAGCGGCTCCACCTCGTCCTTCACCATGCTGGAGATTTCCGCTCCCTTGACCCGCTTGAAGTGGGAGGGCGGGAACCGCAAAATCTTGTCGATGAGCTCAAAGCGGATACGCCGCAGAAGCCGTTCACCAAGCCGGCCCTTGTAGGTGTTGATGTAATATTTGAAGAGGCCGTTGATAATGACAAGCGCAAGGAACGTGAGGCTGAGCGCCATCAGCATCGACATGCGGTTGAGCTCAAGGCCCGGAAACAAGGTCACGGTGCCCCAATAGGGAATATCCGCCGTGAGATGCATGAAGAGCTGCGTTGCATTCGCGCCTTCGAACCCGTCGCCCTGAATAGGACCGTTAACGATCTGTTTGGGCAGGTCGAATGCCAGGAAATAGGGGATCATGGACAGGGCCACGATCAGCAGAATAAAAAGCTGCTGCCGCTTTGTGTGCGACCAGATATAACGCGTAAGGCTTTGTTCCATGTAAAACTTCTATGACCTGTCGGGCGAGGCCCGGCGTGTTGGTTTGCGCGGTGTCTAGACGATCCGATGGCGGGGGGCGCAACCTCCTCCTGCAAATGGGAATGAGACTCGCTATTTATCAGCATATTCAAGCGGTTTCGAGCAAAATAGCGGAACTGGCGTGACTTCTGTGCCTTTCCTGCGTTTGCTTTTGCAACACGCGGGCGTAGGCGATATAAATGAGACTGTATTTTTAGATTTCGCTAATATTGTTGTTTTTATTGTAGAACAGGCACTGTGATGCTCCGATATGATGATCCCGTAACGGTTGAGCCGGACACTGGCGCAACGATGGCAAGGTCGATGGCGATAGATATTTCAGAGCATACAGGCAGCGACCGTTCTTTCGATTCATTGTGGCTTTCGGGCGTCGCTGCGGATGGGGCGGTTGCGCATCCCGCATCCTTTGGCGGGCTGACCGGAATTTTTCATCCCGCCCCCCGGGATGTGAGGCAGGACCACGCTGTTCTTTTCGTCAGTCCCTGGGGTATGGAGGAGCTGTGCAGCCGCAAGTTCCAGCGTGTTCTGGCCGAGAGGCTGTCGGCGCGCGGCGTTGCAAGCCTGCGCTTCGACTATCTTGGCGCGGGTGATGCCCTTGATCCTGACGATGCGGGCCGCGCGGCCGACTGGATTGCAGACGCGCGCGCGGCGCTAACTCATCTGAAACGCGTTTCGGGATGCGCCAAGGTCGTGGTTGTGGCGCAGGGACTAGGCTGCATGATCGCTGCAGAGGCGTTTGCCACCTCGGCCGACGTAAGCGCGATGGCGCTTTTGGGACCCGTCGTTTCCGGCCGCGCGTATCTGCGTGAGGTGGCGATGTGGTCATCCATGATCGATGACGGTTTGGGTCTTTTGCCTCAGCAACGAGTGACCGACGCCGGCTCAATCGCCGGCATGGTTATGCCCCTGGGTGTAGCGGATGCGATCAGGAAGACGAATCTGTCCAATCTGACCACCGCTCCGGCAGGTGCACTTCTGGTCCTTTCGCGACCCGGTCGTGTGACCGATGCGGATTTCGCAAGGCATCTTCAGGCTATCGGCGGTTCGGTGGAGGAGGCCGCTTTTGCAGGCTACGATGATCTTGTCTCAAGCCCGACGCTTTCAAAAATATCTGGCGATGTGGTGAACCGGCTGGTGAGCTGGATTCTGTCTCAGACCCATGCTTCGAGCACTTTCCATGTCGGTGAAGACATCGTGCTCAATGCGCCACAAGTCGGTCGGGGTTTCATCGAGCAACCGGTACAATTTGGCGAAGGCGGTCGACTCTTCGGCGTCTTTTGCGGGCCTGAAAATGGCGAAGCGGTATCCTCGGTTCTCCTGCTTGGGGCTGCTTATGATCGCCACGCGGGGTGGGGCAGGCTCTCCGTGCAGATGGCCCGCGCCCTCGCGACGGAGGGTGTGGCATCGCTTCGCTTCGACGCGGCCAATATTGCTGACAGCCCTCCCGTCAAAAACGTGCCCGAGCAGGTTCTTTACGATGTCGCGCAGAATGACGATGTGTCTGCCGCGCTCGATTTTCTCAGCAAGCGGTCCAATGGGCCGATCGTTGCGGCGGGACGGTGCAGCGGTGCTTATCTCGCCTTCAACGGCGCGATTGCCGATGACCGGATCAGCGCTGTGGTAGCCGTCAATCCGGTTGTTTTCCATTGGCGCAAGGGCCGCTCTGTGGACGAGGCGCTGCATAAGCGGCCCCGGTCCTTTGGGGAATACAGCCAGCGTTTTCGACAGGGTGCGACGTTCAAGCGCCTCATCAGCGGCGACGTCGACGTGGTGAGCGCCGGGCTGAACATCGTCAAGGCGACGCTCAAGCGGCTTTCGACAAAAACGGCGAGGCTTTTCCGCCGGGGCAGCGAGGAAGGGCGCGCCGTTTATGGTGCTTTCGACAGATTGAAAGCAAACAATACCGCCGTTCATCTACTCTACAGCGAAAACGATGACGGTCTTGAGCACTTCCAGTATTATTTCGATGCCGATGGCAGGGGGCTGTCCGTCTATCAGAATGTATCGCTGACGATCATTCCCGACGCCGACCACAACCTGTCGACGCCGGAAGCCAAGGCAGCGTTCATTGATGCGGTGAGGCGGCTCGCCCTAGAAGGAAAACCGGCGGCTGGAGCCCAGTGACATCACCTCTCCTGATGGAGGGCTTCCGACTGTCGCTATATCCGGCACGAGGCCTATTCTTCTGGTTTCGCCCGGGGCGAGGTGGAACCAGTTTTCGCTGGCGTGGTAACCGTCCGCCGCAATGTGGACGGATTGCGCCAGTCGGTCTGCGCCGATGTCGGTGTGCCAGCTGCCGCTCGTCTCACTGAGCGTGACCTGAATGTTTGCGGCGTGCAGCGCCTTCTTGCGGCCGAGCGGAAAATGGAATGCATCGGCAAGGATCTGTCCGGTCGCGACATCGCGAAGTCTGGCAACTGTGACGTCATGGGACGGCGGGCCGAAGCGATAGGCATAGGTCGTGTCGAAGAAGGCGCCGAACAGGTCGGTCGCAGCAACGGTCTGGCTCTGTCGCGGTCGCAGCGTAATTGATCGCTTGGCATGAACGACGGGCTGGGTGCCGTCCCGCAGGCAGGTTAGTTCGAGCATGGTCTCGACGGCGTTGCCGGTCTCGTTGATGAGTTGAATATCGAGCCCATTGGTGCCTTCGTCGAGCAGATTGACCTGAATGGGGCGAAATGCCCTTTTCAGGGCGTGCCACACCGACTTCGGCCTGCCCAAGGCATCGATGATGCCCCAGCCCGCACCGGGAACGAGGTCCTGCAATGTCCAGACCAGAGCGCCCTGACAGGAGGAACCGCTGCGCCGCCATTCGGCGAAAGTCGCCTCCATGACCTCGGCCGTCGCGGCCCGGGACATGTCGAGATAAAGGCCGCCGTCTTCGCGGCGCAGGACATCGGGTTCAACGTCATAAAGCAGCTTCAGATAGTGATCGCGGACATCCTCGAAATCCCAGGAGGCGCCACGGTCGCGCGGTGTGCGCGCCTTCCACCGTGCATCATGCACGGCGACGCCGGGAAGATATCTGTCCAACGTCTGCTGTTCGGGGATGTTGGAGAAGGCGAGACATTCGCCGGCAAAGCGCAGATTTGCCCGGCGGGCATCTTCCAGCGGCCGGCAATATGCGCCGACGCCGTAATAGTGGCCAACGCCGGCATTGGGGAAGAAAGGCAATGCACCGCCGGAGGGCGAGTTTGCAACATAGGCTGCGTCCGGCCGTTTTTCTGCGAGGAGGCTTGGCAGCACGTCCTCGGTCAGCATTCCCTTCCATATCTGTTCCGGCAGGCCGAGCATCGCGCCCTGCTGATATATTTCACTGCCGCCGCAGAAAACGGCAAGCGATGGGGAAAGTGCGGTGGCTTCCAGGAACTGCGCGATTTCCGTGACGATATGCTGGCGCAGGCTCTCGTCTTTTGCCGGATAGTCGAAATTGGCGAGCATCGCATCCTGCCAGACCATGATGCCGAGTTCGTCGCAAAGCGCGAAAAATTTCGGCGTCTCATAGGCCATGGTTCCGCCGATGCGGATCATGTTCATGCCTGCCTCGGCTGCTTTCCTGAGCCAGGGCTCATAATCCTGCCTCGTGCCGGGGAGGCGTACGATATCGGCCGTCGTCCAGACCGCGCCTCGGCAGAAGATGGGTTGACCGTTGACCTTCAGGCCAAAACCATTGCCGTCTTCGCCCCGATCGATTTCGATCTGCCGGAAACCGGTTCGGCCGAGATGATGCGGTGTGCCATCCAGCTCGACAATAACGTCATGCAAAGCCGGTTGGGCGTGAGTGTGCGGCCACCAACGTTCGACCTCGGGCAGCCGCAGTTCCCCCGAAAGCTTGCCGCTTTCGTCCGCAGAGAGATCGACGCTGCAACCGGCGCAGACGAGCTTTGCCGTTTCTATCGGGCGTTGCGTTTGCAGTGTGATGCGGATTATTCCCGTTCCGTCGTTCTGGAGCGAAGACTGGAGCGTTGAGAGTACGGCGTTCTGCCGTATCAGGCTGATGGGCCGCCACGGACCGGCGGCGTGGATTTCCGGGCACCAGCCAGGCATGTAACCCAGCGCGGTGGTGCGGACCAGCCGCAACCCCTGGCTATTCATCATCTGCGGCCGCCAGCGGGCGCGGGGACCGGTTTTCTCGAGCCGGGGGGCAAGCGCCCGGAAGCAGATCGCAAGCTCGTCGGCGCCTGTCAGTTCGACGGGCACTTCCAGCCTTTCGAACATGCTTTGGCCAGCGGCAATCAACTCACCGTTCAGGAAGATTTCAGCGATGGTGGAAAGACCATCGAAGCGAAGGGTGGCCCGTTCACGGGCGCCTGAAATCATGGTCAGCCGATACCAGGCATCCCTGTCATTAAGGGGATGTGGAGCAAGGCGGTCGAATTTTCCGGCCGTTTCCAAGGCCTGCGCCACGGTCCCTGGAACGGAGACATGAAGGCTTTCGATCGAGGCGGGAATATCGGATGGGGTCTCAAAGGCATCGGCCGATGTCAGCGTCAGCGTCCAGCCCTCGCTCAGCAGCTCTTCGCTTTCGCCCGGCAGGTAAATCCTCACGCTGCCTCGCTGGCATCGGTCAGTTTTTTGCCAAGGCATTTCATCAGGCCATCCCAGGCATCGGCGGCCGGATCGAGCACTGAAGCCAGCGCATCGAACTTGCGGCGCGTGACGGCGCGCGCGAGCTGGAACTGCACGGTCTTGGCGACTTCGGCTATGCGCAGGGCGTGGTCCCTCGCTGCTGCATAGTCGTCCTTATCCAGCCACTCGAGATGGCTTGCCAACAATTCGAAATTGGCGCCAAGCTGGCGCAGCGTGTTAAAGGCATATTTGTGGAAAAAACCGAAAGGCCGGTCGGCGACCTTTTCAACCTGGGTCGGAAATACCTTTGCGAATGCCCTTACCGGATTGGTCGAGGGCCGCCTTGTGAAATGAAAATTCAGCAGCCGTTGGGCAGTCTTTCGACTATGCGCCGGCGAAGGATTATTGTCCGCGAATTTGGCAAATTCCGTATAGGGCAGGAAGGGCGGGTCCGTCTCCGTGAGATGATGCTGGAACAACCCGTCGAAGTCTTCGCCAGAGAGGTGGAAGAAGCCGGCATTGTGGAAGTAGTCCAGCTCCCGCTTGTCGAGATCAAGCCGGTTGATGGCGATGGTGGTCTTGCCGTGTTCTTTCCGGTAGCCCACTCCATGGGTGTCGGGCATGTAGAAGCTGTCCATCTCGATGAGGCAAATGCGGCCGCGTTCCAGTTGCGCCTCGATGTGGTTTTCCACTGTGTCGAAGATCGCAAGCTCGGTGGCGCGGACGCCATAAATCGCCTCCAGATCCTCCAACGGCACCTTGAAAAAGGTGAACTGGTCGCCTTCGAAATCCTGCGTCAGGGTGAACCCGAACATGGCTTCCGGGGCCAAGCCCTTCGAGGCCAGCACCTCGATCCACAAATCGATGTAGCAATTGGTCTCCGGCCACATTCTCTCGGAGGAATGGAGCGGATGCTGCACATAGTTTCTTGGGTCGAGACCGGGAAAAATCTGCCGCATGAATGATCAGCCCCAGAGCGTTTCCCGGACAGGCGCAGGCCATGCCTTCACGTCCAGGCCGTGATGGGCAAACAGTGCAAGCGCGATGCGCTCAAGCCCGAAGCCGACGCAGGCAGTATGCGCGACCTCGCCGTTTGCGAGATTGAGGCCCCATTTCTGGCCGAAGGCATCCTGATGGTAATTGAAGCTCATGCAGGCCGTCGGGTTGGTCGTTGATGTCACGGGGATCAGCAGTTCGAATTTCAGGTTCTGGTCGCGCTGGTTGTTGGCGAGCATCTTGCCGGCGCGGCCGAAGAAGGGATCGTTGGCGATATCGATGGTGACCTCAAGGCCGACCGCCTTCATCATCTCCGCGCCGCGATCCATCCATGTCTGGCGGAATTCGGTGACGTTCGCCTCGGTGCCCATGCAAACATATTCGCGCATACGGAAAAGCTGCTGGCGCGCGGGGTCTCTGGAGGGCTCGTGGCGGAAGCAATAGGACTGGATGTCATAGAGACCGCCGCCGGCGGGAAGCGCGCCGCGCTTGGCGATTGTCGGGTAAAGCGGATAGCAGGCTGCTGGCGTCAGCACGATGTCGGTGGCTTTCTGGTCCTTGGTCCAATCGCCTCCCTCATCCATGGTTTTCAGCAGGCTGACATGATCCAGTTCGCAGCCGCAGAAGGAATGGACCGTGCCGGCAAGCTGCGGGAAGCTCTTCATGTAACCGCTTTTTTCGAAATAAGCGCGGTTGATGCCGGGCGGAAAACGGATGGCCTCGGCACCGTCGGCACCACCGGTTCGGTCGATCAGCCGCTCGAATGCGGCAATGACGTCCTCAAACTGGCCACTACGGCCATAAAGACCATCCACACCCGTTTCAATCAGCAGGCCTTCTTCGAACAGTCGATCGAGGAACGATGTTTGCATGTCCATGGTCTTATCCCAAAAGGCTCGTGTCCTGCTTGTGAACCAGCAGGAGGTTGGCGGAATTGCCGAGAATGCGGTCGTTGGAAATCATCAGGCGTGCGGAATGCGCGTCGCGCAGGTGTCGGCCAAGGCTATAGGGCGTGCCGTTCTTGTAGCCCATGATGCCGCAGACCAGCATGGCGTGATCGATGATTTCAAGAATGGTTTCCGAAGAGCAGATTTTCACGTTGTTCATGGCGACGGCAAAAGCCATGGACATCAGCTTTTCCGGGTCGCTCTTGGTGTCCTCATAGGCCTTGACGCCAGCGATGACGTTGGACTTCACCACCTGCAGCTTGCTGGAAACCTCCGCAAGGCGAATAGCGCCGGGAGGGGCGGTGCCGGGCGACTTGCGGGCTGCGGCCCTGACGAAGGACTGGGCGCGCAGCACCGCGTCGGAGGCAATACCGTACCAGACGGCGCTCCACAGCAGATGCGAACTTGCAAGCATGGATTGTGCAGCGATTTCCGCGAAGGGCTTGGGGAAAATCTGTGCTGCCGGCGCTTGCCCGCGAAACAGGAAGCCGTCCGAACAGGTGCCGCGCATGCCGAGCGTGTCCCAGGTATGGGTTTTTTCGAGCGTGTACTGGTTTTTCAGGAAGACGGTCATCACCTGATCGGCGGGCGCTGCCTCCTTGTGGGCGCGCGAGGTGATGAGGATCGCGTCGGCATTGCTGCCATAGGAGATAACGGTCGCATCCTTTTCCAGCTGGCAGCTGTCGCCTTCGACCTCAATCGCGCAGATCGAATTGCGCAGGTTGCCGCCGATGCCGCCTTCAGTGGTGGCCGAGGCGAGCAGCAGTTGCTCACCGGCCACCCGGCGCATGAAGCCGGTGTGCCAGGCGCTGTCCACCCCGTGTTCCACGAGACTGGAAAGTTTGATGTGATGCATGGCGAAGATCATCGCCGTCGCTGAACAGGCCTGGCCGAGCCGGGCGCAGATATTGGCGATCTCCTGAAGGCTCGCGCCTTCGCCGCCGAGAGGAGAGGGTATCTGGATGCCGAGCAATCGCTCTGTACGCAATGCGTCGATGGCTTCCTGTGGAAACCGACCGGCAACATCGACGTCATCCGCATGCTTGGCTGCTACGATTGCGACACGGCCCGCGCGCGCGGACAGCGTGTTATCCTGCGGCGCGACGGTCACGTTCATCAGGCTGCCTCTTTACCATCCAGAATAAGCTTAACGGTGTCTTCAATGGCCTTGATGCTGGCAAATGACTTGCGGTTCAGCAGGTTATCCGGAAACTCGATGTCGAATGCCTCTTCTATTCCCAGCATCAATTGCACGGAAGCAAAGGAAGAAAGGCCAGCCGCGTAAAGATCGGCGTCATCTGCAATCGTATCGACGGGGCTTGGAAGCTGGCCGAATTTCGCCAGTATTTCACGTATAGTCGCGTTCATTCAGACGTATCTCCCATGAATCTCACATCAGGATGGTTTGTGCTTATCGTTACGACGCAAACGATAATATTCGCCTAAGCCAATAGGTTAATTGCAACTAACGGAAGAATGCGCCATTTGGGCATCTTTGCCAAGCGCGGATCGTGGTCTTGACAAAAGGCCGGGGGTGTTTTTTCCTGTCGCCATTCACCAGGGGTGTCCCGTCAAGGGGCTGAGATTCTGCTTTCATGCGCAGTGACCCGTTGAACCTGATCCAGTTCATACTGGCGTAGGGACGGTGCAAAGACCTGAAGGCGGGCGGGCGCATAGCGTTTCGTGTCGGCACCCAGGTATTTTCCATCATTCCGGCTCGAACTGGGTCTCCACTGTCAAACTTTGGAGCCTCAAGATGAATATCGCTGCCAAGACCATCCCTCTTTCCGTCACAACCGGGCCGCATGCCGCTTCCGCGAAAATCCACAAGCCGGGCGTTTTGCATCCGCAAATCCGCGTGCCGATGCGCGAGATCGCTGTGCACCCGACGGCCGGCGAACCGCCGGTCACTGTCTATGATTCCTCGGGTCCCTATACCGATCCCTCCCATCCTGTCCTGATCGAAAAAGGTCTGCCGCGCCTGCGCCACGAGTGGATCGTCGCACGCGGCGATGTCGAGGCTTATGAGGGACGGCACGTCAAGCCGGAGGACAACGGTTTTGCTACCGGCGAGCGCCTTACGCCTGAATTTGCCGTGCGTCATCAGCCGCTGAGAGCAACCGCGGGCAAGGCGGTGACGCAACTTGCCTATGCCAGGGCCGGCATTATCACGCCGGAAATGGAATTCATCGCCATTCGCGAAAATCTCGGGCGCGAGGCAGCGAAGGAGAAGCTCGCTCGTGACGGCGAGAGTTTCGGCGCGCATATTCCTGATTATGTCACGGCGGAATTCGTGCGTCAGGAGGTGGCGGCCGGCCGCGCCATCATCCCTGCGAACATCAATCACCCGGAACTTGAGCCGATGATCATCGGCCGCAATTTTCTCGTCAAGATCAACGCCAATATCGGCAATTCCGCCGTCACCTCCTCCATGGCGGAAGAGGTTGAGAAGATGGTGTGGGCGATCCGCTGGGGTGCGGATACCGTCATGGACCTATCGACTGGCCGCAACATTCACAATATCCGCGAATGGATCATCCGCAATTCGCCGGTGCCGATCGGAACCGTGCCGCTTTATCAGGCGCTGGAGAAGGTCAACGGCATTGCCGAGGATCTCACCTGGGAGGTGTTTCGCGATACGCTGATCGAGCAGGCGGAGCAGGGCGTGGATTATTTCACCATCCATGCCGGCGTGCGGCTGCACTACATTCCGCTGACCGTTAACCGTGTCACGGGCATCGTTTCGCGCGGCGGCTCTATCATGGCCAAGTGGTGTCTGCATCACCACAAGGAAAGCTTCCTCTATGAGCATTTCGAGGAGATTTGCGACATCTGCCGTGCTTACGATGTCTCCTTCTCACTGGGCGATGGCCTGCGTCCCGGCTCGATCGCCGACGCCAATGACGCTGCGCAGTTCGCCGAGCTGGAAACGCTGGGCGAGTTGACGCAGGTCGCCTGGGCCAAGGATTGCCAGGTGATGATCGAAGGCCCCGGCCATGTACCGATGCACAAGATCAAGGAGAATATGGACAAACAGCTGAAGACCTGCGGTGAGGCGCCCTTCTATACGCTGGGACCGCTGACCACGGACATTGCGCCGGGTTACGATCACATCACATCCGGCATCGGCGCGGCGATGATCGGCTGGTTCGGTACCGCGATGCTCTGCTATGTTACGCCGAAGGAACATCTTGGCCTGCCCGATCGTAACGACGTGAAGGTCGGTGTCATCACCTATAAGATCGCCGCCCACGCCGCCGATCTCGCCAAGGGCCATCCCGCCGCACAGGTGCGGGACGACGCGCTGTCGCGCGCAAGGTTTGAGTTCCGCTGGGAGGATCAGTTCAACCTGTCGCTCGATCCCGATACGGCGCGGTCCTTCCACGATGAGACCCTGCCGAAGGAAGCGCATAAGGTCGCGCATTTCTGCTCCATGTGCGGACCGAAATTCTGCTCGATGCGGATTTCCCACGATATCCGCGCTGAGGCGCAGAAGGAGGGGCTGGAGGCCATGGCCGCACGTTTCAAGGAAGGCGGCGAGCTTTACATGCCGCTTCCGACTCCCGCGAGCGCCGAGTAAATGCGTGTTCTCGTCAAGGGAACGGGGGTCGCCGGTTTGACGGCGGCCTTCGAACTGGCGCGGAGGGGCGTTGTTGTCGCGGTGTCTGAGCGCGCTGCCGCGCCTTTTCGCGGGGCGTCGTTTTATGCGGGCGGCATGCTGGCGCCCTGGTGTGAGCGCGAAAGCGCGGAAGAACGGGTTCTGACGCTGGGCAAGGCCGCGCTTGGCTGGTGGGATGACGCGACACCCGGTCTGGTGGTTCGCAACGGAACGCTGGTCATCGCGCCCGCTCGTGACAAAGCGGAGCTTTCTCGTTTCGCATCCAGGACGAGCGGCTATCGCTCGGTAAATGAGGCCGAAATCGCCGATCTGGAGCCCGATCTTGCCGGTCGCTTCCGATCAGGGCTCTACTTTGCGGATGAGGGGCATCTCGATCCGCGCCTTGCACTGCAGTCACTCTACGAGCAGCTTTGCGGAATGGGGGTGCTGTTTCATATGGGCGTTTCGGTGGATGAACAGCGGTTCGACCGAGTGGTAGATTGCACCGGATCTGCGGCAGTGGGAGAAATTCCCAGCCTTCGCGGCGTGCGGGGAGAGATGCTCTACCTAGCCACGTCGGAGGTTTCGCTTTCCCGTCCCGTCCGCCTGCTGCATCCGCGCATTCCGCTTTACATCGTGCCGCGCGAGCCGGGGCGTTTCATGGTGGGTGCGACGATGATCGAGACGGAGGATGCGGGCGCCATTTCGGCCCGCTCGATGATGGAATGTCTCAATGCCGCCTATGCCGTGCATCCGGCCTTTGCGGAAGCGGGCATCATCGAGACCGGCACGGGCGTGCGTCCGGCCTATCCCGACAATCTTCCCAAAGTCACGGAGGATGGTCGGACCATCTTCATCAACGGCGCGCACCGACACGGTTTTCTGCTCTCGCCCGCGATGGCGCGGCAGGTCGCGCGGATTATTTGCTAAAATCTATCTCATAAGGAACGGGATCATGAAACTTCTGGTCAACGGCGACGAGCTTGATATCGCCGCTGAAACGCTGGCTGGTCTGCTTGCCCGCCTCGATTACGAAGGCGAGTGGCTGGCAACGGCGGTCAATGGCGATCTGGTGCATTCGGAAGAACGCGCCAGCTACGTGCTGAGAGCTTTCGACCGTGTCGAAATCCTCTCGCCGATGCAGGGAGGTTGAGACCATGCTGACGCTTTATGGCCGCGAGGTATCTTCCCGCCTTCTCCTCGGCACGGCGCGCTATCCATCGCCCGCCGTGCTCGCGGATGCGGTGCGGGCGAGCGATACGGATATTCTGACGATTTCGCTGCGCCGGGAAATGGCGGGGGCTAAGAAGGGCGGCCAGTTTTTCGAGCTGATACGCGAATTGGACCGCCATATCCTGCCCAACACCGCCGGGTGCCACACCGCCAAGGAAGCGGTGCTGACGGCAAAGATGGCGCGCGAGGTTTTTCGTACCAACTGGATCAAGCTGGAGGTCATCGGTCATCACGACACGCTGCAGCCTGATGTCTTTGCGCTTGTCGAAGCCGCGAAAATCCTCTGTGATGAAGGGTTCGAGGTGTTTCCTTATACGACCGATGACCTGGTCGTGGCGGAAAAGCTGCTGGAGGCGGGATGCCAGGTGCTGATGCCCTGGTGCGCGCCGATCGGCAGCGCCATGGGGCCGCTCAATCTGATGGCGCTGAAGTCGATGCGGGCGCGTTTTCCTGATGTGCCTCTGATTGTCGATGCCGGCATTGGTCGGCCGTCTCACGCCGTCACTGTCATGGAGCTTGGCTACGATGCCGTTCTCTTGAACACGGCGGTATCGGGCGCAGGAGACCCGGCCGGCATGGCAAAAGCTTTCGCCCGCGCAATTGAGGCCGGCCATCAGGCGTACCTCGCCACTCCGCTGGAGCCACGGGATATGGCCGTTCCTTCGACACCGGTTATTGGGACAGCGGTTTTTTCCTGATTGTCGTTCGGGGTCGACATCAAGCACGTGACGTTTGGCGTTGACAGCGTCAGATGGTGGCGAGATACCGGGAGAAAAGGGAAACGGTATGACGCTACTCACCAATCTTCTGACGGATATTTCAGGCGTTTCGGTCGGCAATGTCACCGATCTTTCCATTGGCTCCGGGGTGACGGCGATTGTTTTCGAAAAGCCGGTCATTGCCTCGGGTTCTGTTTTGGGCGGCGCGCCGGGCGGGCGTGATATCGGCCTGCTCGATCCGGCGATGACGGTGGAAACGGTGGATGCCTTCGTGCTGTCGGGCGGCTCGGCCTTTGGGTTGGATGCGGCAGGCGGTGTTCAGGCCGGGCTGCGGGAGATCGGCCGCGGACTTCAGGTGGGTTCTACCCGCGTACCCATCGCGCCACAGGCGATCCTCATGGATCTGCTGAACGGCGGTGACAAAAATTGGGGATTGCATTCGCCCTATCGCGAGATGGGATATGCCGCTTTCAAGGCGGCGCGTGCGGCGCCTTTCGAACTCGGGACGGTCGGCGCCGGAACCGGGGCGACGACCGCGACCTTCAAGGGAGGGCTCGGCTCGGCAAGTGCTATCAGTTCCAGCGGTTATAAAGTGGCAGCTATTGTCGCCGTCAACGCGCTTGGCTCGGCAACCCTTGGCGCGAGCCGCCACTTCTGGTCGGCGCCGTTTGAAGTGTCTGGGGAGTTTGGCGAAAGCGGGTTTCCGCAAAGCTTTGAACCGGACGATACCGCCTTGCGCCTGAAGGGCGTCAACCTCACGGCAACGACCATCGGCGCGGTCGTGACGGATGCCGCACTCACGAAAGCGCAGGCGCATCGCCTTTCCATTATGGCGCATGACGGGCTGGCTCGCGCCGTGCTTCCCGCCCATCTGCCGAGTGACGGCGACACCATGTTTGCGGCGGCGACCGGGGAAAAACCGCTCGAAGGCGGCATTCATTTCGCCGAGCTTTGCCACCTCGCCACCCTCACCATGGCGAGGGCAGTGGCGCGCGGCGTCTATGAGGCAACAGCGCTGCCGGTGGAGGGGGCGCAAAAAGCCTATCGTGATCTTCACGGGCTGAGGTCGACCGATGAGTGAAGCCCGTTCCCCGCTGAAACCCGTTTTCCGTATCGACTTTCCACCCGGGGACCGTCTCGGGCATGGGAAAATCGAGTTGATGGCGCTCATTGCCGAAACCGGGTCCATTTCCGCCGCCGGGCGCGCAATGGATATGTCCTATCGTCGCGCATGGTTGTTGGTGGATGCGCTCAACCGTATGTTCACGCAGCCGGTCATCGAATCACAACGCGGTGGAAAACAGGGCGGCGGCGCGTCGCTGACGACTTTCGGAACCGAATTGCTGGATCGGTATCGTGGCATGGAAAAGCGGATCGCCGACGCGTTGCGCGCGGATATTGACTGGCTGGAGAAAAACCGCAATCCCGATGCGGCCGTCAATAGGGATTGAGAGCCGCCGACTTTATGATCAAATGCACCGGTTTTCCCGGTTCCAGTTGCAGCCGCTCATGGGAGAGGGCTGTGATGCGCGACTGTATGAGATCGCCGCCGCAATCCACCTGAACCGTCATCATGCCGTCTTCGCTGAGAGAGACCGTCGCGACGTGGCCTTCGAGAATGTTGAGGGCGCTAAGCCCCTCGGGTTTGACGGTTGCCAGCATCACATCGCGTGCCGGTATCAAAACCCGCGCGGGGCTGCCGGACATTCCCTTTTTTGCCGGAACATGAAGCAGCATGGTCTTTAACCGTACGGCGGCGAGTTCATGCCGCTCGTCGAAGCTCTCAATCTGCCCGGAGAGAATGCTGCCTGCCTCGCGCCTTTCGAGGTGGGTGCTGAAATCCGGTCTCGCCAGCACGTCTGCCGCTATGCCCTGCGCTTCCACCTTGCCGTCTTTCATCACGATGATGCGGTCTGCAAGGCGGGCGACCTCCTGGATGGAATGGCTGACATAGATGATGGGGATTTTTGTCTCGTCGCGCAGCCGTTCGAGATAGGGAATAATCTCGGCCTTCCGCTGCTCGTCCAGAGAGGCAAGCGGTTCGTCCATCAGCAGCAGCCTTGGAGAAGAAAGCAGGGCGCGGCCGATAGCGATGCGCTGTTTTTCACCGCCCGAGAGTTTGTCCGGACGTCGATGCAACAAATGGCCAATGCCGAGCATGTCGACGACAGGACCTTCCTGCGCCACCTTGGATTTGTCTTCGGTGAACCATTTGCCGTACTGCAGATTTTGCGCAACGCTGAGATGGGGAAAGAGCCGCGGCTCTTGAAAAACATAGCCGAACCGGCGTCTATGGGCCGGCAGAAACAGCCGCTTTTTGCTGTTGGCAAAAACCTCCCCATCCAACGTGACTTCACCTTCGTCCGGCCGCAGAAGGCCCGCGATGATGCGGATCATCGACGTCTTGCCAGAACCGGACCGACCGAACAGGGCGGTAACGCCGCCTTCTGAGGTGAAGGACGCATTGAGCTCGAATGACCCGAGGCGATGGCGGGTGGTAACTGAAAGGGTCATTCCATGCTCACCCGTTTGCCGATGATGCGCGCCAGAAACTCCGAGACGAGCAGGGCGAGCATGGAAATCACGACGGAGACGACGGTCAGCCGCAATGCGCCGGCGTCTCCGCCCGGAACCTGGGTGAAAGTATAGATGGCGGCTGAGAGCGTCTGCGTTTCACCTGGGATGTTGGACACGAAGGTGATGGTCGCGCCGAATTCGCCCATCGCCTTTGCGAAAGCGAGAATCATGCCGGCGATGATGCCGGGCAATGTGAGGGGAAGCGTAACCGTGAGGAAGACCCAGAGCGGACTTGCGCCCAAGGTTCCCGCTGCCTCCTCCAGTTTGCGGTCCACCGCTTCGACGGAAAGGCGTATGGAGCGCACCATCAGCGGAAAAGCCATGACGGCGCAAGCGAGCGCTGCTCCCGTCCAGCGAAACGAAAAGACGAGACCGAACCAGCTGTCGAGAAATTGCCCGATCGCGCCCCTGCGGCCGAACAGGACGAGCAGAAGATAACCTGTGACGACGGGCGGCAGGATGAGTGGCAGGTGAACGATGCCGTTCAGCAGCGACTTTCCCCAGAAGCGGCCGCGCGCCAACGCCACGGCGACCGCAATACCGAAAGGCAGGCTGGCAAGCATGGCGATGGAGGAGACCCACAGGCTGAGCCGGATCGCCGTCCATTCTTCAGGGCTGAGTGTCCACCAATGCAATGCCATATCCTGCAATCGTCATCTCTCGCGGCCAATATGCTGGGCTCACGAAAGGCAGTTTATTTCAAAACGGTAAAGCCTTGCTTTTCGAAGAAGAGCGTTGCCTTGGCCGACTTCAGGAAATCAAGATAGGCTTTTGCTGCCGGGGACTTGGCTTCCGAAAGAATGGCGACCGGGTAGATGATCGGCGGATGGCTGTCTTCCGGGAAGGCGCCGACGATCTTCACGCCCGGATCGGCGGCGGCATCGGTCTGGTAGACGATGCCATAGGGGGCTTCGCCGCGAGAGACGAGCAGCAGCGCGGCACGCACGCTTTCCGCACCGGCGACCTTTGGTTCGACCGAGGACCAGACCCCGAGTTTTTCCAGAGCGGCCTTGCCGTATTTGCCCGCCGGTACGGAATCGACTGCGCCCATGGCTAGACGGCCGTCGCCAACCAGAGCGGCAAGATCGAAGCCCCGCTTGATTTCAACTGGCTTTGCCTTGTCTGCCGGGGCGACGAGAACGATGCGGTTGCCGAGAAGGTTGGAGCGGCTGTCAGCGTTGATCAGCTTCTTTTCGGCAACATAGTCCATCCAGGCAAGGTCGGCGGAAATGAAGATGTCGGCCGGCGCCCCCTGCTCGATCTGCTTGGCGAGCGCGGAGCTCGCGGCATAGGAGACGATGACCTCGTTGCCGCTGTCCTTCGCCCATTCCGCGTTGATGGCGTCGAGTGCGTTTTTCATGCTCGCCGCGGCAAACACGGTCACTTTTTCGGCGGCATAAGCTGGAGCGCTCACAAAGGACGCTGCGATGGAGAAGGACGTAGCCACGACAATGGTTTTGAAAAAGCTGCGGCGCGAAGGTCTCATGATGCGTGTCCCCGATACGTGATATTCGTATGAATATATCGATATGGCGAAAGGGCAAGCATTATATTTTCATGGATATATCGCGTAAAAAGGGCGTGACGATCGCAAAGGTTCGGGCGAACCACTAGCTGTTGAAGAATCCCTTGCCCCGCAAATGGTCGACCCTGTTAAGGATCAAAAACGCTCGCCGGCGAAATGAGCGATCTGCGCGCCGGCTTCGTAATAGGCTTCCTTCACCGCCCGCAAGGCCTGTGCTTTCGGCTCTGTCAAAGGCAGGGGCATTTCGGCTTCGCCGATCTCACCGAGAATATGTTGCGCGAGCACCTTGCCAAATGCCGTGCCGGGCGCGATGCCGCGGCCATTGTAGCCGGAGAATCCGATGACATTGTCCGCGAATTTGTGGAAGCGCGGCACGGCGTTGTCGGTCATGCCGATCTTGCCAAACCATTCACATTCGAATTCCGTGTCTCCAAGCTGCGGGAAAAGCCGCTTAAGCGATCGTTTTGCCCAGGCGCGATGAATGGCGGCGCCGGTGCCGCGCAGGGCGCCGACACTGCCGAAGACCAACCGGCCGGCTTTGTCCATCCGGAAGGAGGAGAGAATTTCCTTCGTGTCCCAGCAACCCTCACACCCCGGCAAGATACTCTTTCGCAGGTTGTCGCCAAGCGGTCTGGTGGCGAAATTGAAATAGGGAAGGTAGGTCTGCTCATCGCGGACGATCCGCCATGGACCGGTGCTGTAGGCTTCCGTGGCAACAACGATCCAGTTGGCAGTTACCGAGCCTTGCTCGGTTTTGACCAGCCATTTTCCATTTCTGCGCTCGGTGGCGACCACCGGGCTATCGGTATGCAGACGCGCACCTTTCTTCCGGGCAGCTGCGGCAAGGCCCCGAACATAGGCGAGCGGCTGGATCGTGCCTGCCCGCGTGTCGAGGAGGGCGCCGGAATACGCGGTGCTGCCGATTCGTCTCGCTGTCTCCTCGGCATCCAGAACACGCACTGGCGCGCCCCTCGCGGCCCACTGCGCACAGCGCTCGTGGATTTCAGCAAGTCCCCTTTCGCCGACAGCGCAATGAAGCGTACCGTTCTTCTCGATTTCGCAGGCGATGTCGTGTCTTTCCACCAGTTCTCGGACAAGAAGCGGCGCATTGCCCAGCAGGCCGAGAAGACGTTCGCCAAAGGTTGAACCCAGCACGCCGGGCAATTCTTTGGGCATGACCCACATGCCACCATTGATGAGACCGACATTGCGCCCGGCGCCCCCGAAGCCGATCTCTTTTGCTTCCAGGAGAACGACGTCGACACCTTTTTCGGCCAGATGAAGGGCGGCGGACTGTCCGGTGAAACCACCTCCGACGACGACGACATCGGCAACGGATTCGCCTTGCAAGGCGGGCGTTACGGGCGGTTGCGGCGCGGTCTTTTGCCAGAGACCGTGGGAGCGGGGGTCGTTATACATCGTTCCACCATGGTGCGGGCAAGTTCATTTGGTTTCCGTATGGGTGACAAGCCCTTGTTAATGAGACTTTACAAGCCGCGGCGTCTGTTGAATATCGACATATCATCAAGAGTTTATTCCGCGAGGGAATATGGTGCTGCCACCCCGCCGTTTTCTGCCGTCGCTTTCGCTGCTCGCCGCCTTCGAGGCCGCTTCGCGCACCGGCAGCGTCACTGCAGCGGCGAGAGAACTCGGCCTGACGCAGGGTGCCGTGAGCCGACAGATCCTCGCCCTGGAAGAGCAGCTCGGCGTCGCGCTGTTCCTGCGCGAGCGTCAGACGATCCGGCTGACACGGGCGGGAGAGGGATATGCCCGCGACATCCGCGAGGCGTTGCGGCGCATATCGACGGCCTCGCTCAACCTGCGCGCCAATCCGGATGGCGGCACGCTCAATCTCGGCGTCCTCCCGAGTTTCGGAACCCGTTGGCTCGTGCCGCGGCTTCCTGATTTCATCGCCCGGCATCCCGGGGTTTCGGTCAATCTGCTGACGCGGGCGTCACTCTTCGATTTCCGTACTGACACGGTCGATGCGGCGATCCACTTCGGGCTGCCGCACTGGCCGGGCACAGAGCTGATTTTCCTGATGCATGAAAAAGTTATTCCGGTGTGCAGCCCGGCGTTTAAGGAACGTCACGGGCTTACGCGCCCGGAAAATCTCCTGCATGTGCCGCTTTTGCACATGACGACCCGCCCCGATGCCTGGGAGCAATGGTTTCGCAGCCACGATGTGGATTTTGACAATGTGCATGGCATGTTGTTCGACCAATTCACGACGATAGCGGAAGCGGCGAGCGCCGGCGTCGGGGCGTCTCTCATCCCCTCTTTCATGATTGAGGAAGAAATCGAGAGCGGTCGCCTCGTCGCGGCAGTTGCCGGGCAAGTGGAGAGCGAAGAAGCCTATTATCTCGCCTGCATGCCTGATCGTGCAGGCTATCCGCCGCTCGACAGTTTTCGGGACTGGATCGTTTCCCAGGCGGCAATCGGCAGGTAGCGGCAGCTGAAGAGTTTTCACCGTCAACCCGGTGTCGGTCTTGCAAGAGGCGCGCGGCTGAGCCAATAGTGCCTCATGACAGGTGGCGGACGGCGCCACACACTGCACGTTCCAATACGGGAGATATCCGTGAAGCCCATTTTTGTTCAGCTTCAATGCGAACCCGGCAAGACCTACGATGTCGCCGATGCCATTTATAAGACCGAACTGGTTTCGGAACTTTACTCGACGAGCGGCGAGTATGATCTGCTGCTGAAAATCTACCTGCCGCAGGAAGAGGACATAGGCAAGTTCATCAACCAGAACATCGTCAATATTCCGGGGATCGTGCGGTCCCTGACAACGCTGACTTTCACGGCGTTTTAAGGCGCAAGCGCCATCAGTGGTTCAAGGGATAATTCTGTAAGGCTTTCGGCTGAAGCCATCCGAGGATATGCGCGCGACAGGCGGCGCAGCTATAATCTCAGGCAATAAAAGAGTGCGCCATCGGCCGGTCATGCGGCTTCAATATCGGGCGCACTCTGTTTTCTGCGTTTCGATGAGAAGCTGGAACGCAAGCCGCATCAGGCAACTGCGGCCAGGTTCCGGTTACGCACGAGATCACGGATGGCGATCCGCACGTCGTCGGCACTGTCGAACTTCTGTTCGTCCAGGTCGTGAACGTGGAACTTCACCGCGATGAACTTCAGCCGGTCGTTGTCCGGTATGACGATGCCGACGGGTTCGCCAGCGAATTCAATAACTTGCTTTTGCATAGGTATACTCCCGCTGTGGCTACTTCACACAGCATGTTGTCGAACAGATTTTCTGAAAATTGTGACCGTCAGGTCACATTCGACAGCAGCGGGAACACGTGGATTTAAATCCAGCATTCCAGGACTCAAGACCAAGGATTGCGTTAATGGCACTATGTTTTGACATGACACACTCCCTGTGTTGGTGTTGGCCCAGAATCAGGAGACTCGTTCTCCAGTCCCACACTGATAATCCAGACCAGCGTTAAAATCAATGCTGATTGTTATAGGTAGAATATTTTTCTTTATGATGACAGGACAGGGGCGGAAATGTGAAATTTTTGTTTCCACATGCCTGAACCCTCCAAAGCCTTGCGGCGCAGGGCCGCTATGTCATTTTTTAATCGATGTCTGTCGTTCGTGGCGGGTAAATATGATCGTTGCCGTTGAAGTCTGAAACGGCATAACAGCCATCGCGAGTCTTCGCTGCCGCATTTCGGCCAATTGCTGCCTTGCCGTGACCACCGGGGATGTCGAGAACATAGGTCGGCTGACACAGACCGGAGACATGGCCGCGCAAAGCGGAAACGATTCGCTGGCCTTCCTCGATCGTCAGCCGGAAATGGCTGGTGCCCGGTGCGAGATCGGGATGATGAAGATAATAGGGCTTTATCCGTGTCTCGACGAAGGCGCGCATCAGGTCAGCGAGAACGGCGGGATCGTCGTTGACGCCTTTTAACAGCACCGTCTGGCTCACCATGGCGATACCGGCGTCGATCAGCCGTTCCGAGGCTTGTCGCGCCGCCTCGCTCAGCTCACGGGCGTGGTTGGCGTGCAGCGCGACGTAGGTCGTCTTGCCGCTGGCTTTCAGCGCATCGATCAATGCCGCGTCGATTCGACCGGGGTCAACCACTGGAACGCGCGTGTGGAAGCGGACAATTTTAACATGTGGGATGTCTTTGAGGCGCTTCATCAGCTCGGACAAACGCCGTGCGGAAAGAACGAGTGGATCGCCACCTGTCAGGATGACCTCCCAGATGGAGGGGTTCGCGCTTATGTAGCCGAATGCGGCGTCGAGTTCCTCCGGGCTCATCATGCCATTGCCCTGCGGCCCAACCATTTCACGGCGGAAGCAGAAACGGCAATAGACCGGGCAGACATGCACCGCCTTCAGCAGGACGCGGTCGGGATAGCGGTGGACGATGCCGTGGACCGGGCTATGCGCGTGGTCGCCAATCGGGTCGTCGCGTTCTTCGGGAAGGTGAACGAGTTCCGCAACGTCGGGAACGAATTGCCGGGCTATCGGATCGTCAGGATCGCTGTCATCTACCAGCGCTGCTATTGTTGGTGTTATCGCAAGCGCGTAACGCTCTGTCACAGCGCGCAGATCATCAAGCGCTCCGGTCTTGATCAGTCCGGCTTTGAGCAACGCCTCCGGTGTCTTGATGGCTTCCGAATGCTTCATCGGCCATAATCCGCAACGGGTGCCCACATGACGAGATCGATGCGGGGCGCGCCGGTTGCCAGCATGACAAGCCGGTCGAAGCCGAGTGCGATGCCGCTTGCGGGCGGCATCATTGCGAGTGCCGCCAGAAAATCATCGTCCAGCGGATAGGTTTCGCCGTAAACCCGCTGTTTCTCCGCCATCTCCATGTCGAAACGCCGTCTCTGCTCGTTGGCGTCGGTCAATTCGCCGAATGCGTTGGCCAGTTCAACACCGCAGGCGTAAAGCTCGAAACGTTCCGCGACGCGGCCGTCTTTCGGCGACCTGCGGGCGAGGGCCGCCTCACAGGTAGGATATTCGTCGAGGATCGTTGCCCTGCCGAAACCCAGTTCGGGCTCGATCCGCTCGACAATGACGCGGCTGAACATATCGGCCCAGGTATCGTCCTCAGCCACGCGAATGCCGGCATCGGTCAAACGCGCGGCAAGCTGGCGGCTGTCGGTCTCGCCGTTTTGGTCGATGGTGGCCAGAAGATCGACGCCCGCATAGCGCAGAAAGGCTTCGGCGACGCTTATCCGCTCCGGCTCGAGAAAGGGGTCGACGCTGCGACCGCGATAGGTGAACGTCTTCGTGCCTGCGGTTTCCGCTGCCAATGCCAGAAGATTGGCGCTGTCCCTCATCAGGCTCTCATAGGTTTCCCCCACACGATACCATTCCAGCATGGTGAATTCCGGGTGGTGGAGGGGGCCTCGCTCTCGATTTCGGTAGACATGGGCGAAGCAGGAAATGCGTTTTTCGCCGGCTGCAAGCAACTTCTTGCATGCGAACTCCGGCGAGGTGTGGAGATAAAGCGGCACGGCGTCGCCCGCCGGGGTCAGGGCTTGCGTGGCGAAAGCATGCAGATGCGCCTCGTTGCCGGGCGAGATCTGCAATGTCGCAGTATCGACCTCCAGGAAATCCTCGTCAGTAAAATAGTTTCGGAAGGCGGACTGGATACGATTGCGACCAAGCAGAAACGCGCGGCGATCGGCATGGACGTCGGGCGTCCACCATGGCGACATTGTTCCGTTGCTTTCGCGCATTCTCAGTTCTTTTCCGTCTTCCATGCGGCGCTCGATCATCAGGACATGGCCCGCAAAGCGCCTGATCGGGTCATTTAAAGCGGGCCCGGGCGGAAAACCGCTAGGCACTCTTCCGCGAATTGCTGTAGAAGGCTGGCAATTCGTACGGATTTAAGGTAGTTGCGCCCCAGAAAACAGACAAAACGTCTGCCGGGGCAGGTGCTGCCGTGCAGTCCTTTACGACGCATTTCATCGAGTTACAAGGAAGTCATATGGTCAAGGTTATCGCCTCATCCGTCCGCAAGGGCAATGTTCTGGACGTCGACGGCAAGCTTTACGTCGTTCTCACCGCGCAGAACTTTCACCCCGGCAAGGGCACGCCGGTCACCCAGGTAGATATGCGCCGCATCGTCGACGGCGTGAAGGTCTCCGAGCGCTGGCGCACCACCGAACAGGTCGAGCGCGCCTTCGTTGAGGACCTGAACTTCCAGTTCCTATATGAAGACGGCGAAGGCTTCCACTTCATGAACCCCGAAAACTACGACCAGGTCGTGGTCGATGCCGAGACGATGGGTGACCAGAAGGCTTATCTGCAGGAAGGCATGACCTGCGTTCTCTCGATCCACGAAGGCAATCCGCTGGCGGTCGAACTGCCGCGTCACGTCACGCTCGAGATTATGGAAACCGAGCCGGTTGTGAAGGGCCAGACGGCTTCGTCGTCCTACAAGCCTGCAATTCTTTCCAACGGCATTCGCACCATGGTACCGCCGCATATCGATGCCGGCATCCGCGTGGTCATCGCGACGGAAGACAATTCCTACGTCGAGCGCGCCAAGAACTGAGCCTGACGGCTGATGACGTTAAAAGCACCTGATGACGGGTGCTTTTTATGTCCGCAATAAAAAAGCCCGCGTCGAGACGCGGGCTTTTTGTTTGTCATTTTGGATGCTGTCACATGCCCTTGGCGACGGCGGCAGCGGCAATGGTCGGGCCGCCCCTGTTGGGAGCCGTCGTCTGGCCGACAGCATAACCGCCACCGAGCGCGATGCTGAGGGCGACATAATCCTGGGCCGTCTGCTGTACGGCCTGAGCAAGGCTCGCCTGCGCAGTGGAAACCTGGCGCTGCGCGTCCAGAACGTCGAGCAGGGACGAAGCGCCATCGCGGTAGCTTGCCGTCGAAAGCTGAAGTGCTTCACGATAGGAAGCCACGGTCCTGCGAAGAGCGTCTGCGGTGCGCTGGTCGCGGTTGACGGCGGCAAGAGCGTTTTCAACCTCTTCGACCGCGTTCAGAACCGTCGCCTTCCAGGCGAGGTATTGTTCGCGTGCCTGCGAGTTCGCAATGTCGACATTGGCGCGCAGGCGACCACCGTCCAGAATGGGCAGAACCAGCGACGGGCCAAAGGACCAGCTGTTGGCCGAGCCGCGGCTGCCACCACTGATGAAGCTATAGCTCGGCGTGATCGAGCCGCTGAGTTCGATGCTTGGATAAAGCTGCGCTTCAGCTACACCGATGGCAGCGACCGCAGCGGCAAGATTGCGCTCGGCAACGCGAATATCCGGTCGGTTACGGATGAGGTCAGCGGGGATGCCTGTGCGCGGGATGCTGCGGGCAACCGGTTGACGTGCGCCCTTCTGCAATTCCGTAATGAGCGACGATGCCGGCATGCCGAGCAGGGTTGCGATGCGATGGGCGGCCTTGCGGAAATTGGTTTCCAGTCCCGGAATTTCAGACAGGGTCGAATTGACGAGACCCTCGGACTGTACCACGTCGAGACGGGAGGCAGCACCAGCTTCAAGCTGTAGCTTCGTCAGATCCAGCGTCTCGCGACGCGAACCGAGGTTCTGGCGGGCAATCGCCAGTCGCTCCTGATAATAACGAACGTCAATATAGGCTGACGCCACCGCAGAGATCAGCGTCAGACGCTGAACATCAACGGTCGAGTATGCGGCATCAAGATCTGCGCTGGCGCTTTCCCGGGCACGCTGGTAGCGGCCGAAAAGATCGAGCAGCCAGGAAACGCTGAGGCCGCCGGAAGAGGTGTTCGTCACCGGCACATCGCGCAGGCTGCCAGATGTCTGGCTGGTCGTATGCTGCCCCTGTGCATTCAGGCTCGGAAGCGCACCAGCGCCGGCGATGATGACATTCGCCTGCGCCTGATTGATGCGCTCGATAGCCTGCATCACGGTCAGGTTCTGTTGAAGGCCGGTCGCGACATAGCCATTAAGGCGGCTGTCGTTGAATGCGGTCCACCACGCGACGCTGCTGATGTCACCGTTGCTGGTCTTGCCGCCTTCCGCGAATTTGCCCGGCAACTGGATTTCCGGTGTCTTTTGGTCGGGCCCGACGACACAGCCTGCAAGCAGCAGCATTGTCAGGGGAGCGATAGCGCGAATAGACAGCATGTAATTTTCCCAATTCTTAGGTTGGCTTACCGAGCGTGGCTGACAAATGGGCTGCGCGGTCGATATGCCGTAGAAACGTGCACTTGCCAAATCGGCGATATTTCTAGCAGCGTATTAACGGTTGGCACAGCCCATTTTTGTTTTGTTAACGCCTTGAAAGGCGGCGAATGATGACGAAAAAGGACGGAACGAAGAAAATTCCGAGCAGTGTTGCAGAAAGCATACCACCCAGGACGCCAATGCCGATTGCATTTTGCGCAGCAGAACCCGCTCCGGTTGCGATGGCGAGAGGCACGACACCGAGGATGAAGGCGAGCGAGGTCATGATGATCGGGCGCAGGCGCAGCTTCGCCGCCTCCAGAGTCGCTTCCATCAGGCCCAGTCCGTGCTCCTGTCTCTCCTTGGCGAATTCGACGATCAGAATCGCGTTCTTTGCCGCAAGCCCGATCGTGGTCAGAAGGCCGACTTTGAAGTAGACGTCGTTCGACTGACCGAAGAAATGCGCCGCCGTCAAAGCACCGAGAACACCCACCGGAACGGCCATGATGACCGAGAACGGGATCGACCAGCTTTCATAAAGGGCGGCAAGGCACAGGAAGACGATCAGCACCGACAGCGCGTACAGCATCGGCGCCTGCGAACCCGAGAGGCGTTCCTGATAGGAGATGCCCTGCCAGGCCACCGTGTAACCACCCGGCAGGCTCGCTGTCAGACGCTCCATTTCGTCCATTGCGTCGCCCGAGGCGACGCCCGCTCCGGCAGTGCCCTCCAGCGAGATCGCCCCCGTGCCGTTGAAGCGCGCCAGCGATGGCGGGGCATTGATCCATTTGACTTCGCTAAAGGAAGAGAAAGGCACCATCTCGCCATTGGTGTTGCGGGCATACCAGAACTTCAGATCGTCGGGCTGCATACGATAGGGGGCGTCACCCTGGACATAGACGGGCTTCAACTCGCCATTGAGCGTGAAGTCATTGACATCGCGCCCCGCAAAGATCGTCGACAGCATGAGGTTCACGGAGGACAGGTCGACCCCCATGGCACCCATTTTTTCCTGATCGAGAACGATCTTCATCTGGGTTTCATTATCCTGGCTGTCGCTTCTGAGCGAGCTGATCTTCGGATTGCCTGTGGCAAGCGCGATCAGTTCTTTCGATGATGCCGTCAGGGCATCGGTGCCGTTTCGGCCGCTATCCACCAGATACATCGAGAAACCGCTCGACGTGCCCATGCCCTGAATGGCCGGCGGCAGAAGCGGGAAGACCTGCGCATCGCGGAAACCGAAGAAGGTGCCCATGGCGCGTTGAACGATGGCTCCGGCATGTTGCGCCGGCGCCGTGCGTTCCTCGAAATCCTTGAGCTTGGTGAAGACGATGGCGTTGTTTTGGCCGGAACCGCTGAAGCTGAAGCCAAGCACGCCAAACACCGATTCGACATTGGCAGCTTCTTTTTCGCGGAAGTAGCTCTCGACCTGTTTTACCACCTCATTGGTGCGTTCGATGTTCGAACCCGTCGGGGTCTGGATGATGGTCAGGAGCACACCCTGGTCTTCCTGTGGCAGGAACGAGCTTGGCAGCTTGCTGAAAAACCAGACGCAGCCACCGATGACGACCGCAAAGATGATCATGACGCGCAACGGGCGTTTCAGGAGATAGCCGATGGTGGAGACATAGCCATCCGTCGTCCTGCCGAAGCCGCGATTGAACCACGCACCCGGCCCGCGCTGCTTCTTGTGGTGGTCGATCGGCTTCAGCATGGTGGCGCACAGCGCCGGCGTCAGCACGATGGCGACAACGGCCGAAAGCAGCATCGCCGACACGATGGTGATCGAGAACTGGCGGTAGATGATGCCCGTCGACCCACCAAAGAAAGCCATCGGAATGAAGACGGCGGTCAGGACGAGTGCGATGCCGATGATTGCACCAGTGATTTCGCCCATCGACTTCTCGGTCGCCTCGACCGGTGACAGACCCTCTTCCGACATGATGCGCTCGACGTTTTCAACGACAACGATAGCGTCGTCGACGAGGAGGCCGATGGCCAGAACCATGGCAAACATGGTCAGCGTGTTGATGGAATATCCGGTGAGTGCCAGAACACCGAAGGTACCGAGAAGCACGACCGGCACGGCGATCATCGGAATGAAGGTGGCCCTGAGGTTCTGGAGGAAGACCAGCAACACGACGAAGACGAGGATGATCGCTTCGATCAGTGTGTGGACCACCTTTTCGATAGACAGCTTGACGAAGGGGGTCGTGTCGTAGGGATACTCGATTGAGACGCCCTCGGGCAGGGAACCTTCGACATTGGTCAAAGCCGCTTTGACGCGGGCCGCGGTGTCGAGCGCATTTGCGCCTGTCGCGAGGTTGACCGCAAAGCCGGCCGAAGGACGGCCATTGGAGCGGGAATCGCCGCCATAGGTTTCCTGGCCGATCTCAATACGCGCGACGTCACTCAGGCGAACGGTCGCACCGTCTTTCTCGACTTTCAGAATGACCTTTTCGAAGTCGGCAACGGTGGTGAGCTGGCTCTGTGCCGTGACCGTAACATTCAGCTGCTGACCCTTGACCGCGGGCACAGCACCGAGAGAGCCGACGGAAACCTGGGTGTTCTGGCTTTCGATGGCGCCGGTGACGTCGGCCGTGGTCAGCTGGTACTTGTTGAGCTTGAACGGGTCCAGCCAGATACGCATGGCATATTCCGAACCGAACACGTTGATGCTGCCGACACCTTCGAGACGCTTGATCTGGTCTTCGACGCGGGAGGAGAAGACGTCGCCAAGGTCGGCGGAGTTGCGCTTGCCATCGGTGGAAATGAGCGCGCCGACCATGAGGATGCTCGATGTCGAGCGGCTGACCTGGATGCCGCGCTGCTGCACGGTATCGGGCAGCTGCGACTGAACGAGCTGGAGCTTGTTCTGTACCTGAACCTGCGCGATGTCAGGCAGGATGCTGTTGCCGAAGGTCAGCGTCACTTCGGCGCTTCCCGTCGAGGATGACGAGGTCATATAGGTGAGGTCATCGAGACCGGTCATGCCGTCCTCGATGATGGTCGTCACCGATTTTTCGACGGTTTCGGCACTGGCGCCGTTATAGGTGGCGCTGACACGAACCGTCGTCGGCGCGATGTCCGGATATTGCGAAATGGACAGGGTCCAGATAGCAAGGGCACCGCCCAGCATGATGACGATGGCAATAACCCATGCAAAAACGGGGCGCCGGATGAAGAAATGGGCCATGGCAGTCCTGCCTTACCTTGTGCGAGCTTCGACCGAGGGTTTGCTGCTCATGCTTATTTCGTTGGGGCGGCGGCAGGCGGAGCTTGCTGCGGCAGAACGACGATACCGCGATCGTCGATGGTTACTTCGACCGGTGCCACGGTCGCGCCATCGGCGATCCACTGGAAGCCATCAACGATGAGCTTGTCGCCATCCTTGACATTTTCCGTCACCAGCCAGGCGTTGCCAGACTGCTGGCTGGACGGGAAGGTGCGGGTCTCCACCTTGTTTTCCGCCGATACGAACTTTGCGGTCAGGTCACCATTGGCGTTGCGGCTCGCCGCGCGCTGCGGAATGCGGAAGCCTTTTTCCTTACCGATCGTCAGTGTGGCGCGAACATAGGTGCCGGGCAGCAGAAGATCGTCAGGGTTTTCGAACAGGGCGCGGATGGAGAAGGTGCCCGTCGTTTCGCTCACCGCCATGTCCGACATGTCGATCTTGCCGTCGTGTTTGTATTCGGTGCCGTCTTCTAGAGTCAGATGAATGCCTGTCTCCTTCGTGTCGCCACCAAGCTGACCGGACGAGATCGCCTTTTTCAGACGCAGCAGGTTGATGCTGGACTCCATCAGGTCGATGTAGATCGGATCGATGCGGCGTAGCGTGGTCAGCGCCGTCGTCTGGTTTGCGGTCACCACGTTGCCGATACTGAAGGCGGTAGCGCTGGTAATGCCGTCGAAAGGTGCGCGGACCTTGGTGAGATCGAGATTGATCTCCGCCGTTTCCAGCGCCGCCTTCGTCTGGGCCACATCCGCCTGCGCCTGCAGCAGCGTTACCTTGGCATTTTCATATTCGATCTGCGTTGCGCCGCTGTTGACCAGCCGCTCATAGCGGGCAAGATTTGCCTCGGCGCTCGGAATGCTTGCCTCGGCCTTTGCCACATTGGCCTTGGCCTGCGCCACTTCCGCCAGATAGGTATTGTCCTCGATCTGGTAGAGAACGTCGCCCTGCTTGACCTCGCTGCCCTCCTTGAAAGGGATTTCGCGGATGATGCCAGTGACGCGCGGGCGGATCTCCGCGGTCTGGAACGCGCTGGCGCGGCCTGGCAGCACCGTGGTCAGCGGATATTCGCTGTTCTTCATCACGATGACGCTGACGGGAGACGGCGGACGCGCGGCACCCTGGCCGGGCGCCTGATTGCTTTCTCCGCCATCGCTGCATCCGGCCAGAAGCGCGGTGACACACAGAGAAGCAAATAGGGGTAAAATACGTCGGCTCATCGTTCTTCCCTGCTTCCTGATCGCATTCAACTATAAGCGCAATGTCGCTCGGCGGATGCGCGTCCGAGGACCGACGTGACAGGCGAAGGCCTTAACAGGGACCCGATTCGCTCATTTCGTCCGAACCGCCAAGCGCATAGAAGCGCAGGCTAATGCGCTTCGCAAGCAATTGCGAGAAGGTGACGTAAATTGGGAATCGTCACTTAGCAAGTGGATTGCGTAATCCCGCATCGATCAGATCGACGAGTTGATCACAACGTGTTGCTAAATTGCCGATATCTTCCCGGGCGATGAGGACGGGATGGATGACGCTGGTCAACGCATGCAGCACGGTTTCGCCAAGAGAAAGAGCGTCGGTTGCTGCGTAGGTTCCAGCCTCAACGCCATCCTCTATGATTTCGGCCAGCAGTTTCACGATGACGGTTTTATAATAATCGCCGCATTTCATATCCTGCTTGGCGGTCATCAGGATCATCTCGAAGACGTAGGGATTTTTATTGAGATCCTGATGGTGCTGCTCCATCAGGTTGTGCGCGAGATGGCGCAGCCTCTCCAGCGGCGGGTGACTTTTGTCGAGCGGACAGATCTGCCGTTCGAAAACGCCGATCTGTTCGAAACCAAGCGCGTCGACGAGGGCGTTCTTCGAGCTGAAATTCTTGAAGACATTGGCAGGAGACATGCTGAGCGCTGCGGCAATATCGGCAATCGCCACGGCGTTGAAGCCACGCTCGCGGAAAAGCTCTTCCGCTTTTGCTAAAATGTCCCGCCGGGTCTCCTCGGCGGAACGGCGAGGCCGGCGTTTGACAGGACGGTCATTCTTCCTGTCTGCCTTGCTCGCGTGTTCGATCATTTTGGTCACGGTCAGACTCCGGGGAAAAACGGCTCCAGGTTCCGACGTACTCTTGCAAGCGGCGTTTCACCGCTGTCATCGGGAACGAAGCTCTGCCCGGTGATGCGCTCGTAAGCATCAATGTAGACCCTGGAGGTCTGGAGGACGAGATCCTGCGGGATTTCGGGAATGTCGTCCTTATAGGGATCGCAGCGCTCGGCGACCCAGGCTCTGACGAAGTCCTTGTCGAAGCTTGCCGGGCGGGTGCCACTCCGAAAGCTCTCGTCATAGCTGTCGGCCATCCAGTAGCGGCTGCTGTCCGGCGTATGGATTTCGTCAGCCAGGATGATGTTGCCGTTTTCATCCGTGCCGAAT